>JBKCMS010000132.1:0-12132 GCA_046300175.1 Pseudomonadota bacterium | reverse complement strand
TATAGTGATGTGCAAAAGTCCGTGCCAGTAAAACTGGCAAGGCTTTTGCTGGACATCACTATAGGTTGTTGTTTTGATTCGCATCCGCGAATCGATAGCGTTCTCCAAAACTCGGGATTTCGCTACGGACTTTTGGAGAACACTATAGCGGGTGCATGATGTATGCATGACCTGCTCTAGCCAATAAAGAACGATCAACAATTAGCACTATTTATGGACAAAGCTCGAACCACAACCTAAAAAGCTGGTGAGTGGTTAAGTTTTTTGCTCCAGTTTTTTTAGCAGAGCGTTTGTCGATTGAGCATTAATCGAGGCCCTCTCCCCTATGACAACATCGGTGGGATCATGTACATTTACCACTCTCTAGTCCTACGTTCATCAGCAACTAGACAGTCCCGCGCTGCAGCCAGAGTCTTTTTGTCTTCTGCGGCGCAACTTGGGTAAGCTAAGATTGCGCTCGCTCTGCTATTACGAGTTATTTTTTTCAAAAACCACTCGCGCGGGCCTGAGATAAATGAGGTTAGGTTTATCAGAGCTATCATCTATCAGCATCCAAAGACCTTCTGCTTTGGCCAGGTACGTGGGAACGGATACTTGGATACCTTGTGGTAAAGAAACAGCGGAATCGTGTTTACTTTTGCGATTGCGCTACCGAATCGATGCTGAATATCGTGAACTACAGCCATCACTTCATGGGCGGTATAGACACAACTTCCAAACTCAAAATCCCAACTTCCAGCACATTCAAGATGGTAGTTTATGCACGGCGTTTGCTCACAAAACTCGATTAATAGACTTCTCAGCTTCTTTGATAATCCACGCAAGTAAACGCAGTGAACGAACGACTGAAGTCCGAACGCCGATACATCAGCAAAGTACCGATAACCGCAAATAACCCCGGCTTTTTCGAGCTTCTGTATCCTGTAGTACAATGTCGAGCTAGACAACCCAAGCTGTCGAGCCAATTCCCCGTTTTCGAGTTCGGGGCAATTCGACATCAGTGATAACAGCTCATGATCGGTCTGGTCGATAACAACCCGCTGCCCATGGCATAGACCAAAGCCCATCGGCTTTTGAGTTCTTCTAGCATTACCACTCATATCAATCGCATAATCGACTAGAGATATGATTGAATGATGTGCCTTGGTGTTAAAGAGAGCACCAAATTCGGCTGAGAGCTCCTGCATAAAATCCAAGAGTTCAACGGTCTCACGAACGCATATATCGACACAGAAGTCGAAGTCCCCTCCAAGAGCCACAAAATAGGATATTCGCGGCGAGTTTTTGAGGTAGTTAATCAAACGAGTCGTGTCTCTCTTAGAGCTAGGCACTAGTGAGAAAAAGAGGGTCGAATACGACAAGCCAAGACGGTAGACATCGATGTAGGTTTGCCGCATCAGAATTCGACGCTGAAGCAATTTGTCAATCGTGTGCCGAACAACGCTCTGAGTGAGCCCAGAAAGCTTGGCTATCTCTGCGATCGGAGCGTTTGCTTTGTGAAGGGCTATAGATGCGACTTTACGCTCTTTATCACTTAAGCTTCTCGACGGGATATTTTCAACGGGCCGTTTCGCCATGCTTACCCAAGCAAGTCAAAAAGTTTTCTCTAAAGATTGCTATCACACAGAATTAACGCGAAAAAAAGAGGAAGATAGAGAACGCTGGCTTGAAGCAGAGTGCGTGCATCGCTAACTGAATGCGAGCGCCACACTTTAATACCAATTGCAAGCATACCAAGCCCTAGAAAAAGCATGCCAATTCCATACACTTCTCCTGCCATGCCATAGTAATACGGCATAAGGGATACTGGAATAAGTAATATTGAGAATCCGATTATCTGACGAAAGGTTCGGATGCCATCGGGATATTCTACCGGCAACATTTTAAAACCACCCCGCGCATAATCATCGCGATACATCCAGGCGATCGCGTAGAAGTGTGGATGCTGCCAAACAAAAAGTATAAGAAATACGATCCAGGCGCCTAGACCAACCTCTCCGGTTGCTGCCGCCCACCCACCCATCGGCGGTAGAGCTCCCGGCACTGCCCCGATAACGGTATTCCACCACGATATCCTTTTCATCGGCGTGTAAACCGCAACGTAGAGAAATGTGGTCAGGAGCGAAAGAAACCCGGTGAGTAGATTCACCTGCCAAACCAGGATCGCCACTCCCAACAACGCCATCACCCATCCATAAGTAAGTGCCAACTCTGGAGTCACAATACCTGCTGGAATAGGGCGTGATTTGGTGCGATTCATCTCAAGATCGCAATCCCGCTCAAGATAGTTATTAAGTGCCGCTGCTCCCGCCGAGCTCACCGCGGTGCCTATTAGTGTAGCAAAGAATGTCCAATACGGTTCAATTGTTTGCACACCCAGGAAATACCCAGCTGCTGTCATCAGTACCACCATCACAAGGATGCGGGGCTTGCTAAGAGTTATAAGCCCTGAGAGCTGCGAGCTATGTTGAGTTGGCGTTGATTGCATATCGAGGGTCTCACTAAAGCGCAATTACTGTTCTATACCGCTCGACGAAACGTAGCTGGATTGCCGGCGTAGATACCCGGTCGATCGATATTTTTGGTGACAACAGCCCCTGCTCCTATCACCACACCATCACAAATATTGACCGGCAGTATGGTTGCACCCGATCCGATAGCCACACGATTGCCGATACGAGTACGTTTCCAATCGCTCGGATTGCGCGATGGACTCCCCTGTTTAAATAGGTCATTAACGAACATGACTCCGTGAGCTATAAAGCAATCATCGCCAACATCAACTCCTTCGCAGATAAATGTGTGAGATTGAACCCGGGTACGTTTACCGATTCGAACCCCCTTCTGAATCTCGACAAAGGGCCCGACGAAAACCCCATCATCAAGCTGACAGCCGTATATGTTGCTGGGTTGAATTATCGTAACATCAGCACCACACTCAACGTCTTTTATACCTACCTGTAAAAGCCTCGGTTGATTCATCTGTGCTACTCCTGCCGGGTTCTATCGCTATGCTTGGGGGGTAAAGCCCAAGCCATCAAATCGCGCAACTATCCATGGTTTCAACATATCATACCAGCCCTTGAAGGGTTTGATCTTTGAGTAAGGAGCTTTTCCACCTGGATACCTCATTGTTATCGGAACTTCCATCCATCGTATTCTTCCGTCGCGGATTACCTTTCCATACAGGTAGTATTCAAAACCATATGTGTAAAGTGAAGGCGAACGCCAATCAAATTGGGCTCGATTGAAAAGGCTCAATCGATAAGCTTTAAACCCACAGGTAGCATCAGTTAGACGCCTTAGGTACAACATTTGAACCAGAAGGCCAACCAGAGGGATACTCAATCGGCGAAAAGATGGAAGGTTTGGCGAGTCGCCCCCCGGTAGAAACCGACTGCCAGTTACATAATCAGCCTCTCCACGAGCTATCGGGTCAAGCACACGCGATAATTCACGTGGAAGCATTTTACCGTTGCTCGCTATAACAGCAAATATTTCGTAGCCCCTATCTAGGGCCCATTCAGTTGCCTTAATGAAACTGTATCCAACCCCCAAGTTCTCGGGCAGATCTAGGTATTCGTAGCCACTCTCTCGAACCAGCTTCTCTGACCCGTCATTTGAGCCATTATTGACTAGGAGCACTGTGCTGCACGCCAATGGCTGCTCGCGTAGCTCGGCAAGTACCCGAGGAAGCTCATTAATTTGGTTAAAGACCGGTATGAACAAAACACTCTTCATGCACCTGCGAGCTTAGCACGCACATTACAACAGGACACCCCTCTATTGATTACCTGCAAACACACCGTTACTTACCCGCAACGATTCCCCGCATTCGGTTAAGAAGTTCCTCTGCATCACTGAAACTAAGAGTTTGTGCCGCATCCGACTTGGCCTCCTCAGGCCTATCATGCACCTCAAGCAGGGTTCCATCTGCACCGGCCACCACCCCTGCCAATGCCATCTGCGCAACGTATTTGCGCACACCAACTCCGTGGGATGGATCGACAACAACCGGTAGATGCGATTTATCCTTGAGGTACGGCACTGCATTGAGGTCGAGTACGTTTCGATACGCTTTTTCAAATGTTCGAATACCGCGCTCACACAGCATTATCTTTTCGTTGCCGTTTGAAAATATGTACTCAGCCGACTGAAGTAGCTCCTCAAGAGTGCCAGACATACCACGCTTGAGTAACACCGGCTTATCGATGCGTCCCAAAGCATCAAGTAGAGTAAAGTTTTGTGAATTACGAGCACCTACTTGAAATATATCGACATAGGGGTACATCTCCTCTATCTGACTCGCATCTAGCACTTCAGTAATTATCTTAATACCGTGCTCTCTGGCATGATGCGACCACATAGTGAGTCCAGGGAGACCAAGTCCTCGAAAGGAATACGGCGAGCTACGCGGCTTAAAAACACCTCCTCGCATGATCTTCACCCCAAGGGACTTTAAACGCACCACATCGGCTTTCACCTGCTCCTCACCCTCTATCGAGCAAGGGCCAGCAATGATCTGATGACCACCGCCCCCGATACTGATGCCATCTCCTAAATCTATAACCGTCGGCTTTACCTTCCACTGTCGCGATACGAGTTGATAAGCATCACGTACGTAGTGTGCATCACTAACTCCAGGTAGGTGACCAACTGCTCGAATATCGAATTCCTTACCTCCGAGAGCGACTATATAGCGACCGGCCTGTGTGGTGACGGAACTCACTGTCGCTCCAAATCCACGAAGCTGCGCGCTGATAGCGGCTACCTGCGCCTCTGTGGCTTCTTGACTCACTGTTATAATCATACCGTCACCGAATTCCTCTGATATATCGCCCTATAATGTCATCATGGCCCACATCACTCGAACGATGATCAGCACTTGATACCGGAAGAGCCTTGATGGCATTAAGAAAGCCGCTTCCTACTATTGCCCCACGAGTGTGTGTGGTGACTGCATCAAAGCTCGCTTTGTCGCGCACTCCAAATCCCACAAATAGCGGACGTTTCAATCCCATCTCTGAAACACGCTTAAAAAAAGCATCTCGATCGACTGATACAGATACGTCTCCGCCTGTCACCGCATCCGATGACAGCAGGTAGTGAAAGGCCGGAGCCTCTGCATCAAATGCACGGATTCGCTCAACTGGGGTGCGAATCGTAACTAAAAACACCGGTCGCACGCCGTATCTCACAAATAGCGGCCTGTATCGCGCAGTGTATAGCTCAAAAGGCATATCGGGTAGAATTACCCCATCGGCACCACAGGCCGCTGTATCACACAGAAACCTCTCAACCCCGTACTGCTCCACCGGATTGAGGTAACCCATCAAGAGGATCGGTATATCGGTGTGCGCCCGCATCTCCCTAAGCTGCTCAAAGAGCACCTCTAGTGTCATGCCATTATCGATGGCAATTCGATTGCTCTCTTGTATTGTTGGCCCATCAGCGATCGGGTCAGAGAAAGGAAAGCCTATCTCTACCATGTCCACACCGCTGGCACTGAGCTGCTTGAGAATCGGTACCGTATCCAGCAGGCGCGGATAGCCGGCGGTAAAAAATATCGAAAGTGAGCGTTTTTCCGGCAATCTTACAAATCGATCGACGATATTTTCTTGGACACTCATATCACTCCTATGTTGAAACCATTTCTAGATAGGTTGTCATATCTTTATCACCGCGACCCGATAGGATTACCACTACTCGGTCCGTGGCTTTTAGTTTGAGCCGCTCTAGGATTGCAATAGCGTGGGCTGTTTCAAGCGCGGGAATAATTCCCTCTGTACGAGCAAGCAATTTTGCCGCACTAAGAGCTTCCTTATCAGTCACACTAACGTACTTCACTCTACCAGTCTGCCATAGGTGCGCGTGCTGGGGTCCGATACCGGGATAATCGAGCCCTGCCGACACTGAGTGCGCTTCTTCGACCTGACCATCTTTCGTCTGCATGAAAATCGTGCGGCTTCCGTGTAATACACCAGCCCTTCCAAGAGCTGTTGTGGCAGCCGATTTTCCGCTTTCAAGCCCGCACCCGGCCGCCTCTACTCCGATCAGCGCGATATCTCGGTCTGATAGGCAATGATAGAATCCGCCCATAGCGTTACTACCACCACCAACGCAGGCCACCACATGTGTGGGCTTGCGTCCGCCTTGCTGGCTGCACTGGTCTAGTAACTCTCGGCTGATCACCGACTGAAAGCGCGCCACCATATCGGGGAACGGGTGAGGACCAACAACTGAGCCGATGATATAGTGCGTATCATGCGGATGAGCGATCCAGTCCCGCATCGCCTCATTCGTTGCATCTTTAAGGGTCTGACTACCGCTTGTCACCGTGCATACTTCGGCTCCTAGCATACGCATACGAGCGACATTAAGCGCCTGCCGAGCGATATCGACAGCTCCCATGTAAACTACGCACGGGAGTCCCACAAGTGCGCACACCGTTGCCGTAGCTACTCCGTGTTGCCCAGCTCCGGTTTCAGCGATAATGCGAGAGCGTCCAAGTCGCCTAGCCAGTAATATCTGACCGATCGTATTATTAATCTTGTGAGAGCCTGTGTGTAACAGATCCTCACGTTTAAGTAGCACCTCAGCTCCTACCTGCTGCGAAAGCCGCTTCGCACTGAAGAGTGGAGTAGCACGACCAGCAAAATCAGCGAGTAATGCCTGAAATTCCCGCTGAAAATCCGCACTCTCGATAATTTTAATGTAGCACTCTTGAAGCTGGCGCACATTCGGATAAAGCATCTCTGGCACGTATGCGCCTCCGAACTCTCCGAAAAAACCATCTGCTGACACTACATCGCTCATCTTCTAACTCCTTCGATTACCTGACGCACCGCGGCTAAATCCTTTACGCCCGCGCGCGTCTCCACTTTTGAGTTTAAATCAATTCCCAAGCACTGACGGTGCACCTGAGCACACCGATGTACCTGCTCGACACTATGCACTCCCACTCCGCCAGCCAAAAAGAATGGGGTCTCACCTCGATAGTCCTTAAGCACTCCCCAATCAAAACCCTCTCCGCTTCCGGGATGTGCCCCATCAAATACATACAAATCTGCGCCTTGAGGTAGGCTATCAAGCTCGTGCGCTCCAGAACCTAGCAAGACAGCTTTAAAGACGTGGCAGCTCGGCATACGATCCTTGAATCTGGTGATATATTCACTATCCTCACCACCGTGCAGCTGAATTGCGGCAAAGTTAAAGCGTCTAGCTATATCAATTACCTCGTCCAGCTCCGCGTCTCTGAACACTCCTACAGTCCTAGTCTCCACCGGAATGCTCCTTATGAGTCCATCGCGTAACGATGGCTCGACGTAGCGTGGTGATCCGGGGACGAAAATAAACCCCAGATAATCGGGTTTTAGGCGTGCGATAGCCAGAGTATTATCAGGCTCTCGCATCCCACACACCTTGATCAGAATTTTTCTAGCCATGACGATACCCCTCTACCCGCTCGATGAACCGCTTACATGAGAGGGCCGGCTCAGCATCCCTCATAAACGCCTCTCCAATCAGGAATCCACGGTAACCAGCCTTACGCAACTCTGTCACCTGCTCCGGAGATGTAATGCCGCTCTCTGCTACAGCAATCACACCTTCAGGAATAGTTGCAATTATTCGCTCGCTACACTCAAGCGAAACATTAAAAGTATGTAGGTCTCTGTTGTTTACCCCCACAAGTGATATATCTCCGTTGTAGTGCGTCGCTAACTCCTCTTCTGAGTGTACCTCTAGTAGCACCTCAAGCCCCAAAGACCGCGCGCATCGCGCCAGAGCTGCACACTGCTCTTGTGGTAGAGCAGCTGCTATTAGCAATACCACATCTGCCCCGATAGCTTTTGACTCAACTATCTGATACTCATCGACGATAAAATCCTTGCGTAAGATAGGCGCGAAATTACAGCGCCGAGCGACCATTAAGTCCTCTGAGCTGCCACCGAAATGTTGGCTATCAGTAAGCACAGATAGTGCAGATGCTCCCGCTTGCATATATCCGACCGATAGCTCCTCAACCGAGATATGCTGTCTGATAATGCCTTTTGAGGGCGACTTTCGTTTTATTTCAGCGATTATACCAACAAGATCATCCCTTAGCAGATACGACACAAGCGAAACTGGCTGTCCCGAAAAATACAACTCTTTTTCGAGTCTCTTAATCGGCACGAGATCCCGTCGCTCCGCCACTTCTCGATATTTTGCTGCGATAATTGAATCAAGCACAGTTGCCATCCTAATATCCCTCTTTACTTAAACCGACCTACATCCTTCAAGAACGCGGCGTGCTTTACCGGATTCAAGTGATTCGCGTGCGACAGCAACATAGTGCGAGAGATCTCGATTAGCCCCCTCAAAGCACCAAAGTGCCGTCGCTGCGTTGGCGATTACTACATCCCGCTGCTGTGCGTACTCTCTCTCTGTGCCAGTGGACTCAGCGCTTAGTACGGATTCAATCAGCTTTGCACTCTCTGCTAATGTTGAGGGTGCAGCTATCTGATTCGGTTGAACTGTTGCTACACCAAAATCACCAGCCGCAAGCTCCCAGACGCCGCACTCAGCTAAAACCCGCGCTGAACCAGTGAGTGATATCTCATCGTAACCATCGAGAGCATGAACCACTGCAAACCGCTCACCCCTGCGAGTAAGAAGGTACGAGTAAATCCTCTGTAGCTCTAGGCTATAGACACCGCTGTAGCGATAAGCAACAACCGCGGGATTAATTAGTGGCCCCAACGCATTAAATATCGTGCGAAATCCTAGTTGCTGACGAATCGAAGCAACGTGCTTAAAAGCTGGGTGAAAAAGTGGTGCATGGATAAAACATACCCCATGTCGGTCCAGAGATCGTTTTAAGTGATCAGGATTACCCGACAACTCTACTCCCAGCGCCTGCAATACATTCGACGAGCCGCACGCTGACGACACAGCTACATTACCGTGCTTGGCAACTCGATATCCAGCACCGGCGAGAACAAACGCCACGGCCGTGGAGATATTAAAGGTACTTTTTCCATCTCCGCCTGTACCACAGACATCTATAAGGTCAGAAGCTGCCAGCTCTAACGGTAGTGCTAATTCGCGAGCCGCAACGGTGAATCCATCAAGAATATCGACATCAAAGCCGCGAATAGCTAAGGCCGTAAGCACCGCTGCTACCTGAGCGGGTTGAACCACCCCTAGTACGATGTCATGCATAAGAAGCCGGCTCTCTTCGACAGAGAGTGGCCTGCCTGCTACGATTTCCCTTACAGAGACGGTGCTCATAAGCGGATAACATTCTCCATCATTGCCGCTCCGCACGGGGTTAAGATCGACTCAGGGTGAAACTGCACTCCGTAGACTCGATGCTCTCGGTGACGCAGAGCCATTATCTCACCTGATTCATCAACTGCCGTCACTTGAAGACATTGATCAGGGAATCCATCGCGATCAACTACCCAAGAATGGTAGCGACCAACCTCGATCACATCAGGTAGGCCAGTTAAGATCGGATCATCTTGTACGATACGTCGTATCGGGGTTGCCTTTCCATGAATGGGCGCTGCGATATTTTTTAGCTTTGCTCCATATATTTCGCCGATACATTGATGACCAAGACAGACACCAAAAATCGTCTTAGTTGCTCCGAATTGACGAACTATCTCAGGCATAAGGCCGGCTTCACATGGGATACCTGGGCCCGGGGAGAGCACTATCTTCGAGAAGCGCGATACTTCTTCAAGCGTGACTTGGTCATTTCGTTTAACTGTTACAGTCACATTAGAATCGGCACGAAGCATGTGAACCAAGTTATAGGTGAACGAATCGTAATTATCGATCAGTAAAATATCCATTATCATCCCCCTATCAAGCTTTGCGCCTTCTCAATCGCAGCTCTTATTGCGCGTAACTTGGTATGCGCCTCAGCCAACTCCGACTCTGGAACTGAATCAGACACCACTCCCATACCTGCTTGGTACGCAAGAGTTCGATCGACACTCAAAATCGAGCGAATTAATATTCCTAAAACTACATCGCCATTAAATCCAATGAAACCGATACAACCTCCATAGAAACCGCGACTGTGTGGTTCATTGCGATCGAGAATTTGCATCGCTCGGTGTTTAGGTGCTCCAGATACCGTACCTATCGGAAAGGTATCGCAGACCACTTGCAGCACGGACCTTAGAGATCGCTCGGGCAGGTTCCCCAATACCTTCGAGACAAGGTGAATTAGGTGCGAAAAAAAGTGCGTCTCTCGATAGGCTGCGACGTGCACGCCACTACAGTGACGACTCAGATCGTTTCGTGCCAAATCAACCAGCATACAGTGCTCTGCATTCTCTTTGGGGTCCTCTAGCAGTTGCGCCGCCTTAATTCGGTCAGCTTCATCATCTCCAGTACGCGCGTAGGTTCCTGCTATCGGGAAGATTCCTGCCTGCCCATCAACTATTGATATCTGAGCCTCTGGGGATGAACCGAGAAGTCTATAACGCCCGTAGTCACAGTAGAAAAGATATGGAGATGGATTAATTGTCCTGAGCGCACGGTAGACCTGAAAATCATCCCCTTCGAATCCTTGATGATAGCGTCGCGATGGAACTATCTGAAACACATCTCCGCGGGCGATGTGTTGTTTACAGGTCTTTACAAGATCAAGAAACTGCTGATCGCTCTGAACAGACTGCTCCTCTCCTACCTTCTTAAACGAGTGTACTCGTACGCTATCTTTAAGGGCAGCACGAATGAAATCGCTGTGAGCTTTCGGATCACGATCTTCGCCGTCGATTTTATTCTCTAGGAGGTATGCCTCTCCCTTAAAGGGATTACACGCCACTACGTAACGAAAAAGGGTAAAGTGCAGCTCTGGTATACGAAACCGATCGGATGTCGCACTTTTAAAGGTAATCTGCTCTAGGTATGGAATAGCAGACCAGGATATGTATCCAAAAATCCCCGGTGTGACTCCCTTAGGGAGCCTAGTTGATGACTCTTGAACTACTATGCCTTCAGCAAATCGAGCCAGCGCTTCCGACAGACCTGTTGCCTGTTCCACTTTGTATGGTTCGCTTTGGTGGGATCCAAAGCGCATCGAGCAGCTTCCATTATCGACAACACACTCGGCGATAGGATCGCAGCAGATAAACGACCTACAATCGCCGGGACCGTGATAATCGGAGCTTTCAAAGAGAAACACCCGAGAAAAACGATCTCGAAGTCTAAGATAAACAGCGGCTGGCGCAGTTAGGTCAAGAGCAATGGTAGTGCAGGATGGGGAAATACGCATGGTGTGATACTGGTAATACTGGCAAGGCTTGAAATTCTTGCAATACTAAAGCCTACTCAAAAACGTTTCCGACGCCGCAAAGCAATTTTTGCTGCCGAGTGCAGAGCAATCACTAAAACAGCGACCATAACGAAAAATAACAACTATAAGTAAAGAGAGGAACAGGTGTGTGGACTGACGCCCACCAGAAATACCGTGGGCTTATGCCCACCAGAAATACCGTGGGCTTACGCCCACCAGGATGATGTAGAGAAGAAGCGAAAACTTTCTGGCACGTTTTTGATAGCGAACATTCCTTTACACTACAGTGAAAACACACTCCTAGTCAATCAAAAACGAGTATTCACGGGCGAAAAACCGGGTTAATTGATTAGCGAATCGGGGTCGGGTAGGATTCAGGGGTTTGAGATATCGAGCATCTCGAAATTAACAATCTATATACGAGCTCAGGTCAATGAGCTATGCGCGTGAGTGTGTAGACTCTATGGATGTAGACGCCAGGATGAATATGGCCACTAAGATAAATTCTAATGATTTGTATTTAGAGACTAATAAAAATGCAGCTCGCGCTTGTACCGATTATTTAACGCGGCTGTTACACTCCAGTGGTACCCCGGATGTAGTCCCTACATTGCAGCGTTCGCCGTACGTACTAAGACATGATGTGGTTCCGTTTCAAGTAGTATTTGGTACTTTCACAAATGCAAGTGAGACATTTAGCCAGAGTCTGAAATCTTTAAGGGAACTGTTTAATGGCAAATCGATTCAGTGCTCTCTCCGCATTCTTGCAGATATCGGTAATTCGCATCAGACGCCTCCTGGTGATAACCCCGGCTTAGTTATTTTGAGGGGCAAAA
>JBKCMS010000131.1:0-4734 GCA_046300175.1 Pseudomonadota bacterium | reverse complement strand
GTCCGGCCATCACTTCTATCTTCTGATACCACGCTCCCAGATCTCCCCAAGTATCCGCAGTTACCTCATGAGTCCCGACCTGAATATCCTCCCAGAAGAACGCTCCTGACCGACACTTACTAATCGACTCTTTATCGATTGCGAGCCTGGCCTCCTTACTGGAGGTATTAAGAAAGTAAAGTCTCCCGTAGCTAGGTTGCAAACTTGGTAAAGTTTTCTCGATTTGATAGAAACTTGGACCCTTGGGGCCACATCCCGAAAAGCAGACGATTACAATCAGAGCCGCAAATGCCTTTTTCCCAATTCCAGTAAACAGCGATAGCCTGTCGGAAAAACTTTTCTTACTCATATTCCGTTTGTGCTCCTAATAGGTAGCCGCCTTGTATAGGCCATTAATAATGCTGCAAGTTACAGCCCTATCGACTAGTTTCTGATTCTTGAGGCGGGAGACTCTCGTCTGCATCAACTTCAGTACTCTCAATCGCATCATCACTCGTTAGGCTGCGGATTGCTGCATTCGGCGCTTCTCTTGCAAGCCATGGTAGTACTGATGAGCTTTGGAGATTGGTGAAGGTAGTGACATCACCTTCAGCACATCCTGGCTTACTACCTTGGGAGACGATTCCTGCCACTGCGGGCTGCCCATTAGCTGAAACGATTAACGGACCCCCTGAGTCTCCGTTGCATACATTGACGTTTCCATCAAACAAAACAAAAATGTGGTTAGATGTGACTTCACGAACAGTCATTGTACCACCCTGAAGCTCTAATCCTTGTTCCGGATCTGCCCCACTTCCCACAACTGTCGTACCGTATCCGAAAACATAGCCTGGCTCACCAACATCTACTGATCGTGATAATAGAACTGGCATTACCGGAATCGAAAGGTCCTCGACTAATCTTACAATCATCACGTCATCAAACAGTCTGTCTTCGCCTCGGCGAAAACCAGGAGCTATTGAGAATGTGCTAGCACGGCTGGTTCTTACATTTCCCGGATCCCCTGCGATTGCAGCGACGGTTCCAGAACCAAATGCGCCAGCGCAATGCGCCGCGGTTAGCACCGTCCTTGGAGCAATCATCACTCCCGTACAGAACACTCCCTGAAAATCACCAGCGCTTCCGAATTGAGCGAGCCTGACAACCGATGAATTCAGACTCTCCTGGCACGTTGTTCCGTTGATTACCTTCGCATTAAGGCCGATTATATTGCATGCGGCACTGTCATTACCGGTTTCTCCTCCACCTCCTCCGCACGCTACTATCGTCGAAATAAGTAAAGAGGCTGCTAACTTTCGCATGTTTCTAATCTCCTGGACGAACTATTCAGACGCACCCTGCGCTAATCGCGGAGACTTAATCATTGATCAGTTAGTCTGTCCAGGACGTGACTCATCTGGTGATACAGGTTCTACTCGAGACGAGAAACCTCTAGCACCTCTGATAACGCTTCGAACTAAGCTAGTTCATCGATATCGAAAACCTATCTCGGTTCGCGTGGCTTTAGGGTACCCGATAGACTTCCCAATTCTTGACATTAATCCATCCCAAACACGGCTCAACTTATATAAAGTTACGAGCAATGAAGTCCTCAAGCTGCGGCAGCTGACTGTCGCTTTGTCACCCTCAAAAGTCTAATATTCCGATCAAAGCCCCTCGAACCAAGTTTTTATCTTCTGGGCCATCAGCTTGCGCCTCTCAAACAGAAAATCATCGTAATCTGTCAGTGTTCCAGCCAACAGACCTTCGGGAATGCAATTCTCGTGAAAGTTGGCAAGCAATTCGGCTTTGTTGTCGATGCCGCCAAAACGCTTCTTTCCTCCGTTCGCCTGTTCCCGTAGCAAGGCGAAATATTTTTCCGGCGCTAAGTCGCCTATAGCTATGTTGATCTCGCTTTGCGCCAGAACGAAATTGGCGATCTGGTTGTATCGTCCACGCTGTAATCCGTTCTTTTTCAGATGATTGCGTGGAAAGACATGGTGGACATCGCTGCGGTTCAGCAACAAGTCGCGCACCGTAATGTCGCGCGACAGAAATCCTCGATCTCCCAGCTTAGCTTGCGCGGCCTTGTAGGCGATAAAGTAGGGACTGCTGGAGGCCGAGGTATCCATCAACTGCGGAAGCATCCCGGTCCAAAAAGTCGCCGGCAACTCCGTGGCGATGACAGCTTCCGCGTATTTCACCAAACCTTGCGCGTCTATCTGGCGGATATCGACATCGAAGGCGGTTTCCGGGCTGCCGGCATAGCGCCCGCGAAGGATGGACATGGCATACCAGCGCCGCACCAGCCTTTCGAGTTCTGAGGCGGGCAAGTTTTCCGCCCTACCGCGCAGATAGACGATATAGGCGAAGTTCACGCCGTTGCGTCCTCCGATCAGGTCATTTGTGACAAGGCCAGCCGACCGCAAGATCATCGTCATCCGGTCGAAATGCGTCTTGTTGATGAAGTCCAGAACGCCCGTTTTCAACGTTGCGAAGGCTTGCTCCGCGATGACGTCCTCATATTGCTTCGTCTCGAAATTGCGCCCCGACAGCAAGGCCACAAGGTCTTGCAACCTTCCGCGCTTAAATTGCGAGGTGAAGGCGACGCGCAGCATATCGGTATAGGCCGGATCATAGAGATCGTCGTTGGCGTCCTTGAGCCACTTGATCTTGTGCCAGTATTCTGACGCGGCGAATTTCGGATCGTTCTTCTCAATGCTGGCGGCGAAATCCGGCGCGACGGCCAGATGGCAGAAATAATCTATGGCTTTTCGCAACAGGTTCCCCCCGTGGGTCTCATTTGCTGCGATCTTGGACATGGCGAAATCCGCTTGTGAAAGCGTCGCGCCCGCCGAGTTTACCCGGATAAAAATTTCGGTCACAGTCTCGATGTCCAGATCTTCGGCAAGTTCGATGACGCCGACATGGTTGTTGATGATCTTCCGCAAGCGTTCAAGAGTGCCGAACATCTCATCTTCATCGACGCCTGGGTTGGCTTCCGTGTAAGCCTTGGTTATCTGCAACAGCTTGGCGTTGGGCGAAAACAAGTCGGCAATGTCGCCGATCCACGCGGCGTCCTTTTGGATCGCCGGATTCGCCACCTCAAATTTTCCCTGAATAGGATGGAAGGCGATGCGAATGCGGGTGGTTTCATAGTCCCTGGTCAAGACTTGTTGGCCAAGCAGCGCCGCCATGAGCGCCGTTACGCGCTGTTGCCCGTCGATCAGTATGCGCTTGCCCGCCGATGATGTGCCGTCTTTCAAGCGCACGGTCGGATTGCGCCAGGCGATTAAGTAGCCGACGGGGTAGCCCTGATACAGCGAATCAAGCAGGTTTCGGACTCTGGTGGCGTCCCATACAAAAGGGCGCTGAATTTCAGGGATGGCAATCTCGCCCGACTTTACCCAGGTCAGGAGCGTCTCAATGGAGTGCGGAGTAACGGAATAGCGCTGTGTTGACATCAATTCTCCTTGCGTGGCCCCATAGGCTCCGCTCTTTTGCATTTATTCGATGCACATATAATTCTAAAGTTTTATGTCAGAACCACGCCCGAAGACAAGCGTTTTCAATGGCAGAGAGCGCGAACATCGAAAGCACTAACTCGCATTCGGGAACTCGAGTCCATTTCCATTTTCTGCGTCGCTCCTTTCAGAACTTTTAAGGAGTACGCTGAGCGCCAAAATGAACTTGCCTCGATATGCCTCTGTGAACAGGCAGCAAAGGACTCATGGTCGATTGGCTCAGGGTCTTCGCTTCACTATAAATTACTTTGGCATAGCCTGGTGCCGAAGACACGGGCCTGTATCAACAAGTGATACAGGCCGCCTTACAAAAAACCCCTCGGGTCCCGGCCCTAAGTTGCCGTCTCCAATGAACACTTTCTACATGTCCAATGCTCATTCGGGTAGCATCCAGGCTACTATTGCTTTTGACCATCTTGGCACCTGCTGGCAGATCCCCCACCAAACATAACACCCCACCAGTCGCTCCCAAACTTTGTCCTTTGTAGCTACTAATACGGGAGTTCTGTAGAACCCTGGCCTGGTATCAGTATGAGCAAGTGCGCCCTCTACTTTGTCCAGTACTCTAAAAGCTTCGAGGCGTCGCAAGTTAAGTTGATCGCGCATATCTGGTATGATGCGAATGGTCCTCTGCTTAAAGCTAAGATGCTGTGTAATCAAAGTCCTGGTGCGGTGTATCCTGCCCTGATAAACTACCGAAACACCCTTCTAGCCTTACGAGATATCAAGTCTCTACGGGAACAAGAGCTAGAGGATTTCTTTGTGCTCAAAGGAGGCTACTGGTATGTGTGAGTTTGGCTCCTGTCTGCTTTTATATCGGATGGTGGTTTTAAATTATTGTTGAGATTCACCGGCTGCCATTTGCTATCCAGATACTTCGGCGTGAGATACTCTCTTCATCACTTACCTTTTAGATTCGCGAACTATTCTGATGTCATATTCAACGAGCTGGCCGCATTGTTACGGCACTCCATGGTTTCTTGATTACGTGACCGGAGCGCGTTTACAAAAACCACAAGAAACATGAGGAACTCACCCATCGCAACCTTTTATAGGGCACAGCAATACTTCTAGCTGAGCTATTTGAGCGGTGTTGCGTCCCACATACCTGACCCCAGTTTTAGCTAGATCGATCCCACATAACCGACACCAGTTTAGGGGGGTCGGATCCCACATAAATGAACCCAGTTAGAGGGGGGTAAATCCCACATAACTGGACCCACTTTTGGGG
>JBKCMS010000130.1:0-18148 GCA_046300175.1 Pseudomonadota bacterium | reverse complement strand
TCTTCGACCTGATTACGATAAATTTTGAGCCCAGCACTTACTAGCTTCCACCTTAACGCTGACCAGATTAGCGATTGCTCGCGGTTCGGTCAGTCGATTAAAATTTCAGCTTAGAGTTTAGTTCATTCTTGAACTGTATCTCTCGCCTCAAGCCGCTGTAAGACTTGAGGACTTAAACAGCTTCTACCCATAACCTAGTTGTTTTACTGCCCTTTTTCACAAACCGTGCTGCGGGGCAGGCCTTCGAGTTTCAGATATTCAAGCTTTTCAGTCAAGAGATTATCTTAACTTTTTTAACTATTTGAATATTTTTTTCGAAGTCGCTTGTCGAAGGCTTTTTAGGGCCATCTGTCGAAGCGGTCGCGGATATTAGCCAGAGGCCACCGAAATTGTCAACACTCAGGACAACTAACTACGAAACTTATTCTTCCAGGCGACCTAATGCGTCGATTTACTACCGTGCGCCCCCAGAAGCGGCAGAGAGCGCAAGAAGCCAACCGATCGCGATAATTTATGCTGAGTAATTGGGTCGGACAGTATATTCTAGGCCCTTAATTGTCACATAGGAGGTGCCGTAATGCCGTCGTTTGATGTGGTTTCCAAGGTAAATATACAAGAAGTTAAAAATGCTGTGGACCAGACCCAGCGCGAGATACAGACTCGTTACGATTTCAAGGATGCAAACGCGACTGTCGAGCTGCATGAGAAGGATCACGTTATACAACTTCACGGACCAGACAAGCTACGAATGGCGGCTTTGGAGGAGATACTCAAGCAGAAGCTCTCAAAGCGGGGTGTTAGCTTAAAATCTATTACTTTCGAGGATACTGTTCCTGCCGGCGGCGACACTCTGCGGCAGAAAGTAGTCGTCAAACAGGGCCTCTCCGATGAAGAACGAAAGCGGATCAATAAAATGATCAAAGATACCAAACTAAAAGTGACTTCTCAGATTCAGGGCGATCAGGTTCGAGTAACAGGTAAGAACAGGGATGATTTACAAACCACTATCGCGCACATGCGTGCGACCATTACAGACCTCGATTTACAGTTCATTAATTTTCGCGACTAAAACGCCGCCGCACAATGCGTCCTCCTTCAGCTCTTTCGCTCAGGCATCGTTCGCTTAAGGGCAGTAGCTCCCCATCCGAGCTACACTTGGAAACGCGACGCGTTGCCGAAGAGCTTTTAAAGTTAAACTTCGCTCGGCGGGTGGTTACCGACGCAGAGGCACATCTACGCCAGGTATTTACAGGCATTAGCACCTCTCCCGAAGGCTACCTGACACTCACCAATTTAGATTCCAATGAGGCGCGTCCGGCCAAGCCTAACCATACATCGATTGAATACCCTTATGGACTAAAGGGTGGCGCTGCTCGTGAATGTCTTGCAGCGATAGCTCATCAGCGTCCTGAGCGCCCTCCGCGCGATATCGATTTGGTGCGGCGCGGCTCATTCGCTATAGCATCCGATGAGGATATCGCTCGCCAATATATGCCTTGCGACTTCATGCACGGGGCGCGAGTTGAGCTGATTCGCTCCATGCCACGGTATCTAGCGTCGCGTGACCTGACTGTAAATGAACTAGCTGTTTTCCAGGGCAGCATATTTGTGTCGCTACTCGGGGCCCTCGATACCCTCGGCCTAACATTCCGACCGAGTAGATATCGCGGGGGCTCAATTCACAGGCAACCATTACTGGAAGGCAAGGTTTTTCTAAAAATGGCGCGACTCTTCGCTGAAGCCGAGTGTTACAACGACCCGGCGGAACTGGTAGGTATACCTGACCAAGTTACATTCTCTGATTTTGATCTCGCCCTGCACGCGGATAAGGCGTTGCAACGCAGCACCTCAGTCGCTCGGTTGTTTGCCGAGACCCTGGTCCTTCTTGGAGCTTTGCCAGCTTCCAGCGACCCTCTGGCTGCCCTTCTGGATTCTCACGAGTCATTTTTTGGAAAAAAATCGCCATAAGTTGGCGAGTGCATCTTGGCTACGCCCTAACTTGCACTTTAATTGCGCCAGGTATTGAGGTCTCGTTGTTCAGTGTCTGGGCAAAAACTGTCAACCGCTTAACCTTTAGTCCAGAGAGCTTTACTCGGTAGGAGAAAGCTCCTTTGGCATCAGTGGTAGCAAATACGATCTTTTTGTTGAGAGTTAGCTTCACCATCTCTCCAGGAAGCGGTTGTGAAAGATTAGATACCAACGTTCCGGTAAGCAACAGCGACCTGCGGTCCTTTGCCAGCCTCTGCCTGAGAGTAAGGGTTGCGTTAGCCAAATTGGCACCGACCAGCTCCTCCGCCACACACTTGCCGTTAATCGCAAGCGATCTATTTATTTGCTCCGTACTAATAGCCGAAAAGCGCCGCTTAATACTGAGATTCGGATACATTATTCCCACCGCATCTGTAGCGTCGTGTGATGCCCCTAGGGTGTGTCCCAGCTCGTGCATAAAGGTGGTTATATTCAATTCAGGAGTTGTATCCTGAATTAGCCCGTACGCGTTTTTAGAAGACCAGCAGATTGCTCCTACATAAGACAGTCCGACAACATTTCCTATGAGGTCCTTGCCAGTAAATAGGTACTTCCCATCAACATCCTCGTCATACGTAAGCGGCGAGAATCCTAAGTTGGCTGGATTAGCCGGATTACGCGCAAATGAAGTCAGCAACTCGGTTGAGTCACTCGATACATAAGGAGATTCCCCGGTGTAAACATGCTGTCGGACTAGTGCGAACCTAATGCCCAAATCACGCTCGAAGATAGCCTCAGCTGCATTTAAAAGTGCGGCTATCTCTGCGTTACTGGAGGCCCCATATTTTTTGTACCACTCGTGATCGGCGTCTGTGGCGAGGGTAATTATCCGCGCCTTGGTTGTCGGTCTAACTACTGTCGGCCCTTCGCTGGAAGAAAGCTGCGCACGAACTTCGCCGGGCTTGCTTGCGTGTGTGCCGCACAGCTTGCCCTGCAACATTGAGTTTTGCTTTATTGCAACACGGGCTGCTTCACTTTCATTTTTTGATAGGCCCCAGGTAATAGAATAGAGTCTGGGTGACGGTGCCTGTGGCGACTCTTGCAGAGTAGAGAACTGAACTCGTACCTTCCCATTTATTACAGAAAGCGCTGCGGGAACACGCTTGGTATGTTCTGTTGTCCGGTTTAAGAGTGCGTATCCCTTCATCAGAGTTGGCACTGTCAGGTCATTTACCAAGCGCGAGCCGTTTAGAAAAACAGCTTGCGCAGCTGGTAGCTTGCGCGAATTGAATGCCAAAGTAACCGCTCCGATCCCGAAAACTTTCCGCACTTGAAACTTAATTATTTTGAACTTGCTCCCCTCTTTGGCGCTCTTAGCAACTAGAGCCCGGAGCTGCGTGTGATCCCCCGAAACCGTCGATTTAAAAGGATTTGCCTCCGCTACCACGACCGGGCACCAGGCGGTGGTAAGAATAGTTAGCGCTATTAAGGTTTTGGTTCGCAGAGATCGCATAAAGTACGATCTGCTGCTAGATTGAAATTGCTTCTGCTATCTGGTGAAATCTATTAAATTTTGTCCAAAAAAATAGAGAATCATCGCTGTAATAAGCGGACCCATACCGGCAGCAGCAAACCCTCAATATGCTGACTCTTCGTGGAATCGAGTGGGTACCAATGACTGCTGATGGGGCATAACCCATTATTTTCAATGATAAATCGCGAATTTCCGCGTGAACGTGAACGTACCCGATCTAGCAACTTTGTGCCCCGGTGGTCGATATCTAGAACTGGTCTCAAAATCATCTTCTGCTGCGGTTGACGAGATGCGGGCTGCGACTCCGTCAAACTTTGCAAAAAAATCCTTGAGGGTATCTCAGTGGATACACCTCCGCTTTTTTCGCTCGATTTCCTCGTCTCGCCTCGCATCTCGCCAACCTCGCTACAAAGCTACTTCTGAGACCAGTGCTAGTAGTCTGCTTGATTATGAAAAATTGGATGTCTGCCGCATAGCTCTGGAGTTTTTCGTCACAACGGCTGAGATTCGAGACCGGCTACCCAGGGGAAACGGAGAACTCCAAGATCAGTGTAAGCGCGCATCATTTTCTATTGTGCTCAACACCGCCGAAGGTGCTGGCAAGCTCAAACAAGTCGATAAACGGCGCTATTTCTTAAATTGCACGAGGGTCTGTCATGGAGTGTGGTGCCCTCTTTGATTTGTTCAACGCTCTTAGCCACCTCTCCCTGAGACGTTTATTGCGCCGGAAAGCTTTTGCTTACACGGATTGGTGCCATGCTTTCTAAACTTTGCATTTAAGGGCGTGTGACCACACTTCTTCGGGTACGTTCACGTTTACGTGCACGTGCATGCTCAGGGCCGGACACGCCAATTCTACCCACTTGATTCACCGGCGAGCCAATGTACTGTTATAACTGGTAAATAAAGTTAACATGTGATCGACGTGCCACAGCGGGCACGTCTCTGCGCCATGTGCTGCCCTATCCGGCGAGCGCCTCTTTGTGAAACACCTTCACAGGAGGTTGCATTCCAGTCACCACTTCAGGGGTAATGACGATCTCCTTAATGCCTGCGTTGCTAGGCACGTCATACATTACATCAAGCATGCAGCTCTCTATAATCGAACGTAGTCCGCGCGCCCCTGTACGCTTCTCAAGCGCCTTATTAGCTATGGCATCGAGAGCTTCTTTGGTGAAGGTTAACTCAACGCCCTCCATCGCCAGTAACGTCTGATACTGCTTGATCAGAGCGTTCTTCGGGCGAGAAAGGATTTCAATAAGTGCTGCCTTATCGAGCGGATCTAGGCAGGAAACAACAGGGAGGCGCCCAATGAATTCCGGGATCATCCCGAATTTAAGCAAGTCTTCAGTCTCCAGCACACTTAGTGGGTTATCACGCTTCTCGTTTAACGAAACCACTGCGCTGCCGAATCCAAGACTCTTTTTACCCACTCGCTGCCCGATTATACGCTCGATTCCATCAAATGCACCGCCGACGATAAACAGGATATTGGATGTATCCACCTGAATGAAATCCTGCTGCGGATGTTTACGACCACCTTTGGGAGGAACATTTGCTTTGGTACCCTCGATGATTTTTAGCAGAGCTTGCTGAACACCCTCACCAGAGACATCACGTGTCACTGAAGGCGTATCGCTTTTTCGCGCAATTTTATCGATCTCGTCGATATAGACTATCCCGCGCTGAGTTTTCTCTACATCGTAATCGGCCGCCTGCAAGAGATTTACGATTATATTTTCAACATCCTCTCCCACATAACCTGCCTCTGTTAGGCTAGTGGCGTCTGCTATGGTAAATGGAACATCAAGTACTCGCGCCAGGGTCTGCGCAAGAAGGGTCTTGCCGGACCCTGTCGGTCCTATCAGCAAAATGTTGGACTTTTGAAGCTCCACCGCGCTCTTTGTCACACGGTTGTTTTGAATGCGCTTATAGTGATTGTGAACAGCAACTGAAAGAACTTTTTTGGCGTGATCCTGCCCGATAATGTAATCGTCGAGGGCTTCCTTGATATCTTTTGGAGTTGGAACTGCCGAGCGTGGAGCTGAGCTCGTTACCTCCTCTAGCTCTTCTGTGAGAATGTCGTTACATAGATCCACGCATTCATCGCAGATGTATACCGATGGACCAGCAACAAGCTTGCGAACCTCTTCCTGGTTTTTGCCGCAAAATGAACAGATTAGGTTGCCTCCGTTCTTACTAATATCCTTTGCCATGGCTACATCCTTTGAAAAAATGGGGGTAAAAACCTTCTCTCACCACTTATGATGCGCGAGGGCCCCCAAAGGGATTACGGCTCGCTAAAGAGAGGTTAATTAGGATGCGTGCGATGAACCTCCTCAGTAGATCCCTCGACACAACCCGGCCGTCCCTTAATGAACCGACTCTAGATGTTCCGGTGGATGCGCCTACATGGCGTGGGTCATTGAGCAAATCAAAGAGATTCAATAGGTTACTTATTATGTTACGAATACAAAAGCTGCCGCTAACCGCAGCGACCGCCCACTCTGGGCGATACTGGGGGCGTTGGTCGGGATACATCAAGCCATCTCTGGCCTCTGGTTTTTCCGCATCGGCGTGGCAGGGCAACTCATCGGACTCTTACATGAAGGTAACACTAGGCGGATTTCCCGTTCTAACTTGATCGGGCGCATGGTAGAACCAAACAAAAGACTTCTGAGAGAAGATTCAACTACGGAGAGCTCATGGACTATAAATTTAAAGTTAACGATCGCGTGCGCAGGACGCCATTTAAAGTAACCGTGGCCAAAAGCAATCCGGGAGTCTACGACAATGCAGAGCACGACATTGAAACCACAACCTACTCAACTCGTGGTTGCATGGGAACCGTAAGAAATCTACGCGAAGAGACGACTCTTGCAGCTCAGGAGTCAAAAACCAAGTCAATCATGTTTCTTGTCCAATGGGATAACGGCACTCTCTCATACCATGGGCCCGATGCTCTCGAGGGCGCTGCTTAGACGCAGTAAGCCTCATCTAGCACGCAACTTTTAGGCCACTGTTTCGATAAATGTATGTCGAACGTATTTGTGCTGCCGTAGCTGGGCGCGAAATTTTGCTTTAGCCGAAGATGCAGTTAATACCGAAAATTCAGAGGCTTCGGCGATCTTTTGCCGATGCGTCATTTTCAGACCTGCTACCGCCGCAGCAAGAGCTAAACATTATTGGCCTTCACCATGTGCACCTCTGCGACCCACGACCATGACAACCAAACCGATCCCACGGCATCGTCTGTGTCTAGAAGTTGCACAACGTCTGCTCTTCATTACCCGGTATATAATCAATCGTGGCTAAGGAGCTGCCTTGATATAATACTTCCATCACAGTGTCGCGTCTGCCTGCGCCCACTAAGGAATAACCTTCTTTGCTATCGCTGTCGCCCGCCACTCCCGGACCTCTCTGACCTACTCACCTTTAACTGCTCAACTTGCTTTTCACCACTGAGCCAGATTGGCTCATCGCACAAGTGCGAAACCTGCTTACTCTATCCACCACTCACCGATCGAATCCGTTTTTTATGGGAATACCAAGGACTACCGCGCGACCTCATACGCACCATCAAATACCGCCCTAGCATCTCTCTAGCGACAGCAGCGGGACAATTACTGCGTGATGCTCTACCTCATCTTTTTCAGAGTGCCAGCACTATCCAAGAATCACCACCGCACCTACCCGGCTCTCAGCCAGAAGGCCTCAATTACGGCCCGCTCTGGGATTGTATTGTTCCTGTCCCATCATCTCACTCCTTGCTCCGCAAGCGACTGTTCCACCCCTGCACGGAATTGGCTAGACCGATCGCTAATTACCTTCGAATACCGGTGATTCACGCCCTCAATCACACCGGCCACAGAGCGCCTCAGGCCTCGCTCTCCCACCGCGAACGACTACGTAGCCTGGGCACGATTTTTCAAATCGCTCGTCAGTTCGATACGCGCTGCAAGAGGATCTTGCTAATCGAGGATGTGATTACCACTGGGGCTACTATTAGCGCGGCTGCTCTGACTCTTAGACGCGCAGGAGCCGCCAATATTGATGTTCTTGCACTTGCGCGCACCCGCGTCTGGAGCCGTTTCAGACAAAGAATGCACGAGCAGATACTGAATGCTGGCGACCAGCATAAAAAGATATGGTAACTACTCACCGGTTTTAAAGGTTGTGATTCATGCGTCATGTTTAAATTCGCCATTTAGTTGATCGGTCTTTCTTGTTATCCCTTGAGCGGGGATGCAGTATTTTTGGTGAGTAGATAGTTTTTCCACCCCGCTTTGCTCCGCAAAGCTGCCCCTTAGTAGGGGCTAACGCTACAGATGCTGCATTTGCTGAGTAGTTACCAAATATGTAGTATGATCGCATCATGAAAGACGATACGACTGGTCGCATCATCAAAGATGATACGACCAAAGACCCGTTGACACGATTTCTCTCTATTATTGAGTCTCTTCGCAAACCGGAGGGAGGCTGCCCATGGGATTTAAAGCAGACGTTTGAATCGCTCAAGCCACTAGTGATAGAGGAGGCCTACGAAGTGGCAGATGCTGTTGAAGCCGGGCCTACTGCCGTGCGTGAAGAGCTGGGCGATCTACTATCTCTGATCGGACTTTTTTCTCAGATTGCAAGTGAACAATCACTCTTTTCCTTCTCTTCTATTCTGCAAGGGATCTCGGATAAACTGGTACGTCGGCACCCACATGTATTCGGGGAAATCAAGGTATCTGGCACCGATGAAGTGCTACGCAACTGGGAGCAAATAAAGCAACTGGAGCGCAAAGGTAGCAGCGAATCCGCCCATAAGGGACTCCTGGATGGAATTCCGCGATCTTTACCAGCGCTACTCAAATCTCATCAGATAGGCGCCCGATGCTCTCGAGTTGGCTTTGATTGGGGGACCACTGATGGTGTGGTTGAAAAGATAAAAGAAGAGCTTACAGAGTTTCTTACTGAGGCTGCTCAACCGGCAGCCACGACTGATGGCTCCACACCTAGAGCTATGGAATTGAGAGGGCAACGCGCCCTGGAGGAGTTTGGTGACCTGCTGTTTACCTTAGCCCAGTACGGCCGACATATGGGCTTTAACGCAGAAGAGGCACTTAGTCGCGCCAATGATAAGTTCTGTAAAAGGTTCAAGGAACTAGAGCGACTGGCCGTTATTCAGCACAGCTCGAAGCCCCTTGCAGAGTTAACCCCTACAGAACTAGAGGCCCTTTGGCAGCAGGCTAAAGGTGACACTCCGACCTAGCTTCAAAACCTCAGATAAGGGCGCATAACTCGATTTTTACCCTACCACCTGGCTAATTTGCGGTATTTGAGCGACATCCGCCACCCTTACTTGTTACAGACCCTGCTCCTGTTATACCATCTCGGCGCGGAGTGTTGGCTGTCATTAGCCGGCGCAGCGTAACAAACTAAACCTGGCCGCTATGGTTGAGTGAAAACGCGCCCGAGATGATTTGGTTCCCCAGACGTACCCCTTGTGGAACGTGGACGGGGACTTTTTGATTCGGGCGATAAATTCGGTATCATTTGGCCTGTGCAGATAGCACGTTTGCTACGCGCTCTATGTCTCTAATTGTTTAACCTTGAAGAGTGATTATGCTTAACGCCATGCAGAATGAGTCAACCGATTACAAAGTAGCCGATATCAAGCTAGCCGACTGGGGCCGAAAAGAGATCGAGATGGCAGAGAAAGAGATGCCGGGCTTGATGGCTCTTCGCGAAGAATACGGCAAGAAAAAGCCGCTCAAGGGAGCACGTATTGCAGGTTCGTTGCACATGACGATCCAAACTGCTGTGCTGATTGAAACCCTGGTAGAGCTAGGGGCCGATGTTCGTTGGTCAACCTGCAACATATTCTCGACACAAGATCACGCTGCGGCAGCTATAGCAGCTGCTGGAATTCCAGTGTTTGCCTGGAAGGGGGAGACCGAGGATGAATACAACTGGTGTCTGGAGCAGACAGTAAAATTCGGCAATCAAGGCCCGAACATGATCCTTGATGATGGCGGAGATCTCACAATCCTCGTGCACACCAAGTACCCAGAGATGATGAAGGACATTATCGGCATTTCGGAGGAGACAACTACAGGAGTTCACCGACTCTATGAGATGTTAAAGAAGGGAACGTTGAAAGCCCCAGCTTTTAACGTAAACGACTCAGTTACCAAGTCGAAGTTTGACAACCTCTATGGCTGCCGCGAGTCGCTAGCTGACGGCATCAAGCGCGCAACGGATATCATGGTGGCTGGCAAAGTTGTTGTCGTAGCCGGATTTGGTGACGTGGGTAAGGGTAGCGCACACTCAATGCGCGGACTCGGTGCTCGCGTTCTCATCACTGAGATCGACCCGATCTGCGCTCTTCAGGCGTCAATGGAAGGGTATCAGGTCGTGACGATGGAGACCGCTGCTCCTCAAGCAGATATCTTCGTTACAGCAACAGGCAACGTGAATATCATCAACGAGAAGCACTTCAAGGTGATGAAGGACGAAGCCATCGTTTGTAACATCGGCCACTTCGACAACGAGATCGACATGGCGTGGCTAAACAAGAACACCACCAAGGTGACCGTTAAGCCACAAGTTGACAAGCACCTCTTCGCCGATGGTCGCTCGATCATCGTTCTCGCAGAAGGTCGTCTTGTAAACCTCGGATGCGCCACTGGCCATCCAAGTTTCGTGATGTCAACTTCGTTCACCAACCAGACCTTGGCACAGATCGAGCTGTTCACAAACAAGGGCAAGTACCCAATTGGCGTATATGTCCTTCCAAAGACTCTCGACGAGAAGGTTGCCCGTCTGCACTTGAAGAAGTTGGGTGTAGAGCTCACCGAGATGACCGATGAGCAGGCCAAATACTTAAGCATCGCTAAGACCGGACCATTCAAACCGGAGCACTACAGGTACTAGCACTTAATCTGTTAAATGGCTTCCACGAGCGAGTGGTGGGATTTCTTCTAGAGATCTACCACTCGCTCCGGGCTTTCTAGGCGCTGCGGATAGTACCCCTGCCCCGTAAATGCATGATCAGCATGACTGCCACAGTAAATATAAATGCCGAAATCGCTACTAGGTGATTCATAGGCCGCTCCATGTTGAGCGACAGACGCAGGAGCACCGTTGATATGATGAAGCTCGCGTTACGCACAACTGTATAGAACGAAGAATCATACAAGAATGATATAATAAGCAGCAGTACATCTGCGTAAATCATCACATTGAAAAAGTCGAGGTAGAAATAAGCGTTTGGATCCGGAAACTCGGAGTTATTCAGAAGTGCTGGCACCGCACTAGAAAGCCAGAGAGCGAGGCTATATACGCTAGTTACGAAAAGCACCGCGATTAAACACACAGAAACTGACTTCTTTAAATCAATAAAATGCTCTAATGACCCGTGATGCTCTTGCTCGCGGTGCCGTGAATGCAATCTATGAAACGCTATAGTAAGCGAGAACATAGCTAGCGATGCTATTAGATCATATCCCAGAGAGAGCACTTCAGGATCACCGAGATGAATCGGCGCATGCATATGGATACTGGCGATATCGTGAAAAAAGCTCCGCAGTGTTATTAGCGTAATTATCTCAAATTGCTTACCGATAAATTCGGTCATCGACTCGGGCAGGATTATTACCAGCAAGAAAACCTCATACACTAGTATGAAACTAAATGGCGTGTAGATCGCCTTGAGATAGTTAAAAGTGTGTCCACGATAGAGCGCAGGAACATGATTAAAGATAAACAGTATAGCAAGATGAGCCAGGAAGCAGATGACCGCCAGGCGAATGATACTTACCTCGAACCAACGGATATTCTTGGGGGTAACTAACTTCTCGAATATATTAGCCAGGGAGCGCGCACCGAATTCAACGATTGTCATATGACCCTCAATAATACTCAGGTCAACACTCCCTTGATTAGCAATTTAGGGCAACCCTTCTATATATGCGGGTCCAACATTGATCATTTCAGAGGCTGACCATGGTTAGCTCTCTTCGGCCCAAGCTGCTGCCAATCAGTCCGTGATACGCTACTAAATGTAAAAGATAGTAGAGCCAATTAATTTTTGAGTTATATCAAGAAACTAAGGATTTAGGGGCCATTTTGATGGTCTGCGCGTGCTATTTTCGGAGAGGTAAAGAAGTGGCGGAAGACTGAGGGCAGGTACTTTAGGCGACTTTATAGGGGGCGGCTGATCATCGTAGTCGGCAGTTATGAGCTACGAGGTGGCGGAATCTACCGTGTACGAGAGGGGGTGATTTTTCGGGCCCGTAGGGCGAATTCAAAAATCGATTTTTGGGGCGGAATCGTATCGTGATATATTCCGGTCCGAAAATCGATTTTTGAGCCGAAAAAGCACCGTTATCGGCGATCGTAGTAGCAGGCTTCATGAAATTTCCGGGCTAGAGTGTTGGAGCTTTTGGCTTCTGGCTCTGCCCTGTGTATCGCGTCAGCATACACAGGGTAATCGTAAAAAGTGATGGGGCGGGGAAATTGTGTGGTCGGAGAACGCTCACCAGTCCCGATCGTGGTCGCATCGGCCCTGCTAGTTCGCGGATATCCTAGGGGACTATTCGCTTTATCACGTGCGCAATGTAGTCGCCGTCTCTGGCGTCAAGTTCTAACGGCGAACTCCTTAACCATGTTAGTGGCGTTCCCACCCCGATAAACTGTCGCCTTATCGAACCTTAAGACCCACACATTAAATAGGCCAAAGGCTATCACCAGTTGCTACACTATTATCAAGAGACTCATCACCATATCTCCCACTAGTTCGTCTGTTCTAGTTGACCCCGAACTATCTTGGGACCATCGCCGTTAAGATCTTCTGCCTTAGATGCGCCGTTTTGCGGCTTAAATATACCGCGTGCCATCGCTATAACGCCGCCTAAATCAGTCAGATTAGCTGGCAATACTACCGTACTGCTCTTTTGAGCGATACGACCAAACTCAGGTAGGTACTGCTCTGCTATCCTAAGCTCCATAGCCAACTTACCACCATCGGTATGTAGGGCCTCCCCCACTAATCGCAACCCCTCCGCCGTAGCGCGCGCTACCTCCAGGATAGCCTCAGCCTCACCCTTAGCGGTGTTAATCTGAGACATCATGCTAGCCTCAGACTCCTTAATCTGCCGCTGCTTTTCACCCTCTGCGTTATTAATGGCTGAGTCCCTGTGCCCCTCAGACGCCAAGATAGCAGCGCGCTTTTCACGCTCTGCCTTCATCTGCTTCTCCATCGCGGTGATCACCTCGCGTGGTGGAGTGATGTTCTTTATCTCATAGCGCAGCACCTTAACTCCCCACGCCTCAGCCGCCTTATCAACCTCGGCTACGACGTTAGCGTTAATATTTGCGCGCGCCTCAAAGGTCTTATCTAACTCAATCTTACCGATCTCACTGCGTAAGGTAGTCTGCGCTAGCTGCACGATACCGAACATATAATCGTCTATACCGTATGAAGCCGCGCGCGCGTCGATCACCCGCACATAAACTATTCCATCAACTCCGACCTGCACATTGTCGCTCGTGATGCAGATCTGCTCAGGGATATCTAGCACCTGCTCCTTAATCGAGTGCCTGTACCTAACTGAATCGATGTACGGGATTAGGACGTGGAAGCCAGCGTCTAAGGTAGCCTGATACTGACCTAAGCGCTCAACTACGTAACGCATCTGCTGAGGCACGATGATCGCGCCCTTATAGATCGTTAAACAAACTAAGAGCACCAATCCAATTACTACCCAAGATACCATATACCTAACTCCTCCTCTTTACCTGTAAAGTCACACCCCTTACGCCTACAACTAATGCCTCAGAACCAGCCGACAGAGCAACGCTGTCTGAGTTCTCTAAGCTCCAACGTGATCCCCACAACTCCCCAGAACCGTTCGCTCCGGGCGCTATCTCCTCACTAATGACAACAAAATTACCGATCAAATGCTCACGATCGCCCTTTCGGGTAGAGAGACGCGACTTCAGATACCTTCCAAGGGTGACCCAGATAACCACCGCTAACGCCGAAAAGAGTAACGCCTGTTGTATAAAGCTTAATCCCAAACCTAACTTAAGAACCGCCCCGACTAGCGCACTCGCCAATCCTAAGATCAATAGGAAGAAACCACTCGGAGAGATCAATTCCATCAGCGCTAGCAATATTCCGATAAAGACCCAGATCCAACTATTCATAGCTCTCCGCTAGCACGTGACAACATTTTCCAAAAGTTGATGGTGGAATCCCGAGCCTCTGGAATAGGTTATCCTCAATCACAACCACCTGATCGTATCCAGGATACCCCTTTCGGTAAAGGAAAAAATGCATCTCGCAAGCGAGCGCCCCTGGCACGCTGAATCGCTCGCCCGCCATTTCGTTAATGAGCTGTGATCTGCTACCTGCTAAATCGCCGCGTGCGGCAAGGTCGAAGCCGCCGTTTATTGCTTTTCTAACGGCATTATGTCCTGAGCTCTACTTTTATCTATATATCCGCACTCGTCGGCAGAGACGCCCCATGGAGTGTGCTTTGGATCTGCAGGTAACGGTATTATTCGGTTTAACTGATCAGAAGTGGGTGCCTTCGCTTTGCAAAGAGTGCTGTCGACAAGTGCACGAGGTATTGTAACGCCTCTGATGGAAATGGAAGCTGTCTCGCTGCAAATTTAGATATAAACTCAAGCTGCTCAACAGGACTAATAAGCAGACTTTCATTTAGCCAAAAGTTATCAACCATGCTTCCACATTGAGCATTCCCGTATTCGCATTGGCCTAAGTAATGGCGATACCTATTGAGTCCGATCCGACGTGCGAGGATCTGGAAGTACCAGAGCGCTGATCCTGATAAAGCCTTCTTTAAGTTCATGCGGGTCTTCAGCTCATCGCCCCAAGCCGGGCCCCCGTCTCACTCAATCTCCTCTGAAAGGTCAGTCACTCCGGAGTCTAGGGCCATCATCGAGTTGATGATCTTAAAGGTAGACATCGGCCGCGCTCGTGTGGTCGCCCGATCAATTCCACATCCAAAAATCTCATCTTGCTTAGCGCCCTGGATCAAGCAGCACCCAGACCGCCCGCGTCGGTTAAAGACATCCTGAAAATGCTGATTAAATCGAATGGGGCGCGTTGTCATGAGAATGACTAACGAGTCAATGAAAAGTGTTGCACCATCAGTCGTGCCAGTCAAACAAGCACGTTATGGGTGCAACATCTTTTCGACCGATGGGTTATCCAAAAGTCCGACTGCCTCTGTGTAACCTATAGTTTACACTAGGTCTGTGAATATTAAAGAGCTAAAGATTGTCATGTTGCGGCTCGACTCGGGAAAAGTCCCCTTTGATTATCCCCGGTATATCCCCGGTGCGTTGTCATGAGAATGACTAATGTTTAAAGCACCGGTTCGAGCGTTAGCGAGAATCCAGGTGCCCTCAATTGTTATACGCCTTGTAGTCTCCAGTTGATACTACTCGCGTTTTGCCTTCACTCACTTCAATCGCAGACTGGTCATCGAGGGCATAAACTGGGTACTGAACAGAATCTGCAAACCGTTTAACGTTCTCGTGACGCGCCTTAGAGAACATCGCTGAGTTCAGATGCGGCACTACTGCGAAGGGAACAAGCGACAACCCGCGCAGGTCATCAATCTTTCCTTCATCTTCCTCAGGGAAAATAGGCGAATTACTCTCAACGCTGGGCCCAGCGACCATGCTACCGGCACTGATTCCCATGTACACGCGACTCTCAAGAAGAGCCGGCAACGTCTCTGCCAAACCGCAACGTCGAATCCAATCTAGAAGAAAGTAAGTATTGCCACCACCAAAGCAAAAGGCATCAGCCTTGTTGAATACCTCCAGCCACTCACTCCTAGGCGCAAGCGAGATGTCGACTAGGTTGACTTCGACACCAGCCGCTCGGACGTTGCCGATATCAGCCTCGAGCCAAGAGCTATCCTGATAGAGGCGAGCTGCTGTTGGCACGAATGCGACGCGAGGATTCGAAGGCAGCAGAGCTCGGAATGCCGCTCGCAGCGTATCAGTCGTGAGCCCAGCGGATGTCAAAAACAGTTTCATGTATGAATTGTCACCGGCATATAACGAGTCAGTGAAAAGTGCTGCACCATCAGTCGTGCCAGTCAAACAAGCACGTTATGGGTGCAACATCTTTTCGACCGATGGGTTATCCAAAAGTCCGATTGCCTCTGCGTAACCTATAGTTTACACTAGGTCTGTGAATATTAAAGAGCTAAAGATTGTCATGTTGCGGCTCGACTCGGGAAAAGTCCCCTTTGATTATCCCCGGTATATCCCCGGTGGTATATCCCCGGTGCGGGGCTACTTTTCAATATCCCCGGTAAATATCCCCGGTACGGGGCTACTTTTCAAGCAACTTTCCGCGGCTGATTTTCGATACATAAGATGAGCTCTTCAGAGGAGCATCTTATATGCCGCGCCCACCGCGTCTCTTATTTCCACATACCGTCACCTTGTTGACCACCCGGGTTCAACAAGGCTTACCGTTTGTGCATACACCCCTTATGGAGACGATCCTATGGAGCACTCAGGACGCTCGTACATGCTAGAAATCTCTGAAGCTTGGCTGCGCAGTATCGTTACCTTGGGCTTTCAGAATTCAGCGCTCATGTAGCTATGTCGCTGATTACTTGATTATCACCTTCGGCTGCTATAAGCAGACCTTAGAATAATCTGCCATGTAGGAGCCTAACAGGGGAGAACCAGTGGGCTGGCCCGGCGAGCAATCGGTGGGGGCGGAAGGCACACCCAACGTGACAGATTCGAACAGATCCGCCCTTGAGCTACAGGTATCTTTTGTTCAGTATTCATGGGGCACTGCCAGTTGGCAGCTTCAACAACTTAACGCACCACCGATCTCTATAGGTATGGTGCATTAATTTTTTGAGCCGGCCGAATTACAACTGAGATATGGTTAATATGAGCAAGAGCGCGCGCTAAGCAACTGCTGACCAAATCTGTCGGTTATAGACCTCCCCAGCATTCTCACTTCACCGCGCCTCTATATTACTCATCCGCCGGATTTAATCACCGATTCCACCGGTTAAGATTTCAGGCGCGATTCAGCAGTGTGCCAGTTCCTCAACAAGTAACGAATCCACCGCCTGCGAAAAAAATTCTTTGCTCCAGACACCTACCTCGGCAGCATCGTGCAGAAATGGGCTTACCTCGGCGGCAGCACCGATAAAATCAACGGCTTCAAATCGGCCCTGCAGCAAACTTAAGAGAGCGTCCCTCGTGAGCACTTCCCCTGCATTCCACTGGCCCCCTTCAACCATCTTTGCCTGAAGGTATGGTAAGTGCACGGGAACTTTCTGCCCCACATACCAGAGCATATCGTAAAAGTCGCGCCCTTTTACCCGGTTGCCCCAGCCTCGACAGAGAACAGCGTGTAGCTTGCCCGCAAACAATGACGAACGATTAAGGAGCCGAACAGATGCCGAGAGAGGAGGCAGCATCACTCGCACTTCGCTTTGAAATCCAACTGCAGGCTGTACATCGATTTCAAACTTCACTCTGATAACTTTGTTGCGTGGCAGGCGTTGCGCAATCCGGTCTGCGCCACTTACTTGCAAAAGATGCATCCGGGTATTGCTCTTTAAAAACGCTGACTCGATCGTTGTTGCAAGTCGTTTTTGAACCTCTTCAATCTCGGCGACTAGGCCAAACGCATTCAAGCTCTCGCGTACCGCCCCGAAATAGGATTGAAGCGAAAAGCTTGGGTCCCGATCGAGCAAGGTAAAATCAAGATCCTCGGAAAATCTCGATAAACCGTGAAATATACGGAGGGCTGTGCCACCATAAAAAGCCGCGCGATTAAAGAAATCAGTGCGCGCTAAACCTACCAGCACTAACTCTTGAAGTATCTCTTTAAGCGCATTTTCATAGTCCTGCAGATTTTTTGGTGCGTACCGTTGTACCAATGCTTCAAGGGGGCTGCTCATAGACGCTGCTCCATGTAAGCTAACAACCAATTGAGTAACCGCGCTTCCTTTGAGTTTCGATGATACAGGGCTCGTAGTTCACGCAGGGACTCTGCCGGAGTAAGTTCACAAAAACGCTCTAGGTCAAATCGGAGATCGTCGTGCAAAAATTCTTCGCACCCCCAACTCGCACTCCACTTTACTGAACTCATCCGCACAGAGACGAGATCGAGCAGCGCCTTAACTGGACTAGCGATAAAGAATTGGCTGTCGGAATCGATCGCCACTGCATATCCGTACGGATACCTCTTCTTATTCAGATGCTCGTACGAAAACGTTCTGAGTGGTGTTTCGACACTCCATCCCGATCGTGTTGTGACAGAGGTCACCTGCGCTACCCGCTCAGGTATAAGCCCATAGTAGTGAAGCGCCCACTCAAGCGATACGTACGATGGGCCGTAGAGCGTATTTGCCAAAGACTCCAACGACACGGAGCGATAATCATCAGATATCAGGTTTAGGTAGTGCCCGCGTCGGAGCGCAAAGAGGTGTCCTGCCTTTGTCAGATCAAAAACCTTCTTGATTGGGCGCTTGAAATGCCTCAGGCGGTCTCTTAACAGCACGATATCTACATGCACCGGTAGCGCCCGTAAGATGGCAAAATCCTGCATAGCACTATTTTATTATGCTAAATTCC
>JBKCMS010000129.1:0-19868 GCA_046300175.1 Pseudomonadota bacterium | reverse complement strand
GAAAATATCAAAATCCTTTGTGCTTTTAACCAGCTGCTCCATTCTGCCCCACCTTAACTGCTCTTTTTAGGATGATCCTCTGTGATAGAGGGGGGCGAGCTCTATTTTGCGCACGATTCGATTAAACTGCGACCACAACTGCTCAATTTTTCAGCGCTAGCTCTACTTTATCGCGCGTTGCTCCATTAACTAAGCCGCCTCGCGTGGCTATCTGGAGTGCAACTTGTCCCAGCAATCGGTACAACTGCGCATAATCAGGACGCCATTGCTGTAAGCAAGAAAGCTGCTGCGTTACAAGCTCTGCATCACCTCGTACTACAGGGCCTGTAAGCGCCGAATCTACCCCCTGTGAGAGAACCGCCTCAGTAGTTTCTCTCACTAGGGGCCCAATTATTTCTGCTGCCTCGGATCGATTAATTCCCGCTGCGCTACAACACTCCAGTGCGCATTCCATAAGGGCCGTAAGATAATTACACGCGAACACAAATGCTGAGTGATAAAGCTCCTTAGAATCGTCCCTAACAGCAAAAACTCTGGCACCAAAGGACTGGAAATATTCGGTTACTGCCTTGACGCCAGCTACTTCTCCCTCTACTCCACAGAACGTGCCCGCAAATGTTGCAGCCGCTTTTTCTGGCGTTGAAAAACTCTTCACCGGGTGGATGCTTGCTATGTGCGCCCCAAGGCTTCGAAGGGGAGCCAACACATCAGCTCTGAGCATACCACTACAGTGGAAAGCCACACAGTCTCGCTTTATCCCGGAAAGGCGTGCCAACTGCATCGCTGTTTCCGAAATAGCTGCATCCGGTGTGGCAATCAACACTACGTCGGCAGGACGCACCTCTGTGAGCAACACGCAGGGTACTCCTGCCCCGATAAATCCAACCGCTTGACGAGCGCTGTCGATCGACGACGTTACTATATCCTGGATAACAAACCCACCTTGAGCAGCAAAAAGCCTCCCAAGCGTCTGGCCTAGTCTGCCACACCCAACGATATTGACTGAACGCACTGAGGCCTCCACGCAACTATCTCCTTTCTAAAATATAGAGAATGCTTGTGTAGGGATACTGTATCTCACCTCCCATCTCCTCTATCAGATTCGCCGTTTCATCAAGCACACGCTGCCACTGAGCATTTTCCTGTGAATCAGCCCAAAACGTATTGAGCAAGCCAATGTAGCTTTCCGTGGTATACGTCACAGTATGATCAAACTCGTATACCTGTGGACGATGAAATTGTCCCTCAGAGCGTTTAATGAACTCGCTTACACATTCGGCTAGCGCCTGATAGTAATTCTCGTTCCACAGCCCATGCGGATCACAGCCATTTAGTTTGACTTGAATCTGATGCTCACGGCGCGAAAACTCGTCATCGTACTTGCGATTATTGCGATAGATCGCTAAAGCACCACCAGGCTCAAGCAATTCATAGGATCTCCTGAATGCAACTTCCTGGTCTACCCAGTGGAAAGCATGCGCACTCGTGATTAGAGGGAATGTCTGACCTCTAGCATCAAAATCCTCAAAAGTGCTCGCAGTCCACGAGAAAACATCCCTAGAGAACTTCCTCTGCGCGATCTCGCCCATAGAGACATTTGGCTCAATCCCGTGTACCTTCGCTCCTTGCTCGATTAAAATCTCTGTCCCTTTACCTGTACCACAACCTATCTCAAGAATAGTTGCAGGAGCCTGATATCTGCTCAGGGAGAGAAGTGTCTCGGCTAACTTGCGTGGATAACCAGCTCGATAGCGATCATAGGTGCTCCCTGCGTATTGTGGACTATGTTTAGTCATCTGTTTTTAATGCCCCTATGACTTAAAAATCACAGCGTGCTTGTACAACGATATTCAAAGCCTTTTCAACCTTAAAACGTCAGTTACTAAAGTGATTTGCAAAAGTTCTTGCCGGTTTCGCTGGCACGGGCTTTTGTAAATCACTATAATCGTTCCAATCTACATTTTAGGATAATGCAAATGGAAGGAAAGAAGGCTCTAGTTTTTGCTTCGTCCGAGGGGCTGGGTAAGGCCGTAGCCCATGAGCTGTGCACTAGTGGCGCTCAGGTTCTAATAAGCTCACGCAGTGCACAGAAGCTGAGTGCCACCGCCAAAGAAATCGGGGCTGCTGGTTTTATAACTTGCGACCTGCTTGAAAAGGGGGCCGCTCGCAACCTAACACGAACTGCTATACAGCGGCTTGGTGGCCTCGATATCTTGGTCATCAATGCTGGTGGACCACCTGTTGGTGTATTCAGCAGCATATCGTCTGAACAGTGGGAATCTTCATTCCAATCGCTCTTTATGAGTGTGGTGGAATCTCTGCAGGAGGCCCTACCAGAGATGACTAAAAACAACTGGGGGCGAATCGTGGCTATTACCTCAGTTGCCGCAAAAGAGCCGATAGCAAACCTAACGGTATCGAGTGCGCTTAGAGCTGGTGTGCATGGGCTCATTAACGCAGTTAGTAAAGAGATTGGAGTACATGGAATCACAATTAATGCTGTGATGCCTACATTTACTGCGACAGAGAGGCTGAGCCATCTCCGTCCTAACACTGAAGATCTGATCAAATCCATTCCCGTGAGGCGGCTCGGCATCCCTCAAGAACTAGGCAAGCTTGTAGCCTACCTCACCTCGCAGCACGCCGGTTTCATTACCGGACAAGCAATCGCCTATGACGGAGGCTCTTTAGCCGGAATTTAGGTTAAACTTTGTGAACGAACGGCCCAGCTATCGATTTCTGAATCCTACCTGCATTTTTATGTTGAATACCGAACTCGACTCTGACAATACTAGCGGTGTCAAAACTGTTAATTAATGTTCAAAGCTTTTATGAATAAACGCCGCGCTCTGCATATGCGTTGTTACGCACGCTTTATCCAGCCCTTGGGGTTGGCGGCGTGGTCCTTGCCTATGCGCCCCTAGGGCAATAGGCATCCGCGAAGACCCGCTAGCCGATCGAGGGGCGGGTTTTCGAGAACATCTGATCTCATAAATCCCCCCCCTAATCGCTAACAAGAAGTAACTACCGCTTTGCCAAACGGTTCGGTGATGTCATTTAGTCATCCCGGCTGTTTCTAGTCGTAAGGCTTGATAACTTGATGAAGAGGAAACCATGAAGACCATGCACTATCACCCAAACACTATGCCCTTCACCTACCAGGGAGGCCGTACCGCCATAGGCAAAACATTTAACCTTGATGGCATCGAGATATACACCTTATTTCATTGGAGACGATTGTGAGAAAGTTAAGCTTATTTTTTCTAAGTAATGAGTTAGTGACTGTTGAATTTCGAATAGCTACCGGAGAGGTGCGACGGTCAGTGCGAGGTAAGAGCAGTGGAGCCAAACCGGCCGCAGGATCATTCCAGTGGACTTCAGCAGTGAAGGGTTTTGCGTTGCTAGCTACAAGGACAGCGGCACACTTTCGTCCTGCTGTTCTAGAGGGTAATGCCAAGTCACTAGCTGCAAGCCTTGACTACGCCATAACTAAACAACCTATCTGGCTGCTGGATATGTTTGGTTGCGACCGGCTGGGAGGATCTCTCATTCGAAGAATGATCCTAAGGAGTAATTCAGAGCGAAAGCGGTCAGGTCCGACGACGCTAGCTATAAATGAAAGCTACCTATCAGCAGACGATATACTAATCTTCTCGAATCATAAACTGTGCGACCGGGCAGAGATAATCGCGCTAGCGATGACCCTTGAGTGCTCCAGTGAAGACCAGTTGCAGTCACCTGATGTCGCCGAGGCTGCTTAGCCCGAATGCTGCACGAGAGTGCATAGTTCGGGCTAGCAAGTGCATGGATGCACTTGCAAATTCTCCAAGCGCAGTGAAGGAATTTGGAGCCTGCAGTTTGTGTGGGCACTATGGGTCCCACACAAACTGTAGGCGATAAGGAAACAGGCCAGGGATGGCCTGTTTCCGCCCATTTTTCACGGCGAGCGTAGCGAGCTTCGTGAAAAATACGGATTAGCGCTGCTGCTCGATAAGCTTACGGCGGAACTCGAAAACCTGCGAACTCACTACGCTCGCTTAGGGCCTTCGACTCGCCTCTATAAATCCGCAGAGCAAACCTGCCGGATGGTGCGCTTTCGATCGACATTCTCCTGATCGGCCTTGAAAGAGAACTCGACAAACTGAATCAGGTTTCGCCCCTGGTAATAGGCATAAATTAAACGAACGCCCGCATGAGAGCCTTTACCCTTCAGTGATCGACTCGCAAAATTCTTGAGCTTGACGATGAATAGAAAACTAATTCGTAATCTATCACATCTTTTTCAGTGGTGGCGTTCCAAGAAATAAACCCAGCCTCATTCATTTTTGAAAAACATGAATGAGAATTGCTGGGCGAGCGCAATCTAAGCGTAGTCAAGTTGCGCATAGTATGCGCCAATCCGAACCGACTGGGGGTCCAGGGGCGCACCCCTGGCCCGTCATTCGAATCTTGGCGACAGCCAAGTTCGAATAGGTGAATAGTGGAGTGGTGTACGCCAATTCGAACCGAGCCGGGGTCCAGGGGCGCAGCCCTTGGCCGTCATTCGAATCTTGGCGACAGCCAAGTTCGAATAGGTGAATGGTGGAGGTGGCGGGAATCGAACCCGCGTCCTAGAAGCGTCACAATACATCCTCTACATGTTTAGAGCGTTGTCAGTCTTATCGGTGTAGCATCAACGCACACAGCTACAGCCGACCAGCTCCTGTTCGTTTCGGAACAACGCCGCAGCGCGCGTTACTCCAGAGCCCGAGAAGTTTAAGCCTTTAAGGGATTACGGGCGCGTCCCCTATCAGCCGACTAGGCACTTTTGGTGGCTAGTCTAGTGTTTACACTTAGGCAGCGAGAGCTAATTGCTCACGTTGCGGGAAAGTGTAAACTTTTGCTGTTTTTGTGTTAGCAGCTATTATTTTCCGATTTTTTACCAGGCCATCGGAACCCTGGACATGCAGACGTATCGATCTTGAATCCAGTCGAAACCTTTACACCCCCATAAAATATCTTTAACGGTAAGTCGCCAGACATGCAGTCTCACGCACTCCTCTTTATGGTCTCAAAGCCAGGTGCTTAGGACGACAGTTGCGTTGCAAGGCAAAGCGAACTAGACGGTACTTCTGACACCAGATGCTTTTGATACCAGATGTAAGTATAGCCACTATCAACCATCTTTTCCATAAAATAGAGGACATCCCTTTCCAATCCGCTTCTTTACCCGCTCCCAGAAAGGGAAAAAACCTTTATCAGCAAGCTCATGAAGCTCGGTATCCCAACGACGCTGGAAGGCCGAACATTCGATCCCCTGCAAAGCTAGTCGGCTGATAAGCTCACTAATCCTCTCTTGGTTAGGACCAACGGCTGGAGCAACCAACACGACTCGTGACAATTTGTGCTCCGCAGCCCACCCCAAAATATCGGCTTCGGTATCAAATCCAACGCACCGGCTACCGAACCTCTTTATCGCGTCCTCTTCAGCCTTGGAGGTGAATTCAGCCACCAGCTTAGATTCACCGCCATTCGGTTTGCGCCGAAGTAGTGCAATATCTCTAGCCCGCTCAAGCACGGTAGAATCCAGTTCTATCGACAGGTCCTCGTCTGTTGTTATTAATCCGTAATGACCCAGGGGGGGTGCAGTGTAAACCCACTTAGCCGGTTGTGCGCAGAGCGAACGCGCATCCTCAATGATTGCCTCCGCCCTCTCTGCCAATTCGCCAGGGCGAGGCTGCCAACGACCATTTGAATAGGTCGCTATATTGTCAGCTCGGACTAAGTAAGTCTTACCTTTGGTCTGCAATCCCGCCACCCAGCGCCAAGAAAGGGTATTTGATGCAGGATCGCCATCGAGCAGGTGGCGATACATAAACATGGCACCCAATTGCCAAGGTATCTGCAGAGTAAATATCCATACACTCGCAAACCACATACGAATGTGGTTATGGAGATACCCGGTTTCAACAAGCTCCGTCACCCAATCGTTAAAGAACGCAAAGTTGGTGGTACCTCGACAGGCTTGTTGATATTTCTCACTCCAATCATATCGGTCTATGGTACTAAGATACTGCATCTCTCGCTGCACGCACGACAACCAAACTTCTTGATGGCGCTCAAGCCACCCCTTCCAATACGTCCGCCAGACTACCTCTTGAATAAACTTCTCAGCGACCTGAAATGAAAAGGACTCAAGCACCTTTCTTGCTAGCTCCTGCTCGGTGATCACTCTACGTCGAATATAGGGCGATAACCGTGATACAGCCCCATCATCAGCCGATACAAACCCGCGACGCTCTGCATACTTGGGCACTCTGGGTAAAAATTCATTTAGGGCCTCAAGAGCTGCCTCTCGTGTGGCGCATGTAGTAGGGTTCATGCTGACATGGTATCGCACGCCGAGCGGCTTGCAAATCCATCAAGCCAGCTACAGAGATAAGATCCGGACCGGAGAGTACTTTGTCCTGACTTAATCAGCCCTAACACTCACCAGGAAGTTCTCTACTGACCGCTGCAGGGCCTCACTTTGCCTCGAAAGCTCCTGAGCAGCCTCTAGTACCTGAGAGGCCCCGGAGCTGGTCTCCTGAGCAGCCAGAGTGACACCTGAGATGTTCTTAGATACATCTTTGGTACCGGTTGCTGCCTGGTTTATGTTAGCGCAGATCTCATTAGTCGCTAACTGCTGCTCGCTCACCGCTGACTCGATCGTCCCAGCGATTTCAGACATCTTCTTTATCGTCTCACCTATTCCCGAGATCGCTTTCACCGTGTCTCCTGAGATAGATTGTATCCCTTCTATCTCCCGCTGAATCTCCTCTGTGGCCGATGCTGTTTGCTGGGCCAAATTCTTAACCTCTGATGCCACTACAGCAAAGCCCTTGCCAGCGTCGCCCGCACGCGCCGCCTCTATCGTCGCATTGAGAGCTAGAAGATTTGTTTGACCCGCAATCTGCGAGATCAGTTTCACCACTCCTCCGATACGCTTTGAGGCCTCAGATAGGCCGTTAACGATAGTTGATGACCTATCAGCCTCATTGACAGCGCCGCTGGCAAATTTTGTTGAATCCTCCACTTGCCGACCAACCTCTGCCACAGTATTAGTCAGCTCTTCTGTGGCCGCAGCTACCCTAGCAACGTTCACTGAGGTCTGCTCAGAAGCTGCTGCCGCTGCCATCGATTGATCCGTAGTTCCGGATGCATTTTGTGCCAACAATTGCGCCGTAGCAGTCAACTCGGTAGATGCTGCGGCAACTGTAGTGACAATCCCGCGAACTGCCTGCTCGAAGTCGTCAGCTAGCTTTAGGCGCTTATCTCGCGCCCCTTTTAGCGCGCCCGCTCCTCGCTCCATCTCTTCTGTTCCGGAATTGATCACCTGAGCCGCAGCCCTGAAAGTACCTGGCAAGCCACGTAATAATACACGGCGAAAGAATTTGCCTTTCGCCGCATATTCCAGTGCAGCTCGTGATTCACGCACAAATGCATCTGTGACATCAAGCATGCGGTTAATGCTATGGATCATATCTCCAAGTTCATCCTTGCGAGTGTATCCTAGAATACGTGCCTCCAAGTTACCTCTCGCCGCCTCAGCACATACCTGCCCTGCCTTGCTGATCCAAAGCGCGACATCGTTATCACCCTCTTTGGGCGGCTTAGCTGCACGACCATTTGGCCTGTGTGCGCTGCCGTTACTTATAGCCGCCGGAGTCTCGTCAGTCTCTATGATTCGCGTGTGTTGATCCATATAATCTCTCTTGTCCCTCTCATCTTACAGTGACATCACAAACTCGTCGTACTCAGAACCCTTATCAGCTAACATCGATTGGAGCAGCTCTGTCGCTGAGAGCATACCCTTGCGACGATCAGCGTGTCGCTGCTCCTCGTCCAACAGGATTCTGTAGAGCGCCTCGGCGTTTTGCACACCCTTGCGATCTGGCGAGCGTCGATTTGAGTGGAATCCGATAATCGACCCATCATTGTCGAATGTTGGCGTCACGTGGGCGAATACCCAGTAGTGGTCACCAAATTTAGTCAGATTCACAACATATGCGAATATCTCCTGACCACTCTGTATAGTTTCCCACATCAATTTAAAGACGCAGCGCGGCATCTGAGGGTGCCTAACTATGCTGTGCTGCTGCCCAATTAGATCATCCTCGGTGAAATCTGATATATCTAGCAGGGTCTGATTCACGTAGGTAATCCGACCAGTTGGATCAGTCTTACTGACAATTATGTCTTCTTCACTTAATTTCCGCTCTACTCCGGTGGGCTTGATTTTCATTCTTTCCATAGCTTCTCTCTCCAATGATACTTCTTGTCGTCAGATATCTGATAAACTTTAGCGCACGTAACAAAGATCTATTGACTTAGACTGGCCACTCCAATCGCTTATAAAGTATCCTTGTTACGAGCTACCGATCTGTTCCCTGCGTATTCAGGGTCTAGTCGGTAGATGTTCCCTGCTCCCTCAACCTTTAAAAACCCCTCCACTATCCGATAAGGCGACTCGGCTGTGCCAAGAAATAGGTAGCCGTCAGGAGCTAATACGCCCCTTATCCGCTCAAAAAGAGCCCTTTTGGTTTCAGTGTCGAAATAGATCAGCACGTTACGCATAAAAAGAAGGTCAACCTGAGGCACGGACCAGTTACTGATTAAGTTCTGCTCAAAAAACCGAACCATGGACCTGAGGCGCTCTGAAATTGTGAAGAGTTCGCCATGCTTAGTGAAGTACTTCTCCTTTAACTTCTCAGGAAGTCCCCGATTTACCTCAAGCACTGAGTAGACACCCTGACGCCCCCTCTCTACTACCTGGGGGTTGAGATCGCTGGCCAGTATAGATAACCGCCACGATTCCAGCTCTGGGAACGAGTCGCAGAGCATCATCGCTATTGAATAAGGCTCCTGGCCGGTTGAACATGCAGCTGACCACGCTGTCAATGCTCTACTTTGAGACCGAGCTGCGAGCATCGGCGGTAATAACTTGGAGCGCAGCAGCTCAAACGGTCCAATATCACGGAAGAAGGATGTTTCATTGGTTGTCAGCGCAAGCAAGACGCGCTGATTCAAAGCAGGATTTGACCGCCTGAGCACTGCATCGATCATATCCGACAACGAATTATAGCCCTCATCCCGCATGAGAGATGCCAGCCGAGATTCAACTAGATACTCTTTCCCATTACCAAGCACTACAGCAGTCTCGTCCTTCAAAAGGTCGGACAGTTGTGAGAACTGTTGTTCAGATAGCATAACTCTAGTCTCCCCCGATCCGTCGGCAATTTCTTGATATTAGGGAAGCAATCCCTGATAGCGGAACAACAGCATCGTGCAAGCCCGCTGTGATCACTGCCCTCGGCATGCCCCATACCAAACTTGACTGCTCATCTTGCGCCACTACTACACCGCCATGCGCTTTAGCGATCTCGCATCCCCTACGCCCGTCGTTTCCCATACCTGTCATGACAATGCTCAGCAAACCCGCACCGTAGCGTTCTGCTAGTGAACGAAACATGACATCAGCTGATGGTCGGCAAGAGTTCTCTGGCTCGGACTGAGACAGTCGAATGCGATCACCGTCTAAGGCGCCGACTATCTCAAGATGAAAATCACCTGGGGCAACATAAATGGTGCCTGTCTGAACTATCATTCCGTCCTGAGCTTCGGTAGCAGCTAATTTTCCACGAACAGCGAGCCGTTCTGCGAGGAAATGGGTAAATCCCGGCGGCATGTGCTGGGTAATAAAAATTGGGGCCTGAATATCAGGCTCCAGATTCGTTACTATCTCTATCAGAGCAGCTGGTCCGCCCGTGGAAATGGCTATACCGACCGCCTCCATCTGTCTTCCAATGTCGAAGATTGCGGTCGGTACCACCAAGGGTGAGACACTAAGCTGTTTCGGTGATAATAACCTATGAGCCCTCCTGCCTAGTGCGCGCACCCTACTGCGCAGCTGCCGCTTAACAATTTCGCAGGGGCTACCCTTACCCCCATGCGCTACCGGTTTAGCCACAACATCACTCGCTCCTAGCTCAAGCACATCCATGGTGATCTTTGCTCCATGAGAGGTATGCTTGCTAAAAACTATAACTGGCAGCTCAGAGCCGCGCTCTCTCAGGCACCGCAGCGTCTCTAAACCATCCATGTCAGGCATCTCAATGTCGAGCGTAATAATGTCGGGTTTTAGCGCCTCGATCTGCTCAAGAGCTCTTAATCCTGACTCAGCTACACCAACCACCTGAATCTCTGGATCATCCCTAAAACACTCCCGCAAGGCGCGTCGGATCACCATCGAGTCATCCACTAATAGAAGTTTTATCTTCTCCATCAAGCAACCCCGTCTGAATATCCTGGCGTCGCAAGAACGGGGTCTGTAGATCTACCGCCGACTAGTAGACCCAATCTGAACGGAACCGATTGCTGCCGGACGCGGCGTGCCGCTCCGTTTGAAGCAGCTGACAATTGAGTGTTAGCTATCACGCTGATCATCCCCAAATAAGTTCACTGCCGCCTCTGCATCAATATGTAGCAACAGTCCGTGGTCGAGCTGATACACGCCGCTCACCATCTCAAGTAGCGGCGCCGATAATGTGCTTGGCTTAGGCTTGTATCTTTTAGGATCAAGACTAATCACATCACCAACCGAATCGACTACTAAACTGGCGGCGCCATCTCTGAGAGATACGATTAGATTCATCTGCTGGCTAATATCATCAAGCGGCTGGAGCCTTAGCCTCTCTCGCATGCCGATAGCTGTAACGATATGCCCACGTAGATTTATCAATCCACGTACCTCAGCAGCAGCGCGTGGCACAGGGGTCATCTGCTGCTGCTTGAGCACCTCTTGAACCTCAAGCACATCGACTCCAAAGTGGTAATCACCTGTGCGAAAAGTGACTAGTTGTGCAGGCGCATTTGATGATTGTGGGCTCATACTTCTACCTCCACTCCGCGGACTTCATTTTCAGGGGCACTTCCTTTGCTGCCTTCACCCAGCGCCGTCATCAGCTGATTGATATCGAGCATTGCCGTTACCTTGCCTTGAATGACCCCAAATGACTGTATGCCGGGCTTACCGTAAACAGGTTGCTCCGCGCTGATGTCAGCTGATACATCCACAATCGCTCGCACTTGAAGCCCAACTATACGATCTCCTTCTCCGACCACCACCACGCTTCCACTCTGCCAGTTAGCTGTCGCGACTTGCAGGACCTTGGCTACATCAAGTAGTGGCAGTATCGCGCCTCGATACTGTACAACTGGCGCGCCGCCCACTCTCTCTATCTGCTCAGCTCGAAACTCCTCAAGTCTCTTTACCAAATGTAAAGGGATCGCCGCTCGGGTATCGTCAGACACCTGCACTACAAGAAGCTGCTTATCGCCCTGTTTGGCACTCTGCTCACTCTCTCTTGCCAGCAATTCAGCTTTGGATTCTTGCTGCTCGACACGTGCTTCCTTCGCTAAGACGACTGGATCAAGAATAAGCGCGATTTGCCCGTCTCCTAAAATCGTAGCGCCTGCATATGTTTGTATCGCACCGAGCACCCTTCCCAGAGGCTTAACAACGATCTCCTCAGTGTCATGCACCTGATCAACTACCACCCCAAATCGACATCCATCACAGTCCATCACTACAATGACCTGCGCTGACTCACCGTCACGCTCTTGGGCCTGCAACTCAAGATGCTTATTGAGGAACACAATTGGTAACAAATCTTCGCGCAAGCGATAGAAGGGGTAATCTCCCACCCATGATAAAACTCCCGCGCGCTCCGAAGCACTAAATTGAACCAGCTCCGTAATGGCGCTTTGTGGCACGGCAAATTTATGACCACTACACGAGAGCAGCAGCGCAGGGATGATTGCAAGGGTAAGTGGAATCTTCAACCTAATCGTACTACCCTCCCCTGCCCAGCTCTGAATATCAACGTGACCACCGATCTTCTCTACGCTGGACTTGACAACGTCCATTCCTACTCCGCGACCCGACAAATTAGTGATCGTATCAGCTGTTGAGAAGCCTGGTGCAAAGATCAACCGGTGAACATCCCCTTCCGACATGCTCTGACCCCGATCGCGTGTTATCAGTCCACGCTCTATGGCTCTTTCTCTAATCTTGTCGGTATTCAGTCCTGCTCCATCGTCAACAATTTCGATAATAACGTAGCCCCCCTCTTGGAAGGCTCCCATAGTAATGCACCCCTCAGCAGGTTTACCCACTGCTACGCGCCGTTCCGGCAGCTCGACACCGTGATCTATTGAGTTGCGAACAATGTGAGTCAAAGGGTCCTTAATCGCCTCAATTAGCGTCTTGTCGAGCTCTGTCTCTTTGCCGTGCATCTCAAGACGAACCTGCTTTTTGCAGCTAATCGCCAAATCCCGCACAACTCTTGGAAACTTCCCCCAAACTGTGCTGATCGGCTGCATGCGGGTCTTCATTACCCCCTCTTGAAGCTCAGAGGTCACCAGGTTCAGTCGCTGCGTTATTGACCTGAAATTGGGGTCATCCACGGCTTTAGTGGCTTGCAGGATCTGGTTGCGCGCGAGGACCAGCTCTCCCGCCAGATTCATCAGATGGTCCAGAAGTTGAACATCGACTCTCAAAGATGAGTCCTGCACCGCGCCGCGCTGATTGCTCGCTTCAGGCACATCCGCCGCCGGGCTTTGTGTGCTCTGTAACGGGATTGACTCTACTGCTGTCTGATTGATGCTGGGCTCCGGCGTCTCCGGCGCTAATGCAATATCTCCGGCTCGTTGGTCTAGCAACGCTTCAAACTCATCATCGAGGGAGAGCTGCTCACTTTTGTCGGTTGGCGCCGATTCCGGCTTCGAGGCTGCTAGCAGGTCGGAGGCAAGCTGCGAACAATCAAGCACACCCTCTGTCTTTGTTTGCTCAAGCGACTCGGTTATATTTCTGATCGCATCGCAAAGCTTGAGCAGCAAACTGATAATTACATCAGTTACCTTTAATTGATCGCTGCGCAACTCACCCAGTAATGTTTCCCCTGCGTGTGTAACCGACTCTAATTTGTGCAGGTCCAAGAACCCGCATACACCTTTAATCGTGTGTAGTCGACGAAAGATACTATTGATCAGGTCTCTATCACTGGGACTAGCCTCCAAGGCTAACAGTTCCTCGTCCAAATGGTCGAGACTCTCCTTGGTTTCTACCAAGAAATCAACGAGTAACTCGTCTTGCTCACTCATACAGCTGCCCCTCGCTCCCCACCGACCACAGTAACGTGCAAAAGTGGGTGCCAGTAAACTGGCAAGTTATTTGCCGTACATCACTATAGGTTATTAATTTGATTCGCTTCCGCGAATCGATAGCATTTTCCAAGAGCCGGGATTCGATACGGACTTTTGGATAACGCTACAGCTTAGGGGACTTCGTCATCCTCGCTGGATAACTTTATGGGTAATAGCTTCTTTGAATCGTTTTTTCAGATCGGTTTCCAGCTAGTTAACTTTTAGTCGTATGACGGCACTGCCCTGTTTATCCACTAAATACACGATGATCTATAAAATTTGACATTAATACTTAGGTGCCAGCGCTTTTATTCCGAAGCAATTTCTTGGGGAGAGCAAGGCCTTGTTTGGAAGTCCCAGATGAAAGTCCCTGCTAGAAAATCAAACTATGAAACGAATTAAGGTTCTCTTAGTAGATGATTCGGCGGTAATCCGCAAAGTTCTCGGAGACCTTTTAGCGTCAGACCCCGAAATTGAAGTGGTCGGCACTGCAAGCAATGGCAAGATAGCTGTCGAGCAGGTGCAGGCTCTGCAGCCAGACGTAGTCACCATGGATATCGAGATGCCAGAGATGAATGGACTCGAGGCTGTCCAGAAGATCCGCCAAGGCAAGCACCAAGTTCCTATTATCATGTGCAGCTCGCTTACAGCTGATGGCGCCTCTCACACTCTGGAAGCTCTGGCTTTAGGGGCATCAGACTATGTCACGAAACCCTCAAGCCACGGGGTGAACACAAGAGATGTGGTCGGCGATGAACTTATAAGGAAGATCAAAGGGCTTTTTGGCGCACAACAAGCTCATTCGGCAGAGGTGCACGTCAGGTCCTATGCACAGCCCCCGGAACGCCTCCAGTGCAACTCTGAAGTGCGAAACAGAGAAGTTATCGCAATTGGTGTTTCAACCGGTGGACCAAATGCGCTCGCTGATCTGCTTCCCCGCCTGCCAGCTAATCTGCAGACTCCGGTATTAATCGTTCAGCACATGCCTCCGGTATTCACCACTCTCCTGGCTGAACGTCTTAATGGAATATCACCCATTCCTGTAGTCGAGGCGCAGCACGCCCAAGAGGTAAGGCCAGGAACGATCTATTTGGCACCAGGTGGTTTGCACATGGAAGTGAAGCGCCTACTCGGTCGAGTATTGATCGGATTGCATGAAGGCCCCCCAGAGAACTCATGCAGACCAGCAGTGGATGTTTTGTTTAGATCGGTTGCTAAGGTGTATGCGACGAGCGCTCTGGGGATCGTATTAACCGGGATGGGGCAAGATGGCCTAAAGGGTGCCGAGCTTATAGCCAAGGCTGGAGGTGAGCTGATCGTGCAGGACAGAGCATCTTGCGCAGTCTGGGGTATGCCTGGTGCCATTGTTGAGGCTGGATTGAGTCCTCTCGTTTTACCTCTAGCCCAGATCGCTCAAGAGATTTCAGGATTTGCAAACAATAACCCGCGTGGATTTGCCTCAGTGCAGCCTCGCCCATAAGACGGAGGAATAGCTCGTATGGATTGGAAGTCCCCATTTGTTGTTTACCGCATCAATCAGGAGGGAAAGCTGGAGCAGGTTTTTGTCGCTGAGGATTTTCAGGCAGCTAGTTATTGGCTGACTTATATCGCTGAACCGGGAGACGTATTATGTAAAACTCCTGCACATAAAAAACACTCTCACAACTCCCCTCTACCTGAGTATTGGAGCCATAAGGGGCCTGAGCGTATTCCTGTGACCAATGAAGAAAGATGGCGCAAAATGGCGACCAAACGCAATTTTTCGGGCCAATTTCCCGACCATCAAGCTGAGTAGAACTAGCGTCGAAAATACTTTAGTAACGAGGCTGACTATGCATACAAATATCGACCCCAATATGAAAATTCTGATCGTTGATGATTTCGCGACCATGCGTCACATAGTACGAAAGTCCCTTCTTGCGCTGGGGTATCATGACATTACGGAGGCTGCGGATGGACTGGACGCATTAGCTAAACTAGAGAAAGCTGAATTTCAATTCATCATCTCCGACTGGAATATGCCGAATATGATGGGACTTGAGTTCCTAAAACGGGTTCGTGCGAATGAGCGCTACAAAGCAACTCCTTTCCTAATGGTCACAGCGGAGGCTAAGCGCGAAAACGTTCTCGAAGCAGCGAGTGCCGGAGTTTCCCAATACATAGTTAAGCCGTTTACTCTTGAGGCCCTGCAAGAAAAAATGAATGCGATCTTCACAAGGCGCGCAAAGGAAGCTGCTACCGCAACACGAACTCGCTAAATTAGGAGCCACATGGGACGCAAACATAGAGATATCGCTGCTGCACCAACTAAACGTGCCGGCAAGCGCAGAAAGCCTACGGAGATTTTCGAGAATGGTCATGATCAGTCATTCGATCTGCGCGTGGCATTAACCGAGCTGCTAGCGCCCAAGAGCATTGAAGCTCTCGGCGCTTTTTACTCCTCATTGAACAAAATACGCGCAGGGTTTGATCCTGCCCAGATTACGATGACTTCTACCAACATCCCTGATGCGATTAAGAAGTTAACCAGCGTCTTGACCGAAACCAATGCAGCAAGTCACAGAGTGTTCGCTCTAATCGATCAGCTCTCTACTGCCAGCTGTGAGCTAGACTCATTTGTTAACCGATTCTGCCAATCGGGCCTGGAAACTAACCCAGATCGAGAGGCGCTCCGCATCTTTAACGACGAGCACTGCCGTCGCCACCGTGAGATTCAGGCTCTTGCCCATGAAGTGGTAATCGCGCAAGGCGCCCAGGATCTTTGCGGTCAGAATATAACCAAGGTTATTACACTACTCTGCGAATTAGAGGCGGAGCTTAGATCCCTATTTGCGCAGGTACGCGTACCCATCCCCTCTTCTGAGGCCTGTTCCAACTCGGAACAAGATATAGATCAAAGCTTCGCAGACTCGGTATTTAAGTGCTCTCTCTCTTAGCAAACCGCTGCGGATTATAAACCCCACTAATTCAAGGGCTCAACTGGTCCCTTAAGACACCACCTGGCCAGAGGGTCCGCTGTTGAATTGGGAATATCGGCTAACTTTGCCGTCATTCTAACTACCCGCTTAAACAGAGTTGAATAGCCACTAGCTCCGAGACAGTGAACACTGGCATCGCCCCTACTATCCTCAACTTCGATCATTTTCTGCATCTTAAAGGCGCTGCATTTGTTGAGCGCGAGGACGTCTCGCTCATACGCCGTGCACCCGTTAATTCCGGTGGTTGGCCAGCGATCTTTGTTTTCACGATCGCGCACTACTACGCTAAAAACGTCCTTATACTTACCGGACAAAACGATCCCTGCCTTCCCGCCACACTCGGCTATCGCCGGACGATACTGAACTATCGACGGCACATCCTTGGGGCAAACACACGGCTTGAAAAGCCCTCCCTGACAGTACTTTGGTCTCTTGGCAATAGTCCTGAATTGGCGAGCATCGAGCACCTCAGCTATTGTCCACACCTTGCGTGTTACCGGCGTACTCTGGGCTACTGCACTGTGAGATATAAGGACCAGACAGACTGCCGACATGATCAACAGAGTAGTTCTGGTGTGTAGCATAGTATTGAACAAAGTCCTCTCCATCAACCTTTCTCCTCATCTATATGCAACTGAAGATACTGCTACATTCGCCGGCAACACAAGAGGAGTCACGGACCGCTAATGATGACGCCCTTGGATACCATCCAATCCGGGTCAGGCACTCCAATAATAACGCTATCTCAGAGACTTGCACCCAAAATCGGCCAACGACTTTACTCTCTTGCGCCTCTATCAGATAGTATCCCACGCCTGCAAAACTAAATGGAATAAGTATGCCCATGCGTGTTGTCCGTCAAACCGTCGCTTTAATAATTCCCTTGCTGATTTCTTCGCTGCCGTTGGCGACTCAAGCTCAGCAGGGCGGGCTGATCACCGATGTAACAGGAGATGGCACTGTGAATGTGCTTACCTTTGGTGACAGCATCACCTACGGAGTGGGTGACGGCCTGAACCCAGGGGAATATGTTGAGACTATCGATGATATAGGCCTTGCCGGGGGTTACCCCAAGAGATTAAGCGCCAGCGTCAGCGCCGGCGTTGAGAACGGCGGAGTCCCGGGAGAGCGCCTGATCTGGGATGGGTTTGCACGAGCTGCTTCATTTGTGATCGGAGGGGACGTCGATACGATTGTCATAATGGAGGGTACCAACGATGCCATCCACCGTGTTGAAGGTCGCGAATACCGAATAGCTCTTCAGCGATTAATTAATGTCGCCCGTGCAGAGGGAAAAGGTATACTGCTCAACACACTCCCGCCTCCAGTGGCTAATCGTGCACCTTTGGCGCTTTTCACGACTCTTTACTCCTCAATTATTCGCGACCTTGCAGTAGTAAACTCGGTTGCAGTCGCCGACGTCGAACAGAAATTTAGGTCTGCATGCCCTGACCTTGAGGCATGCCAGCTGTACAATCTTCCAGAGGGCTTGCACCCCAACTCGTCTGGGTACGATGCCATCGCGCAGGTAGTCAGTGAGGCATTAGGCGGATAAGAACTAAAGATACTTTAGGAAACAGTTATGAGTCTACGCATTGATACAAGAGCAGCTCCGACAACTCTGACAACACTCTTATTGGCCTTAACCTTACTGCTGACAGCTTGTGGTGGTGGCGGTGGTGGTGGAAGTAGCTCTGGCGGTGGAATCGGGGGTGGCAACGATAGTAGCCACGGAGTGCGTCTATTTCACGCAGCGCTCGATGCCGCTCCAGTTGATGTCATCTCTTCTCTTGGGGGCAGCCCTGTTGTTTCTCAGCAATTCTTTGCTGGAGATAAAGGATATCGTTCACTATCAAGTGGCTCTCAAGTTCTCTCGTTAACGAGGACACTAAACCCAGCGGACGTATTAGCGTCATTCTCCGTTACTGCCTCGTCTTCGGATCGCTACTCGATTCTGCTTTACGGAGACATTCAAAATATAGGATTGCGGGCTCGTCTAATCGAGGATTCTGTTCCACAAGATATATCGGGCTCAGTTATAAGAGTGGTGAACGGAGTTGTGGGTGCGTCCGCATTACAGGTCTCAATCTCCTCTGGTGAGAGCGTTTTGGTGGGCTTTGGGCAGAACTCAGAGTACCTGGCTACTTCTGTTGGGGATATTCGAGTGGCGGGCCGCAGAGCCGCTGATGGACTTCCTGCTGGCTCGGTAACTGTCAGCGCCGGGGCAGGAAGAGCCTACACCGTACTGTTTGCGGGAGAAGCCGGTTTTTATACCAAGGCAGTTGCGTTTTCGGATCGTTAGCCATAACGCGTTTTTTGACAAAAGCCCTGCCTGTTGCGCTTGAACGGACTTTTAATAAATCCAGCCTCCCTCATTTTTTAAGTAGTCACTCGCGCAGGGTCTAACTATGGATTTGAGGAACATCCAGTATTTTACCCTGTGACTTCAGGTAGTTACTTAAACAACTGCAACTCTACTGGCTCTTGCCGGATTCATAACTGGTGGCCCCTGCGCGTTGCAATCAAGGGTTAATTTTTGGTACCGTCAGACTCAACGCAGGGTCATGGACGGCTTATAAAACAGGGCGTTATGCAGAGAATCATTATCTTTACTGTTCAGTTGCTACTTCTCGCTGCTGCTCCGCAGCTTGCTCATGCATGCCCCCAGGTTGGCAAACTTCCCGACCTAAACTGCGATGGCAAAGCCTCAGTCGTCGTCATCGGCGATAGCCTAGTTTTCGGCACTGGGGACACCAAAAACGACAATCAAGGTGGCTACGTGCTTCGTGCGCAGGAGCGTTTTCCAGAGGTCCAATTCGTCAATCAAGGGATACCAGGTTTGCGAACCCAACAGCTCCTCGGCCGTATACGAAAGGCTTTTAATTCAGCGGCAGACTCACCGCTAGCAAATAGCCTGGTTGAGGCTGACCTCGTGATTCTTGACTTAGGACGTAACGATCGTTGGCTATTCGGGTTACCCGAGGCAGCTCTGCGTAATATCAAACGTGCTCGGGAGTTGATCACCAACAAGGTTCAAGCGCTTGGGTACACCCAGCCCTTGGTAGTTACTGCGGTTTTGATGTACCCCAATCGGGGCTCACAGGGACCCTGGGTAAAGGAATTAGACGCTCTAATCTTAAAATCAGGAACCCCGGAGTATCCGGCAGATCTGCGTTTTGATCAGGTCAGCAAACGCCTGCTATCGCCGGACAATGTTCATCCTACATCAAAAGGCTACGCGGCTATGGCGGAAGTATTCATCAAGTACCTTTTAAACAACTTCAAACTGCATGCTAATAGAATGCGTGAAGATGCCGATAATGATGGCCTATACGATCAATTCGAGCCATCAAAGTTCGGAACTGATCCAGGCAATCCAGACACCGACGGAGACGGAATCAAGGACGGCCAGGATACTACCCCACGGGGCTAACTCTTTACTTTAGGCTCTGGCGCTCAACCTGCATTGAGCAGCAATACGAACTAAATGCGGGCTGACTTAAGCGCTTAGCGCTTAAACCTTAGCCCGCATATTTCATGAAACTGCGTCGCGAGAGCGCCGAGAATGGTGATTTTTCGGGCCCGAAGGGCGAATTCAAAAATCGATTTTCGGGGCTTAAATCGTATCGCGATACATTCCGGTCCGAAAATCTATCTTTGAGCCGA
>JBKCMS010000128.1:0-18949 GCA_046300175.1 Pseudomonadota bacterium | reverse complement strand
GCTAGAAGCAAGGTCGGTGCCAAGGGACATTTGTGTTGCCCCTAGGTCTTTAACGTGTTGGTTCCCTTGACTTAGTGGGGCATGAGAACTGGCGTGAGGCGTCAAAAGTAGGAAGAAGCAGACTAAGAGTGTCAAAAGATCCCCAAAGCTGAGCAGCCATGAATCCGAGGTTAACCCCGTCGGTTCTCGCCTCTTAGACGCACTATAAAGCCGCATGGCGTCTCTCCATCGACTCAAAAGAGATTTGCAGATCAGAGCTTGGTAGCATTGTCGGCTCTACTAATACTTCGACAGCATCTGCCGGAACACCTTGCGCAGTCAGAGTTGACCGCAGAGCAGTTACTCGAGCAGCGGCTATCTCAGCGCTAATTTCGTGGTCAGAGCCTATGTGCATGTATAATGTGAAGACCCCCCGCAGATCGTGATTGAGTAATGTCTCACGGATGGCGCTCAGCTCCGCTGCCACTAGCAATTCCGACGATGCATCTTTGGAGAAGGCGTTGGCTAGCCTGAGCGACCCAATAGCAGTTCTATCCGATAAATTGGTCAGTTGAGCTCTACCAACGCCCGGTACCTGTTTGTTTGATCCAACAAGTCCTATGCAAAACACCAGGAGTATCAGCAATACAGAGATATATTGGGTATAGAACGCCCGTAGTATTCTCCGGTCTACTGAAGAGCGTCCGTTCATTATTTACCCCTTGATCGCCGCACTAGCGAAGCTTTGGAGCCTCTGCTCAAGCATCATCGGATTTTCTAGTCGAGAGAGGCTGAGCAAGCCTTCAAGCGTAACGCTCTTACATATTTCTCGCTCTTGAGAGATTACTCGCAGCTTTCCGGCAATCGGAAAGAAGAAGAGGTTAGCACTAACCGTTCCGTACAGAGTTGCTACTAGAGCCATCGCCATCGCCGATGCCATAGTTTGTGTGTCTGCCATAGAACTCAGCATTTGAATCAAACCGAGTAATGTGCCGATTAGGCCCATCGCTGGAGCAAAATTTCCCATGGTCTCCCACACCTGCACTGAACGCCACTCACTCTCGCGCGAATTCTCCATCTCAGTTCTCAAAATTCGCTTGGTATCATCTAGCGCTGTCCCATCTGCCACCAGCATCAATCCTAGCCGAAAAAATTCGTCAGCCTCATCCTGAGCTTGCTCCTCAAGCACCAAAATTCCCTGTTGTTTGACGCTATGCGACAACTGCATCAAGGTATCCATTCGCTCACGTGCAGTGGATGGTGTAGTGACTATTGCTGAACGGAACGCTTCCAAAGCGCTTTTTAGGTCTGCAATCGAGAATTGAATCAGCGTGCTGGCAATAGTTCCACCGAGCACAATCAGCAAACCCTCTATGTTTATGAATCGTAATGGGTGATCGCTACTCGCTAATCCGATTACTAGAACAACAAATGCAGCGATCAGGCCAACGACCAAGGAGCCATTAATAGAACGGACTCTGCCACACTGCGGAGCGACCCGGTGCATAATGTAGCTGGTTTGTTTTGGGTCTTTCATTTACAAATCTCTCCACCGTATCAAGCAGTGCTGAGGAACTGTTTGGCTCAAAGACACATGCTCCCCTCACCGTGTAAATTCACGGATCGATCCAAACCCCAACGCCTGCTAACCACTTGAAATTACTAGACTGCAGTAGCTAAACAGGTCGTTCTTTTGGCGCTCGAACCTGAGGTACTATGTTGAGATGTCAATAACCTGACCGTTGGATGCAACTATAATCCTAGAAACGGTAGTTGGCTGCGCGAGACCAGAGAACGCCGGGACCTTGGCGGACCTTTCCCCCTAGCTTCTTCTCGTGTAGCGCATTTCAAAAGATGTAAAATGTTTTCCTTCCGGAGATTTGTCGGTCATAGAGAATGTGTAGGAATCTGGGGAGTTGATCTGTAATTTAGAGTAGATCGTTTTTGTTCCACTGAGAAGCGGATCGTACACCTGACTCTCTAGCGAGATAGTTCCGGTATCTGGGTGATAACGTCCGGAGGCTGTTGTTAAAGCAGTATTGAGAGAATCAGCCCAGACGGTCTTAAACGTCCGTGACCCATTATCATAGCCTATTATCCCCACGCCGGTGTAATCCTCGCTGCCTATTCGGCCACTAAATTGCTCTTGCAGAAAACGTCCTCCAAGAATCCATGATATCTGGGACCTGCCGGCTGACGTTTCACCAGCGGCTTTGGGATCACTCCAAAAAGTCAGCTGTACGTCCCAGTCTCCGACAAAAGTCTGCAACAGACGATGAGATGGACCTGGCTTACTAAGGGAGGCCCACTCAGTGGGTGTAAGCCCAGCTGCTGACACTCCTCCTGCGTCACGTGCTCGCACCGAGCACGCTGCACATAGAAATAACAGGCACACACAAAAAAAGGTTCGTGAAAAGACAGTCACGGTAGGCATGGTAAACATCCCGATATATTTCAAAACTAATCGCAGCGCGCAACAAAACGCCGATCCTCTACGGCTGGCTACAGACGCAACTCTCGCACAGCCTCGCCTGGAGATTCATTCTGTTACACGCTCTAAGGTTCTTCCTCTAGAAATTCCTACCAGATCGACAACAGCGTATTGCACTCCGAGCACAAGTTACCGCTTGCCGAATACTACCAGTCGGAGCACAATTCTGAAACATGTTACTGCATCCGCCGCGAACCATTCCTAACCTAAAAAAAGCTCCACGACTCCAGGAAGGCGATACGGTCATGATTATCGCACCGGCAAGCCCACCTAGCTCCGATGATATTATACATCGAGCGACGCAGCGGCTTGAAGAATCTGGATTTCGGGTTCAGATCGGCAGCTACGCCAGAGAGCGAAACGGGTTCTTGGCTGGTCTCGACTCCCAGCGACTATCAGACCTCTCGGAGGCACTCAGCTCACCTTCCATCAAAGCTATCTTTTGTCTGAGAGGCGGATACGGCTCTGGCCGCATCATGCACGCCGCCCCATTTAATGAGCTAACCAAGTATCCCAAGATATTTGTGGGCTCAAGTGACCTAACCGGAGTCCTATACGGGTGTGCTCTCGATGGCAACCTACTGTGCTTTCACGGTCCAACTTTGGAATCGCTCGTCGATCAGAGCTGTAGTGAGTTCACCTGGGATAAGATGATTCAAATCATAACGGGCCATTCGGATTCAATTGGCTCTATCCTTAAAGGGTATCAACCAACCAAGCCGATTGAATCTCTCAACGCCGGCGTCGCAAGTGGCCGCTTGATTGGTGGAAATTTATCGGTGCTACTCTCTCTTCTAGGAACGCGATTTTTTCCATCTCTAGAAGATTCAATCCTTTTTCTAGAAGATGTCGGCGAGACGCCGTTCCGTATCGATCGCTTCCTTACTCAATTACTTAACCTTGGAGCGCTCCAAAGAGTGCGTGGATTCGCGCTGGGACTCTTTGAACGGTGCGAATATCGAGGTCCTGATGCTGCTCAGAAACAAACCCTTAAAGATGTGGTGATCGACCGTTTAGCGCCTCTTGGAAAACCAATTGTTTTGGGTCTGCCATTTGGCCACACGGCCGACAACGCAACGATCCCTGTAGGCGGCTTAGCCACCCTTGATGCCAACAGAGGCGATCTAATCCTTGAGGAGCTATCAGTTGATTAAGAGCGCGCAACAAAGGGTGCGGCGACGCTAAACCGTGTTGGTCTCTTAAATCCAAATCCTGAGCTAGTGAGATCTTGGAGTAGCCAAGTTGAGCCGTAGAAGACAAAAAACTCTGGCTGCGCCAAGTTATTCTCCTTCATTATTTAAAAAATAAATGAAGCTGGGTTTACCTAATCGCTATCTCCCCACTTTTATAGGACATACTATTCAGTGACTCGTCGGCCAGTAGTATCGTACTTACGGACCTCTGCGCCACGTGATTTTGGGTCGAGTATCTTAACTGAAAGCACGCTCGGTGCGGGTTGCTTTGAAGCACGTTCTTCTACTACTGAGGATAAGGGGCGTGCACCTTCGTTAGGTCGTCGATCGTTTAGACCACGGAGCCCCAGAGAGACCTTACCGTACATAGCAGCAAGACTAACCCTGACGGCATCGCGCACGGTCAGCAGAAGCGTAACTGTAACTATTTTATCACCCTGCTCAGTGGCTTTCTTCGCCGCTGACCACTCGGTTGCTTTGTTTGATGCAAGCACTCGAACTGGCCCAGCTAGGATCGACGCCATCTCACGACCAAACATTGAAGTTATCCAAACTAGATCTACATCAGTCCCCGGCTGTGCCCACCCATCTACGTTGTCTAGTAGTGGATTCTCAACCTGAATGGCTACCGCTCGGTATCCTTTAGGTAGCAACGCAGTGAGCACATGCACTGGCTGTTTGTTTGTGAGTGCCGCCTTTAAAATCGGCTGTCCCTTGAATAAAACACCGCGCGAATACATCCCCTTCAACTCGTCGAGCCCGCGCACCATATCTCCCGTTACTTGGTCCTCTGCGCGAGTTTCCTTCCGAAACAGCTCTGGTTGTAGGGCGACACCCACCTGGACAGTATCTATCGGAACTAAAATCTCTGTAGTGAAAACCTCTACTGACGCCTGCGATGAATCCACTGCTGCATCACTTGGCGCACGAAGTAGGTGGATCGCTAAGGCTACGACTGCTACGAACAAAGCAACTCCACCTGCCGCCATTACCTCAAGTGGTATGGCCGGAGCTCTCCCCTTTCTCAGTCGATTGTATTGAGGCCCCTTTTGAGAAAGCGCCATAAACCTTTTACAGACTCCAAATCAGCAAGCAGTTGCGGCCCAAACGAGAGACGCCTTAGTGCTCACTAACTTCAACCTAAAATACTAAGCAGAACATCCGTCCATTTGCCCACAGCCTAGCGTCGGCACAAACCACGAAAAGATTAGAAACAACGTCACTTCTGATAGAAGCTCTTAGATTAGTCCCTTCTTATTCTCCCCGTTTGGATATAGATGCAAGCAGAGGGGCAACCTGACCAAAAAAATGAACAGGGTATCAAGGCTCTGTGGCCGTTTCTTTAAAAGCCAGTAATCCAGCTACATAGAGACGTTTTTTGCGCCCAAAAGATCTGCTACTCGATAGTCAGGGTCTGCCCAAGCAGATAAAGCAGCGCAACCTCGACCCGGACCACCCTAGTACCTAGTCCTACTTTCACAAAACCCAAATCTGTTAGGGTAGTTAACTCTTTCTCACTCCATCCACCCTCAGAGCCTACTGCAATCACGGCAGCGCTGCTTAGAGTGCACTGTCGTGCACCTAAGGCGACCCCTCCGGGCTCTGCTACCACCCTCATCGCCCGGTCTGATGTCGAGAGAAGACTTTTATGCGCCGCGACGAACCGGCCAAAGTGACCATGGACACGAATCTCGGGATAATTCCCCTCCCATATCTGCTCAAGGGCTTTTACAACCTCGGTGCGCAGGTTTGACTCCTCAAGAAGGTGAGCATCGAGATAGCTCTTTTCGCCAGAGGAGAGGTGCACGAGATGCAGAGAACGCACTCCCGCCATTACAGCGGCCTGAATGACCTTCTTGGTGGTCTGCGGACGAGACAAACCTACTACTAGGTCAATTGCGCGCAGCTCGAGCGAGGGACCCATCCACGTAAGATCAATAACTACGCGTTCCCTCGAAGCCTCGACAATCGTCCCGAGACCCTTATCCCCCCCAAATAGAGCCACGTGCACCTGTGCGCCTACTTGGCTGGCTCCTGCATTATAAGCGAACCTTGCTCGCTCTCCGAACAAAGTGATGCGCTTGCTCTCCCACCCTTCATCTCGGTAAACAATAAGTGAATTCATAAACGCTTGCGTTAGACAGACACCGGATCAAAAGAAACAGAGCGGCGCATAGAGCTATCCGTCTCTACTGTCTTTTCTGAGCATTACTTTATCGCCCCGGCCACCGGATACACAGATCAAGGGAGATGCTCGAAGAAAGTAGCTATCATGCCACTCTACCAACACCCGTGTCACCCAGCGCTCCAGTGGTTCTCCTAATATCTCCGGATCATATCCTCCCGCAAGGGTATCACGGGCAAGAGATACCACATCATCGAACAATAAAACTTCAAAATGACCGTCGATATCAGTCTCAGCCTGGCACCACCACCTGTGCCCTAGTTGCCTAAGGACCGTGTCTATTAAGCATTTAGCAATATGCGCCCCGTATATCCTTTGACCCATTCGACTTGGCTGCAGTAACAGCTCTCTTAACTTTTCCACCGCGTCAAATGGATGTAGCCGGAACGCCCTGCAAAATGTTTCTACAACTCCACTAGACGGAAACATCCAATTCGAATCTATCAGATCCTCTACCTTTCCCGATCGCACTACTGACACCATTTCGGCATATGACAAACGTGCTACTGACACTACCTCTCGCCCCCAAAGCTCTCCAGCACACCGCTGGATAAAATCCCTGTACCTCTCCGGCATGCGCTTGCCGGCTGCGTGCTGATCGAGCGGCACAGTTGGTCTGTACCACCCGGCCATCATACCTAGGCGGGAGACCAGCCCCCTCTGTTCAGACCCGCCTAAATCCAGGTTCCGCTCAACCTGATCCTCTAGCACACCCTCAACCACCAACAACAACGCTTCTAAATGCCAGAGAGACTCAATATGTGGGATCATGCCAGGACTAAATCGCGCCTCTGTCAATTCTGCTGCAGCGATCTGCTCCTTTAGCTCAACTGCTAGTGATATCAGGCTGGCGTCAACAACTTCAAACGAGCTGGGTGCGGGCACAGCTCTAACAGTGCCCTCCGGGAGCTGAATCTTCCCACCTATGCTGCGAATAGCAGCCGATGCGATCCGCGAGTTCATGAAAGCAACTGCTCGTGGGTCCTTGGGAAATATGCCTCCGGCTGCCGCTCTTCCGATAGTCCACCCAACCTCCTTGCGACGAACTCCTAGACTCCCGTTGGCAAACCAAGTGTATACCCAGCCCTCCTTCTCAGCCCAGTGCTCGGCTCGCTGATGAGATTTTCCTGTTTTTAAAAACTCGGCGGCACCGGACTTCCAATTGATTATCCACCGATTTAACCCAGCCCAGCGTCCATAACCGCCGCCCTTACAATGCACGCGCCAACCGCTGCGATCCTCAGGGGGTTGCCAAACATACCTGACGAATCGGGCATCATCGCTCGTCTGAACGCCTACCACCACATCCGCGCTGTCCTGAATTTTTGAGGTAATCTTGCAGAAGCTCGTCGGAAGACCGCTCGCCCTTATAAAGACGTTCCCGCCATGCTCCAAGTCTGATTGAGAGATATTAGTAGCATGCCCTAAAAGCTTCAGTTCCTCTGCATTTTTTTGAAGAAGCCGCTCTTTCTCTGCTCGCGTTGTGGTCGTTGATAGAGTCACATAGGCGACGCTATGGTCGGGACTTGGCGCACGCCTACTTCCCACAAGAATCGCTGCTCTCATCCCGTCATGCAGGTCAGACACATTAGAGAATGCGCGCGGTCCCAGGTCATGCACGCTATCAATCGTCAATTCTCCAAATACTCCCTTAAAACCACCCCTGCCACTGCGCAGCGCTGAGTACTGTTTTAATCTCAGCCACTTATCACTGGTGATCACCCCGAGCATTCCCTTGGGTGCAAGTAGCTCTACGCAGCGCTGTAAAAAAGCTGCACACAGGTCAATACTAGCAGCAGGATACTCCCGATCGAGAAAATCACGAAACTCTGCCGGCATCTTACGCCGACCGAGGTATGGTGGATTGGTGACAATGATATCAAAGACACTGAGCTGACGCCCAAAACCAGCTGCGCGATCAAGAGAGCCATAGGGAGCTTCAAGAACACGAAACTGCTCCATTAAAGTGGCACTCAATACCACTGGGTCTCCAGCAAATCCGTGCCGAATAAGCTCACAGAAGAGCACTACACGTGCAATGACTACACAAAGCGGGTCTATATCATAACCAAAAAGACGCTCTGCTGTATCACTAGCCGTTATCCCGCGTGTCGCCTCGACCTTAATAACTGAAGCCAAGATGTGCCCTGTCCCCACTGCAGGATCACAGATCAACGGCAATGACCGGCTGGCATCACAATCTTCAAACCAACGGGCGATACACTGTGTGGCGATAAAATCTGCTATGTATTGATCTGTGAACACCTGAGTCACTAATCCGATATTAACATCCTCGCTGCGCCTTTCGGTTTTTTTACTGATGGCCCAAGAATTTACATCTCGCGCAGGTGTATTCCACACCTGATATGCCCAACCTAATAATGTAGGCTGATCAAAGAAAAAATCAGGCACAGTATCTGCTGAGTCATCTGCACGTTCGTTCGCTCCGCAGGTTATCGTGCGCTCTACCTCCCGTATCACTGAGGGGCTGACCCTATCACCAAGGGCATAGCAGAGCGCCCGTCGCCCAAGAGATAGAAAAAATCTATCTCTGGCCCGGTTCAGCTCACCACTCTCTACGGCCGCCTGAGAATGCGCTAGCTGGCGAACAAATCTGAAAACCGCACTGATATTTTTCATCGAAAAAGCTTCACAAACATGAGCCAAAAAGAGTCTACACTCACTGCCAGTTAGAGCAAACTTTCAAGGTAAATTAAGGGGGTTACAAGGCCTTATTTGACTTAGCCCTACTCTCCTTGGTAAGGTAGGGGAAGTATCTGTTCTACATTTCCGGGGTCAGATGAGTACTCGGCGCAAGTCGTCCGCTAAGGTAAGCCCACTCAATACGCCACAAGGCGTTGGTTCTTCTGCGTCACCCTCGAAATCTTCGAGCACCAGCTCCCGCAAATCGAAACTAAAGAGCGTCAAGAGCTCTAACATCGGACTACCTACCCTAAAGCTTCAAGCAGCCGCTCCTCAACCCATGACTGATATGACCCTAGAGGAGCTACTCGAGTTGAAGCCGGAGGCTTTAAGAGAGGAGAGCGCTGCTGAGAAGGAGCAAGCCACCATTCAAAGAATTGAGGAGGCCAAAGAGGGACTTCGCGAACTTGAGTGCGAGGTGGTTTCCGCTCTGTTCCCGTCAAGTGGCCTTCCTGAGGCTGTTGAAGATATAGCAAAACGCCTCGGCATGACCGTTAAAGAGGTACGTGATGTCGCAGACGATGCTCTGCGTGGTCTGCGTGGCACGAAATCATCACGCCCTCGTATCAGCACCGTTTGGAACTAAATCCGGCCTGACTCATTATTCCTTGCGCGAGTCATTTTAAAAAAAACGAATGAAGCTGACTGGCCAGATACTACCCTTGCTTGCAATCCGCAGGGCACTGGCTGGGCGACTCAGGGCACGGACAGCCAACCGCCATACACACGATCTCTTGGCAGACACCATCTCCGCACAAGTCCTTACAAACCGGCTTTTCCGACTTAGGTGACTCTGGCGCCTTATCTGCCGCAAGACCGTCTTCTTCGGCTTGGCAGTCACTAGAAGTGAATTCTCCCTGACGACGTTCAAACTCCTCGCGCTTGATGAATATGGCAAAACTATCCACCCGCCTACCTGATTCAAATACCCGGCACCACTCCGGAGCCTCTAACAGCAATGGCACCAGAGGACTCCCCTGTCTCCAGATAATAGTTTGTGGATTAACCTTAGCCAGGTAGTCTCGCCACTTCTCACTCCCCCTGAATGCGTGCATGTAACTCTCCCAAACGTCGCGGCGATTCACGTTTGTTCGACCGTCAAGGGGCACAAGATGCCGAGGCTCGCCAGCTGGAGAACTCCAACGGTATTGCAGATACCCGCCCGACATAAAATCACTTAGCACAGGATGTTGCAGCGAGTGAGCCTCCATAAAATCAACTGCGTACTTGGGAGTCGCTGAATAATTTACCGGCTGCCTCGTTGCTTTGGCGATATTAACCCAGCCGATGCAACCGACAAAGAAAGCGCACGCACCGAGCGTTTGTGCGTCGCGAGAAGCAAAGAATCTCTTTAATAAAAGCAATCCGTTAAGCAGCCCGTTGGAAGCTGTATCTACCCGATTAATCGCAGCAGAACGCAACCAAACAGCAGTTAGCGCACCTACTGCGATGCATGCAAAGGGGATAAATTTTACTGCAAGCGTTCCGACTGCAATCATAATTGCCGCTACAAGCATACCTCCTAGTGCCGGGAGCTGCCTTGAGTAGTAGCTTAAAACTCCCAAAGCGACTACCTGAAAAAGAAGACACAAGGTAGGTACCTGATTAAGATTTGCTAGTTTGAATTCATCGAGACTTCGGAAGGAAAACATATGATCACTCTTGGACAGCAGCGTTAGCCATTCCCCGCCTAAGTAAGGGGAGATGAAAGTCCCTGCCACAAAAAATGCCACAAGCAATCCGATTCGATAAGCAAGTTGACGCGTCAGGCCGCCAGTCAACGGCCAGAGTGCGACGCACACAACCCCAAAAATAGCCGAAATATGCGTGTTGGCCCAAGCGCAGCCCAGAGCAAATAAAGCGAGCAGGTAGCGCTTCTTGGCTCCATGACGATTACTAAGCTCGGCACACAATATAACAAGGGTAAAAAGTATCCAGATCAACGTTTGAGGCCGCAATGAAAAATGTGACTTACATGCAACCGTAGCTACAATTCCCACTGCCGAACCCAGAAAGTAATCGCCAGCGAGCACACCAAACACCCACATGATAGTGAGAGCAAGTGCTAATCCGAGTAAAAGCTGTAGCCAGGCGAGTCCAGTGTGCTTATACCAAGTGTCCACCAACGCATAGACAACTTCGTTAGACCAAGAGTATGCCCTCCACGGATTGCCTGCGCCGAAAAGATTCCAGTAGTCAACATGAGGTACATCTTTGTGAGCAACGATCCATTTTCCAACCGTGATGTGCCACCAAAGATCGGGATCAGCAAGCGGTCGACAGAGAAACGACCCGATCATCACCACCAATGATAACCATGCAATAACTCTCATATCGATTCAGACCCCTGGCTGTGCTATTCCGGATTGGATGCGAGAAAAGCCCTGACGTTGCGTGCGATTCTCTCATTTGGCTCGGTGTCATCGAAAGAAAACGAACCTCCTGTTATATGCTCAGCACTCCTTGCATAATGCGCTCTTAGTGCCATCCTATAGTCATCCTCGATTGCCGGTGGCTGCCCCTCTCCCATAAATCCACGTTCGATGAGCCAGCGTCGTATGGGCTCCTTATCGAGCATCTCTGGTGGCTCTCCCGCAGATAGGTTATTTTCGTACGACGCCTTAACCCAGAATCGTGAAGAATCAAGGGTATGAATCTCATCCGCTAAAACTATCTGTCCATTTAGAAGGCCGAATTCGTATTTGGTGTCAGCAAATAGCAATCCACGACTGGCGACCTCCTTTGTCCCAAGCTCAAAAAGCCTCAGGGCCGCTGCTCGAATCTCCTCCCATTGTTCGCGTCCGACCAACCCACGGGCAAGCAGCTCGGATTCAGATATCGGCATATCGTGCTTTCCAACCGCCTCTTTTGTAAATGGTGTGACCAGCGGAGCTGGTAGCTGCTCAAACTGAGACATACCGGGGGCGATGCGATGGCCACTGACAAGCCTACCCGCCTCGTAGTCGCGCCAAGCGCTGCCAGCAAGAAAGCCTCTTACGACCACCTCTATAGGGATTATCGATACATCCTTAACCACCATCACGCTTGGGTCTGGGACTCCAACCAGGTGGTTGGCCACTATATCTTTGGATTGACCAAACCAATAAGCAGCCATTCCGGTAAGCACTTGGCCCTTACCTGGAATCGTCGAAATAATCCGATCAAAGGCACTTAGCCGGTCGGTCGCTATCAGAACTCGCTTGGTTCCAGTCAGGTAGCTGTCGCGCACCTTACCCCGATATACCGGCCCCAACCAATCAAAATTGGTTTCTCCCAACGCTGGCGGAACATTCGCCACCTTAGATCCTACGGCCATATGCGCCTCCTCCCTTACGAGACTGAAGTAATCCCAAGTAATTCACTGCTACCTGCCGACCCAGACCCTGGTCTAGCTTGCGCAATTTCATCGCCGCTGCCAATTGGCGAAGCGCCTTCTGGCGATACTTCTTACGATCCCCACTAAACTCAGCTTGCACTAGTAGAGCGAATGAATAGTTATTCCGCACCGCCATCTCAAGAGCTGGGTTGTCGTTAGTTCGAAACAACGAAAGAGCCTCCCGGAGTTGGCTAACAGCGCACCGCAGCTCCCCATCTTGCAAAAACGGCCCCTCCACTGCGCGCACTAGATGCACCGTTGCTGATAACCAAAGAGGCAACGCCATGTGCGCACGCGAGGTCCACCTACTCTGGGTGCGCGCAACGCTCTCAAGTGCACCCTCAAACTCCCCCGATTTAGCTCCCGGTGAAACCATCAATGGCAGAGCGCTCCAAGCCCTGACTACTTCAGCAAGAAAGTGCACCGTCCCGCGCTCTTTTCCATGTGACAAACCTACCGATGGGACCGATCGGATCAATAGAAATTCCGGAGAACCTTGAGACTCTAAAACCTGCTTTGCCACAGAATGCTCAGGGAACACAGATACTCCGATGGGGTCATATTGTCGCAGAACAACACTCATCCAGCGCGAACCACCCCAGATTACACCACCGAGCGATGCTCCTCGCTCAAGAATTCTGCGGGCAGCAATAGCATCCCTAATCGCCCCTGGGTATATCCCGACTAAATTTTCTGCATCTGATGAGATAGCTCGTCTCAGACGATCTCGGTAAATCTTTGTTTCCTGTCTTAATTCCTGATCTCCGGCCGTTGAAATAAGAAACGCTCCAGCTGCCAGATTTACATGAGAAAAATGCATGAAGGCGCCACCAGCCACCCCGGCACTCGCTAGCATTAGGATCAACTTTGGTATCTTAACCCCCGCTGTTACCAACCACACCAGCATCAGCAATACCAGCGGAAAGACTCCTAACTGGAACTTTGCCCTGAGCGAGAGTGGGACGAAGGAGAACAAAATTGCCAGACCTACGAGGGCCACCAGCACCCTTGCAAGACCACGTTTATACACGCCTGCGGCATCATGTTCATCAGCCGTGTTATCCACAGATAATCTTAAACTGTGTGCCACTCGCATTTCCTAAAGAAGCCTCTACCGACCCACTACACCATCAATTTCAGACCGAATCATCATCTTCTTCGCTAGCAAGACCTAGTCGGTCGCGTAGCAAGCTAGCAAGGTCTAGAGAGCTTTGTGGGTCAAGTATCTCGTTAAATTCCTCCCCGGTCACCACTATGTAGCGAATACCGCAAGACTCCAGAAGCTTGGGAAGCTCTTGCTGACGTTCAAGCAACTGCACATCGATGCATTCCGAGATGTCTAATGCGAACTCTACCACCATCTTAGGGACATCCTCTTGATCAACAATAGTAAAGAGGCAGCCTGCTACGCTGGCCCAACGAGCAGTAGCACCTTGCGCGTCAACGACACCTGGGGGGAATACACCTCCGCAGACAGTACGTACACTCATATTCCACACGACTCTGTCGCGACCAAAAAAGCTACCAAGAACCCTAAACAGCTGTGCTTCTTGAAGAGACATCTCTGACATATGCACTCTTAGTATTGCAGATGCCCCGTGATACTACAAACGCGATTGTATACCTACCCTACCTCCTTTGCATCGACATAGCTCGCTTATTTTGGTTTAATAGGGGCATGGCCATCCGTGACATTATCATAGCCCCCAACCCGGTCTTACGGACCAAGAGCGAGCCGGTCGCACAGTACGAGCGCGAGCTACATACCCTACTCGATGATATGTACGAGAGTATGGTGGCGAGTAATGGAATCGGACTCGCGGCTCCACAGGTAGGGGTATCACTTCAGGTGGCGATTATTGATATATCTTCGGATTACATCGAACAGCCGATTATCACTGCCTCCGATGCTGTCTCCAAAGACCTACATGTCCACCAGCAGCGCCTAGAGCTTATCAATCCGAGAATTGTAAGCTCCTTGCAAAAGGTCTCATCGGAGGAAGGCTGCCTTAGCATCCCCGATTATCGAGATACAATCAGTCGCTTCGATACCGTGGCGGTTGAGGCGCTCGATCGCCATGGACGAAGATTCTCCTTCACGGCACATGAGTTATTGGCGTTCGCCGTGCAACATGAAGTAGACCACCTGAACGGGATATTATTTGTCGACCACCTAAGCAGACTTAAGAAGACGCTTTTTCGTAAATGGGCTGCTAGGAATCTCGGAACAGCAGATATTTAAACCGGCAAAACCTCAGCATAACGTGACTACTGTAATTTTTTTCGGCACCCCACAATTCTCTGTCCCTAGCCTTGAGAGACTTATCTCTACGCCTGATCTGCGCGTAGCAGCTGTTGTCACCCAACCTGACCGACCCTCAGGTCGCGGAGGGATAGTTACTGCATCGCCTATAAAACTCTGCGCCGAACGTCACGGCATACCTGTCTTTCAACCCCATTCTTTGAGGAAGGAATTCACCTCCCTCCGACCTAAATTGGATGCTTTAGGGCCCTTTGATATTGGAGTTGTTATCGCCTTCGGCCAGATCCTACCTGCTGAGGTCCTGGAATTTCCCAAGCAAGGCTGCATTAATGTCCACGCTTCTATACTACCCCGTTGGCGCGGCGCGGCGCCGATTCAGCGTGCCGTTGAAGCTGGCGATGCCGAGACCGGGGTGTGCTTGATGAAGATGGACGTAGGATTGGATACCGGCGCGGTCTTCTCTGTGGCACGCACTCCGATAAATGAATCAGACACTGGCGGCTCCCTTCACGACCGACTTTCGGCGATGGGCGCTGAGCTGCTCGCCCGAGATATCGAAAAGATCACAACTGGCGCGTTAAAGGCGATCCCTCAAGAAGCAGATGGGGTCACCTACGCTAAGAAGATATCTTCTGATGAAACTCGTATAGACTGGTCGTTATCAGCCGAACAGATAGATCGCAAGCTGCGCGCTCTCTCTCCGCATCCTGGATGTTACTCGATCTGGGATGACAAGCGCCTGAAGATAATTAGATCGCAAGTTATAGACGGCCCTCAATCCACTGACAGCCCCCCTGGTTCTATACTCCAAGCTCTACCCGATACACTCACCATCCAGTGTGGCTTTGGGGCACTGAGGATTGTTGAGGTGCAGTTAGAGGGAAAAAGAAAAATGCTGGTCGAAGAGTTTATGCGCGGATCCGCGATGCGGTCTGGGGTACGTCTGCGCTAGCCGCAAAATCGCAGATATTCCGCACCTCGCATTTGCCACATTTTTTTGGATGCGGCGCAGGACGTGGATCAGCTCCCTGCAAAACCATACGCATCTCGCGTATGAGACTATCAACCCATTGCTGCTTAGACTCCGAATTAACAACTCTAATACGTCGACATGACGGCCCTAGTAGTAGATAGCCATGCGGTGGTCTCACACCTTCGAACTCTTCGACAAGCCGCATGTATACGAGCAGCTGTACTACGTAGCGATCGCGTAGTTTCCGCGCCAGCGGCTTGCGCTCAACAGGAATAACGTAATCGAGCTCTTTAACAAGAGCATCGGGTTTACCAGCTAATCCCTGGCGGACTGATACATACTCGCGCTCTGGTAGCAACGTACTTCCATCAATAGCTAAAGCTACTTCGGTTTGTGTAAACCCAGCGGCTTCGCGCTTACGCCTGGCCTCCCGCTTAAACGACCGCATCACCCACAAGGAGATAAACAGTAGCAGCACCACTTGTAGCCCGCGATTCTTATAAGAAAACTGAAAGAGCTCGTGTAGCGGTGCTCGTGATGAGCTAATCAACATGAAAACAAACAACATGAAACACACTAACACAGCCAGGTAGCGCATCCACTCTCCCAGCCGCAGGGAATCCTCAAAGAAGCTCGACCAGTCGCTGTGCAACCGCTGTCCTAGTAAGCTGTTCTCATTATCAGCGCGTTGCTTCCGTGCAGAGTGCCACATCAAGTGCCAAGCTTTAGGGCACACTGAAAAGGCGCTGACCTCCCCTGCCGCTATAATGAAGCCACCATCGGGATTAACTCGTGCCACTAATTCCTCGTCAGACTTACGAGTCGCTGGGCTAAAAATTGGATAGCACGCATCGCTCGGAACCAAGTGCCTTGAACCTCAGGTGCACCGGAGTCACCTGTTGGGGTGCGACATACCCTGAATTGATCTAGCTCAGCGTCCGTCATTTCCTCCCCATCGTCAATCTCAGAATGAGAGCTCAGCACACACAGGGGTCGCGGAAGGTGTGCAGTTTCTAAAATACACTGAACCTCAAGAGCCTGATGATTAGTAAGCCTCCAAAACGCATAGCGACCACAGGCAGTCAGGAATACACATTGAACCTTAAAGTAACTCCCCACTCGCAAGAGCTTTACTTTTAGTGAAAAATCGAGCCCCTCGTCTAGCAGAAAATGCATCTTGAGCGCCTCTATCCACCGCCTACGAGCACGGTACGCAGTGACCTCATCACAGTATACCCCCTCAATAATCAATCGATCCGGGTCATACCAGAGTCCCAGCATGCGCCCGTCAGTTACACTTTCAAGCCCTACTCCTACCCCTTGATCGGAAACGTGGTCAAACATGGTACTCTCTATCCCTTCTTGATTACAGCGAAAAATATCCGTGAGTCTCCGGGTCGTTTCAGTACCACTAAAGGTAATTCACTGTAGCGTTGTCAAAAAGTCCGTAGCCAAGTATCGGCTTTTGGAAAACGCTATCGATTCGCAGATGCGGATCAAAAAATACGTTATAGCGATATGAGGCAAACGCCTTGCAAGTTTCACTGGCACGGACCTTTGCACATCACAATAGCCCCCGGTCACCCAATAGTTATTCGGCCGCCTGAGGATAGAGCTTGATATGAGGTCGACCAAAATGGTGTAGCTGCTCAAAAGCACTAAATATTTTCAATTTTCGGCGCACAAACCTGGCGGCACTCCAGAGTCAAGTTAAAAATATAGTATTATCAACATATAAGCCGTATCATGTTGTTTCCCAGGCAGTCAAAACGGAGCGCTGCAAGAGATCCTTCGCTACCGCTGTCATCTCTCTTTCGAGGAGGCCAAAAATGTGCGGAACCTATTGTATTTCTTAAGTTAAATATATCTCCCCCGCACATTTTTATCCTTTTCCAATCCCCATGCGCTGCTGAGTGGACAGCGGCAAGACTGCGCTGACCGGCTACCGCGTAAGTGATATGTGACACCTTAGACCCGTTCTGTTATACTTCCCCAACTATTCTTAACCTGTTGGGCTCTAATCACGCAGGCCTAGCAAGGATTCTTACAAACACAGTCTAGTTTAAAACGGGATAATTTTCGTATGAGAAGAGAAAGAGGAGGCCAACGGCGCTCCAACCGCGGTGGCGGGGGGAGATCGTCGCGAGGAAGAGGCCAAAGACACGGCCGTCGTCACCCACGACAGAGCGCGGAGAGCGGCAACCAACGTGAGAGAATCGCGATTGAAAGTGGCGATCTAGTTTTGATCGATCAGTTCATGTTGGCTAATCCGCAGTTTATAGAGAAGTTTTCAGCAGCCCTCGATGAGAGTGCTGATGTGAAGTCAGATCTGATTAAGGAGTACGGAGGCACTGTAATAAGTGTTACCTGCGGCACCTACCGAATTGAACGCGATCCCTTTGCCTACACGATTATCGTTCATCCTGAGGATGAGAATGTAGAGGCAGCGCCTGAGATCGTTAAGGAAGCGACCGATAGCGTCGGAGAGATAAATGTAGACACACGCTGTCTGGCAATGCTTGACCGTGAGCTTCTTGACGACAAGTCGCTTCTTGAGCGCTACCAGCAGCTTTGGTTTAGTGGTCAAGACAAAGCCTGCCGAGACCTATTACGCGATAATGGCGGCGCAGTTCGCTACGGATTCCGCCGTGACGGAGACGAGCTCGGAATATTTCAGGTTCCAGGAGAGGACATAATCTGCCTGTGGCCCAAGAATATAGAGAGCCTCAAAGCTGAGGCTGAGACAGCAGTAGATGCTGAGGTCTAGGCGTAGCCAACTGGATTCCTCTACGGTAGGTGTCGTATTCGAACAGACACCTACCGTGGGGGCACCAAGATGGTGAGTCCGTTAAGAAGAGCTGGCCCTCGCGACAGTGAGCTAATAGCCGATGCTGACCCTGCTAGAGCACTTCCTCACCTTTAAACCTAATACAACCAACCACGGGGCTCTCGACCTAATTAAACACCAGCGACTACGCATCGGCGCTTCTTTCGGGTTCGATCTTGATGCCGCCTGGCTCCCCTGCTCATCAGATGCAGCAGTTCTTTTTCTGCACGGCAATCGTCACAACATAACCCGCTTTTACGATCACTATGCACTTTTTCAACGGCTCGGCATTTCGTGCCTTACGTTTGACTACCCCGGCTACGGAACCAGTGCCGGTTCTCCATCTGAAACCGCGCTTTATGGGAGCGCTCGTGCAGCATTTTCTCACATAGTTAATGATTTTGGATTTAAGCCGCATCAGATAGCCATTTACGGATGCTCACTTGGAGGTGCCGTTGCAATCGAGCTAGCAAAAGAAGCCTCTGCTGGATGTCTAATAGCCGAGAGCACATTCACCAACTCTCACGACATTGCGCGTTTTTTGTATCCTTATCTCCCTGTGACTCGTTTTCTCAAGCGGAGATTCGCTAACGACGCGCTGGTGGGGAAGATTCGGATTCCCAAACTGCTAATCCATGGCTCTGAGGATCCACGAGTCCCTGTTTATATGGCCGAAACTCTTCACGAGAAATCCGCCGATCCAAAAAATCTAATCATCATTCCCGAAGCCGATCACGTCAACTGCGTTCAGAAAGGTGGACCCCTACTTCACTCGCAGATCGGGGACTTTATCAGAAAGCACTGCACATCCAGCCATTTTTAAAACATCAATAAGACTCGGCTGACCTATATAGCGTTCTCCAAAAGTCCGTAGCGAAATCCCGAGTTTTGGAGAACGCTATCGATTCGCGGATGCGAATCAAAACAACAACCTATAGTGATGTCCAGCAAAAGCCTTG
>JBKCMS010000127.1:0-16087 GCA_046300175.1 Pseudomonadota bacterium | reverse complement strand
CAGGGTATGACGGGACGATCCTCTCCGGGCGCACCAATTTGATTCCCAGGGGGAATCAAATAGCTGCGCCCGGGAGGATAGAACTCCCGATGATCGTAATACAAGGTGAGCTAGCGAGCCTTGTACCGACAGCGCCCCCGTCGTTAGACGGGGAATAGCGCGGGCGGAACAGGGTATGACGGGACGATCCTCTCCGGGCGCACCAATTTGATTCCCAGGGGGAATCAAATAGCTGCGCCCGGGAGGATAGAACTCCCGATGATCGTAATACAAGGCGAGCTAGCTTTGTGTCGACTGCGGCAGCATATTGTCTTTTCAGATATGTCGAGCTACGGTTACCAAATGGGAATAACCACGGTAGTTAAGAGCACGCTTGGCAAGATACACAGAAGTTTTTCACCTCGCTGTAGCCTACAGGCAGGTTGTCCAAAGCTACCTTCTACAATCCTTGTTTTCGCTCGTTTTTTCGATGTAGCTATACATTCCAACCCTCTCGCCTTGAAGCTTCTCGTTAGGCCGGCGCGGTCGGTCCTGGCACTGTGTGTATTATCTTCTTTCGTTTGTCTTGGGTGCGGTGGCGAGGGTGCACCATCTTTTGGAGGTGTCTGGGAGGGGTCTTACGACCGGTTGACCAATACTTGTCCGTTTACTGTCGTTGAGGATATTAATCCACTCTTTCCGATGACTGTATCGGTTGATGCAAATGACGTCTTTACAGTGGTGGCGGTTAACGGAGAGAGGGCTGTGGGAGGTCAGGGGCAGGGTGAGTCGATTAGCTTCCTTGCCAAGTCCGATAAGTTTGGTAACTACGGTTCGATTGCTCCATACGCATGCGAGTCGATCGTCTCTGAGGTTGGTTTTCTCTCAGCTGGAACAGACAAAGCCGACGCCACGTTAACGATCAAGTTTAACAACTGCGCATCGCCTGGAGCCGACTCCAAAAAGGTTACATGTGGTGCAACTTATTTCGGGGATGCCGTAAGGGTGTCTCAATAGGCTTCTCTGCATTTGTAAAGGATGCAGCTCTAATATTACCCCTCTGTTCTGGCTATATAAGCAGTTAAATGACTCACTCGCGGGCGAACATTCTGCTGGTATTTGTCACCTGCATCTGGGGATTCGCATTTGTTGCGCAGCGGTCCGGCGCTGAGTTTATGTCGCCGCTAAGCTTTAATGCAGCGCGGTTCCTTCTAGGTGGCGCGCTGGTGGCCGCGATAGCAGTGTGGCGAAGGCCGTCGCAGAGGAGCGGTCTGGGTCTAACCCGTGATGGTTGTGCCCTGGGCGGCGCGTTAGCTATCGCAGCCATGCTTCAACAGCACGGGGTACCGCTGACTACGACCGCAAATGTAAGCTTTCTCACTATCATGAATGTTATCTTTGTGCCCGCTTTGGCACTTTTCATCGGACATACGCCGCGGGTGTTCGAATTGATGGGAGCCTGCATGGCCGTAGTAGGCGCGTACTTCATGAGTGTTTCGCAAGATTTTTCCGTTCATCCAGGAGACTGGTGGGTCTTAGGTAGTGCACTCTTTTGGGCTCTGCACATCGTGATTATGTCGCTGGTCTCGCAGCGTCACGACTCCCTTAGACTTGCAGCCGAGCAGTTTCTAGTGTGCGGGATGCTGAGCGCCCTGGGAGCTGTGATTGCTGAACCGATAAGTAGTCAGAACATTTCAGCGGCTCTGCCGGCGATCCTATTTGCCGGGTGTGTGTCGGTGGCCATAGCGTATACCCTTCAAGTTGTTGTGCAGCGCCACGTTACACCATCTCATGCTGTTATTATTCTCTCTCTGGAAGGGGTGTTCGGGGCATTTGCCGGGTGGCTACTATGTCAGGAATCCATGTCTAGTAGGGCCATATTTGGTGCCTCTATTCTGACAGCAGGTGTAGTTGTAGCTCAGCTGCGGGTTGCAGGGAGTAGGCTCATAACTCCATCTGACTAGCGCCCGCGAACAAGTAAAGTAAACCCTACGCGAGTGATTTTTGAAAAAAATCACTCGCGTAGGGTTTAGCTTGATAGAGTAAGACTCTCACAGAGCTAAATTGATAAAGTGCTAATATGGATGGCCTTTTGATGGAGCTGGACGCAACGTTGGGGCGGTGCTACCTCTAGAGGCATTCCGCTAATCTCTCTAAATCCTCTAAATTTCACGGTAAAGGGTCCTTGTTGAGCTATTTAGTAGGAATTGACCCTTTGGTATAGTAGGTGGGTATAGCGATGTGTTCTGCCATGATTGAAAACGAACTTGACCCAAATCGGTGCTGCCAATATATCGATAGGGCTGATTGTGCCGCCAAATTTATTCAAGAGGAACTTTCAGCGCTTAGTTTACCTGGTGTAGATACTAACAAGGTCTTACCCGTTGCTCGCGCCTTAGAGACACTGCTAAGTACCGATCCCCAGATCGCTTCAAACAGGATAAAGTATCTGGTTGTCGGCTCTCTAGCAGTTGCGGCCTCCACCGGTAGCATAGAGCTGCTTTACGGTGGCAAAGATATCTCTCTGCTAAGCTTTATGGAGTACAGTAAAACGGGGGAACATTGGCTCAGCTCAAGTGCCATCTTGCCTAGATGCAAATCAATACAATTATTTCCTTACCAAGATGTAGCAGAAAAAATGACCAGCCCCATTCAGATCGAGTGCCGCTGGCTAAAAAGCGAAGAAAGCCCGGTCATAAGGCCTTTTCTTATTCCGCATCCGGCAGTACTAACTGTGCTTACGGCGGCAAATCTGGATAATTTGTTAGACGAAGAACAGATGGCCCAGCAGTTATCTGCGCTCAGTGGACGTCTGCCGGACCCAAAACACGATGCAACCGGCGAGAAACGGCGTACATGGAGCAGATTAGCTCATGAAACATCTCTGGCGATCAATCGTAGCGAAACCAATTATCTTCCTAAATGGATTAAAAATATCCCCCCAGGGCGAGCATCTTAGTCAGTAGAAGCGGTCTCAAAAATATCTGCGGAAGCAAAACGGTAGCTGTGCATTCCCCGTCTTAATAAATGGTGCATCTCCTGTTTTTAGGATAAACTGCCTTTATGGTTGTCGCCGCGGAGCTTGGTCCGGGGCCGCAAATCCGTTTTTCAGACCGCTTCTAGTTTACGGCTTCTTTGGTAACACCCATGAATAGTAATTCGATTCGCGAACAGATATTGGCGGCTCTTAGCCATCCTGAGGCAGAAGATGGTTTGTACTTTAACAATCTGATCGTTGTTCACGAAGAGGAGGAGCGCCCAATCGTTGAAGGAGATGAGGCGGTTATCCTCCAGACCCTTGATGATATGGTCCTCGATGGTACGCTCTCGGTTACCGGCGAGGGGTCTCAGCGGATATACAAACTTTGCGAGTGATTTTGAAAAAAAATCATTCGCTACAGCAAGGTTGATAGTGGTCGAAGCTGCCTAGGCGCTAATCTATGCGTCTGGAAACGCTATCTTCAGATGTTCACAGTAGCTGCGGTAGATATCTGTATTTGTAATTATTCCGACGAGCTTTCCGTTTCGGGTGATTAGGGCGGAGCTCATGCGATGCTCAGCAAGGTGCATTAGCGCCTGGTCTAAAGGGGTGTTGTATTCCACTACGTAAGCTTCTAGGTTACACACATCCCCAACATGCAGGCTGTCGCCTGACTCAGCCGTTGCGGCCACCGCGAAAGCTAATTTTAGATCACGTTCCGATAACATTCCAACTAGGCGCCCCTCAGAGGTCACCGGCAGGTGCCTGATCGCCTCTGCGTCCATCACCGCCTTAGCCTGATGGATACTACTTGAGGCCTCGATAGTGTGCGGCAGGGGGGTCATAATTGAAACAACGTGCGGGGGTGGCTTCATGGTCAGTATCTATACCTTGAGATTGCTAAACGTTCACTGCGCGAGGTTAGCCCTCATAGCTAGCGCGATGCGGGATGACAACCAAAACGATTAGGGTAGGATGCACATCCAGCTCAAAAGGTCGTAGTAAGTATCGAAGGGGCCCAAAGCCCTAACGGAGTTTTATTCTGGTTGCCGGCTAGTAAAGATGTACCTGTGGGTCTAAAAAAGGAGCGTGTGCTGTATCTTGCCCTAAAATGACCTGAGACCCGTGTCTTAAAGTTCAAAGCGAAGGCTGACCGGATAGCGGTATCGCTCCGATTAACTCCAGAAGTTGACCGGGGGAGAAGGGCTTAGGAATAACGCCCGCGGCTCCCTGCTGCTTCAAAGCAGTTGCCTCGTTTGCGGTAATATGGCCCGACATAACAATTACTGGAAGAGCCTGGTTGATGACCCGCAGCTCCCTCAGCACCGCATCGCCTGAGAGCTCTGGCATCCTTAGGTCGGTAACAACTACGTCCACGTCATTTCCTGATGTTACGTATGCTAACGCCTGGCTCGGAGAACTAAAAGGAACCACGGTGAACTTCATGGTCTCTAGCAATAGCCCCAAAGCTCGCAAAACCCCGGGGTCATCGTCAATCAGAAGTAAACGCTCAATTCTCCGCATCAGTTTGTACACCTCTATATGTTGATGCCGGAGGAGGTAAAAAAATTCGCCAAATCACAGAAAATCCGGTTACAGCCGATGGCTATATTTGCCTTAGGTGTGCTCTCGTGGTTTTATAACGGCGTAAGGATAAATTTATATAACGAGGTTGCTGTGGGCTATCCCGCCACGAAGCTTAATCTGCCGCCGATGATGGTGCGCTACCTTGAATTCAAGGAGCAGTACCCAGATGCACTGCTTTTTTTTCAGGTAGGAGATTTTTACGAGCTCTTCTACGACGACGCCGTCACTGTAGCAAAGGCCCTTAACCTGACCCTTACTTCGCGTGATAAGAATAGCCCCGAACCAGTTCCAATGTGTGGGGTACCACTCTCCGTTCTAGATGGTTACGTCGACCGGCTTTTACCGCTGGGGTACTCGGTGGCAGTTGTGAGTCAAACGGGATCGGGGCAGGGGGTAGATCGCGTTCTCGAGCGTTTTGTTACTCCTGGTATGCGTTTGTTTACTAGCGTCACGTCGGATGCAACCGAGAGCCTGATTGCAGCCGTTACTATCGACCACGAGGGACGCTCCGCTGCAATCGTATCTACAGACCCACAAACAGGTCTCGTTCGGGTGAAAGACAGTATAGAGTTGTCGGCTCTTGCACGTGAATTAGGGGCGTGGATGGTGCGTGAAGTAGTTGTTCCGCGCACTCTCGGTGGCGAGCGAATCGATCGCAGAACTAGTTGGATCAGATCTCTAGAAGCGGTGGTCGCTCACACAGCAATACGCTTCAGACCGGAAGTCTCCGGTGCCATCGAGTCTGAAAGTTCAATGTCAGAATCGGTTCGCAGCGATCTTTACTCCCTCAGCCCCTTAGCAAAGCGTGCGGTGCGGCTTCTATTAAGCTATGTTGATGAGGTTTCCCTTGGAAATGCATTGCCGGTACGTGAGATATCGCTCTTTCGCTCCGCCGGGACGGTGACTATTGACGCCGCTACCAGGCGCAATCTTGAGCTCGTGCAGAATGCCAAGGATGGTTCGACTAACGGAACGCTTTTTGGATTTCTCAATACCACTGAGACTCCCGGCGGTGCGCGTTTGCTTAAATCGTGGGTGATAGCGCCACTCTCAGAGCTCTCCAAGATCAAGGAGCGCCAGGATGGAGTTACCGAGCTGAGGGAGTGCCACCAGTCTATAGCGCGTCTGCTCGCCGGCCTTAGCGATATGGAGCGACTCGCGGCACGGATACAGCTAAAGGTCGCTTCGCCAAGGGATATGGGTGCGATTCGCGACACTCTCGATCGAGTGCCGGAGATTCAGGACTTGGTGGCGCACTGTCGCGCGCAAACTCTTCAGGCGATCGTCGCTCAGCTACACCCGCCGTTGGAGCTCAGGTTGCTTCTCAACAGGGCGTTAGTCGATCAACCACCACCGATCACGAATGACGGTGGTGTTTTTAGAGCAGGATACGACGCCGAACTCGATGATATTCGCGGATTGCAATCGAATGCCGATGAATGGCGTTCACGTTTTGAGGCCACGGAGCGAGCTAACACTGGCATCAATAGCCTGAAGATTAAATCGAATAACGTGATCGGTTTTTTCATCGAAGTACCAACGGCACACGGTGCTAAAGTCCCGGCGCACTATCAGCGACGACAGAGCACAGCCAATGCCGAGAGATTTACCACTCCGGAGTTAAAGCAATTTGAAGACCAAGTTGTAAATGCAGTCAACCGACAGGTGCGACGCGAACAGCAGCTTTTTGAGGAGCTACGCCAGATCGCTTCACAGCACGTGGATAATCTGCGACAGATAGCACAAGCGCTGGCCGAGCTTGATGCTCTCGCTGCGCTAGCTCGAGTAGCTGAACGAAATCAATGGGTAGCCCCAGTTGTAGATGAAGGCGATGGGTTTAGTATCGTTCGTGGGCGTCATCCGATTATCGAACAACTAATCGGAGGGAGCTTCATACCTAACTCGGTTAAATTCGATGCCGAGACCTCCCGCTGCTTCGTTGTCACTGGGCCAAATATGGGCGGAAAGTCTACCTACCTGCGGCAGATAGCACTGATTGCTATCTTAGCCCAGATTGGTTCTTACGTGCCTGCGGAATCGGTTAAATTGGGGTTGGTTGATCGCGTTTTTGCCCGACTCGGCGCTGCTGATGATCTGCACGAGGGGGAGTCGACATTTATGGTTGAAATGCGCGAAGCAGCGCATATTTTGTCGAATGTAACACGTAGATCCTTGGTTGTAATCGACGAACTCGGTCGGGGCACAGCTACAACAGATGGTCAGTCGCTGGCGCAGGCGATCCTAGAAAGACTCGCATTTGACGTGGAGTGTCGAACGTTATTTGCCACGCACTATCACGAGATTACAGCACTTGAACGCAATTCGCCGAGAATTATCAATCTGTCGGTAGGCTCTGTTGAAGAGGGCGATCGAGTCATATTTACCCATGCCATTCAGGAGGGGCCGGCTCCGAGATCATACGGAATCGAGGTGGCTAAACTATCCGGGCTGCCGGCTGCAGTCATCTCGCGTGCCTCAGAGATACTTTTGCAGATACCACACCGAGCTTCGTCATTAGGAGATTCGTCACGAGGTCCGGGACAAGCAGCCCAGCGCCCTCTTTTCGAAACCCCTCCAGTCGTAGCACGCGATCCAAAGCTTGAGAGGCTTAAAGACCGGGTCACTCAGATTGACCCTGACTCGGTTGCTCCACGCGAGGCTTTAACGCTTTTATATGAGCTGAAAAAGATTCTGTAACAAGGAGATTAGCCCATAAGATACACCTGTTAGGCGTTTGCTGGGTGCGCTATATTCTCTGTAGCGTAAACATAAGGGGAGCGTTTGCAGGTCTATAGTGACGTGCAAAAGTCCGTGCCAGTAAAACTGGCAAGGCTTTTGCCGGACATCACTATAGGTTGTTGTTTTGATTCGCATCCGCGAATCGATAGCGTTCTCCAAAACTCGGGATTTCGCTACGGACTTTTGGAGAACGCTATAGAAATGCGGCAATATATCAAAATCGATTCAGTTTTAAAATTCTCTGCTCTTTCCCAACCAATGCTTCAGTCGCGTTCGAACCAGATCCTACGTTTTTCATCTTGTTTGTCGGGTATATTGATAGCAGCTGCACTTTATCTTTCAAGTCATACTCCAGTGCAGGCCGCTCCTCGGTCAGATATATCAAAGGTGCGCGGAGAGTATCTGCGGCTACGGAACATTGATCCTACGGGCGATAGCCCGGTTCATCGTAATAGTTGGGAAGCGCTAGCATCACGTATAAGGGAGATCGTAGTCCAACGTGGCATCGATGATGAGACCGCTGCATTAAGAATTATGGGGGCTGAGGCCCAACTGCGTCTGTACCGAACTCGGAAGGAGCATGCATACCTAAGCACAGCAAAGGCGCTGGTTTCGCCGGTGGTGCAGGAGGGAGCAATGCCACCTAAGTCGGTTTCCTTAGAGACAAGAGCTGAAGCGCTACTACTCTCTGGTGATATTGCGCTTCACTCAGGCAGGTTTGATGCGGCGGAGCAGCTGTACTCACAGGCTCGCAGCGAAACAGTGCGTTTTTCTAATACAGCGGCTGACAAACGAGTAAACGAGCGGCTTCAGGGTATCAAAAACGGTACCTATATGAGATTTCTACCGTCCTCCGACCGCGAGATTCCAAGGGTTCTTACCGATAGAGAGGCGCAACTGCGCGGTGCTGCTGGTCCGATCGTAGTTCTTGACCCTGGTCACGGCGGGAGTGATGTTGGAGCAACCTCGGAGGTGGGTGGAGTAGAAAAGGAGATCACCCTAGACATCGCACGGCGCGTAAAAGCTATACTCGAAAGGCGCTACCAGGTTAAGGTTCAATTGACGCGTGAAGATGACTCGTTTGTGCCGCTAGCCCGGAGAACTGCCTTTGCAAATCGCAAAGACGGAGCGGCTTTTGTTAGTCTACACGTCAACGCTTCAGAAGAGCACGACGCTGATGGGCTTGAGGCCTATTACCTCGATAACACTAACGACGAGGCCAGTCGCAAGCTTGCCGAGCGAGAGAACGGAGTGCCCCCGGGAGAGGCGCTCGACGATTTATCTTTTATGCTAAGCGACCTTATTCAGAGTGGAAAGCTAGAGGATTCGATAGTCTTAACCAGATCGGTAGAGTCAGGGATACGCTCCAAAGTTATGCCATTGCACAAAGGTCTGCGTTCGTTGGGTGTGAAGAAGGCGCCGTTTTTTGTTCTTGTTGGTGCCCACATGCCGTGTTCGTTGATAGAGATGTTCTTTGTGGATAGCCCTAAAGAAGGGCGGAAGCTACGTGATGATTCCTTTCGTTCGGCTCTTGCTTCGGGTATCGCTGATGGAATCGCCCGTTTCCTCAAGAGGACCTGAAAATTAGTGGTGGTAGTATGCTTGAAGTGATAACCGTTCCAGTGACCCTTTTCGGTCAAAATGCTCGTGTTTTGTGGTGCTCGGGGAGTAAAGAAGGAGTGATCGTTGACCCTGGTGGCGATGTCGATCTGATTACAGGGGCCTGCGATGCTGTCGGAATCAAGGTTACGGCTATATGGCTGACACATTCCCACCTAGACCACTGTGCCGGCGTGGCGGCTTTACTTCGGCGCTACTCCGTGCCTTTACTGGCGCATCCTGATGAGCGAGCCTTTAGAGAGCGCGTACCTGAGATAGCGGGTATGTACGGACTTCCGGCAGATGAGTGGCCGGCTTGCCCAGAGCCAACCAGGGCTATACGAGGTGGCGAAACGTTGAGTGTGGGCAGCGCAAGTGCTCTGGTGTTGTTTACTCCTGGCCACTCCCCAGGCCATTTAAGTTTTTACTTCGCAGAAGATAACCTGGTTGTTAGCGGTGATGCTCTGTTTGCTGGATCAATCGGAAGAACCGATCTCCCCGGCGGAAATCATGGCCAGTTAATTGAGAGTATTTCCAGGGAGCTTCTGAGTTTGCCACCACAGACCCGGGTTCTTAGCGGTCACGGAGAGGACACAACGATAGGCGCAGAGCGACGTGGGAACCCATTTCTGCAGGGTTAAATGCTGAGAGATCGCCTGTGTGTGAGCATTTACGCAATTTGCGTGTTAAAACAATACATTGAGGCCTATGATCACCTTGGGTTGCCCACTAATCATGTCGATAACAGATGGTGAAAAGTAAGGGTCGGTGAGCCTGGCAAGGCTTTTTCCGGACATCACTGTAGGCTATGATCTCAAAAACTGTGTGTTATGGCTAATTCTCGACTAAAAAAGCGGCTGGTGCTGGGGGTAACGGGCTCTATAGCTTGCTACAAAGCTGCTGAGCTTGCGCGCTATTTTATGCGACGCGGTTACTCCGTCAGGGTGGTAATGACCGAATCAGCCACTAAATTCGTCGCGCCGCTTACATTCCAAGCGTTGACTGGTAACCCTGTTGCTGAGAGTTTTTGGAGTGAGGGACAGCCAGGTACCATTGGCCATATTGAGCTGGCAGATTGGGCCGATGTGGTTGTAGTCGCCCCGGCAACAGCTGATTGCATCGCTAAGTTAGCTCACGGATTTGCTGGGTCGAGTCTCTTGGCCGTTGTGCTGGCTACTAAGGCACCGGTAGTGGTCGCTCCAGCGATGAATGTGAATATGTTTGAAAATCCCCAGACGCAAGCAAACCTGCTACTGCTAGAAAAAAGAGGCATGACTATCGTTGCTCCGGAATCAGGAGCATTAGCGTGCGGCTGGACCGGCAGTGGTCGTCTGGCTTCCGCCGCTCAGGTGTTCGCTGCTACTGAGAGGGTATTAGGGCCCGGCGACTTAAACGGACGTCGAGTGGTGATCTCAGCCGGTCCCACACGAGAGCCGATCGATCCGGTTCGCTACCTCTCCAATCGTTCCTCAGGAAAGATGGGGATCGCCCTTGCTCGTGAGGCTTACAGACGTGGGGCGCAAGTAGTCTTGGTGCACGGGCCTCTTGGATACACCCCGGTACTGCCAAGCGAGATAATTCGTAGGCCGGTCGTAACCGCTGAACAGATGCACAAAGCAATCCTTGCGGAAGTCTATGGACCAGACGGTTCGATAGGAGCTGATATTGCTGTGATGGCTGCAGCTGTAGCTGATTTTCGTCCCGACGCACCTGCAGAGTTAAAGATTAAGAGAGCCGCTGGGACTCCCTCTGTCGCACTCGAGGCAAACCCTGATATCTTGGCCGAGCTGGGAAAGCGGCGTGTGGCTAGTAGTCGTCCGTGTTTGGTTGGGTTTGCGGTTGAGACCGCTGACCAAGATACGCTTATCGCAGAGGCGCGCGCCAAGCTTGAGAGAAAGGGGGCGGACTTCATAGTTGCTAACCAAGCTGACGTGGCTTTTGAAGGCGACAACAACCGGGTCTGGATAATAAAAAGCTGCGGTGAGGTGGTCCCGGTACCGATGGCCAGTAAACGCCGTGTAGCGCGGGAAATCTGGCGCGAGATAGCCAGTTCACTTAGTTCTGTGAAGGAATAGGAAGCATGTCTGAAGGATTAAATTCCAGGAGTCTTGCTGGCCTTCTTGATCGGGTTATGCGCCTCTATCCAGGCGGCATACCGCAGGAGGCCATTACGACTCAGGGGGTCGTCTCAGAGTCTCCTGCTCGGCGCTGCGTGATAGTTGCAGTCACTGAGTCCGGGGCGCTTGAGAAGCCTCTAACCGATTTAGCTCAAGCCATAGGGGTAAAAGGTTTGCGGTTATCATCTGACCGATTTGTTGTGCACCCGATCGCTGCGTCGACGTTTGATAAGGCAAATATCGCCAACTTGGCGCGGGAGCTTTCTGCCTCGGTGGTCATAATCTGCGGTTCAAACAGCAGACCGGGAGAATCGACAGAGGTAGGCGGAACCCTTGTGCTGTACAGCTTTAGCCTTGGTGACATCGCTTCACAAGCAGATACGAAGCGGCAGTTTTGGGAGCAGCTAAAAACCGTCATGCCGCGACTGGTCGAGGGTAGAGCTCTTCAGGGGCGTGAATAGCCATGAATTCCCCAGCACTCTCGTGGCTCATTTACTCGTTAGCTTTTATTGCTGCCGTAATTCTAGTGATATCAGTGTATCGATGGGCTACTGCTGTGTCGCAAGATGACCCTAGTGGTATGATTGGGCAGCAGGGGGTAGCGCAGGAGACCTTCGCAAGGGAAGGGCTAGTGCTGGTTCGCGGCGAGTTGTGGCGCGCTACTTCTGATGGCGGAATCATTGAAAAAGGTGATACTGTCCTAGTGCACGAGATACGTTCTGGGCTTATGCTTGTGGTCCAAAAGCTCTAGGGCTAGTTGGCTTGTAAGTCGTGTATTAGATTTTAACGGACCTGTGAGCGGGTGTGGTCTCGGCCAGACGTGCAAATTTTTTTACGGAGCTAGGTGTATGGGTGGACTTATTTTTATTGCTGTAGCGGCGTTTGTGACTCTGCTTTATCTCAGTGCGTTTTCTATTAAAGCTTATGAGCGCGGCGTGGTATTGCGCTTTGGTATATTTAAAGGGGTACGTCAGCCTGGGCTGAATTTCATAGTGCCGTTTGTCGATGAGTTGATACGGGTTGACCAGCGTGTGATTACGATGGATATCCCGCCTCAAGACATCATTACCCGTGATAACGTCTCGATAAAAGTAAATGCCGTCCTCTACTTTCGTGTCGTAGACCCATCTCAAGCTGTGCTTACAGTTGAGAATTTTCTCTACGCAACTAGCCAGATCGCTCAAACTACTCTCAGAAGCGTTTGCGGCGAGGCTGAGCTTGATGACCTATTAGCTAAGCGTGAGCAGATAAATATGCGCGTGCAAGAGATACTCGATCGCCATACTGACCCGTGGGGGATTAAGGTCTCAACGGTGGAAGTAAAAGACATCGATCTCCCTCAGGAGATGCGTCGAGCGATGGCTCGTCAGGCAGAAGCCGAGCGAGAGCGGCGTGCCAAGATTATTCAAGCAGAGGGTGAGTTTCAGGCAGCAGAGAAGCTTACAGCAGCTGCTGGCATAATGAGCAAAGAGAATATGTCTTTGCAGCTTAGATATCTTGAAACTCTTAAACAGATATCGTCTGAGAACAACTCTACCATCCTATTCCCGATGCCGATCGATTTTCTCAAGGCTTTTTGCCGCGAATAATCTGGTGTCAGCAGTAGAGGTAATCGTTTAAACGACAGTTAAAGTGGCCCAGGTTGCAACGCAAACGATGACAACAGCAGTTCCCTATAGCTATGAGCTCCCAGAAGATCGCATCGCGCAGCGTCCAGTGCACCCGCCTGAGACAGCGCGAATGTTGGTAGTCGACCGCGCAACGGGCGCAATCGAGCATCGAACATTTGCTGAGATCGGTAGTTACCTAAAGTCAGGGGACCATCTTGTCTTTAACGACACCAAGGTGATTCCCGCACGGCTGTTTGGGAGGCTGGAGGACTCAGCCGGCCAAGAGATTGAGGTTGTTTTGGTTGAGGAAGTTGGAGTGCACCTCTGGACGGCTCTCGGCTTTCCGATGCGTAAGATCCGGGTGGCAAATCGAATCTTCTTAAACGATCACCTCAGTGCAGATGTGTTACCATCAGAGCGGGAAGATCGCCTGCTGCTGCGCTTTTATACCGGCGGTGAGAAAGATATCGGCTTATTACTTCATGAACACGGCACTATGCCGATTCCGCCTTACATCCGAGATGGTCGAGGTGATGAGCAGGACCGAATTGACTATCAGAGTATTTTTGCGTTTCATCCGGGGTCAATCGCAGCGCCCACGGCTTCGCTGCATTTTTCAAAAAACCTGATCGACAGATTGCGTAATGACCATCGGGCTCAGATAAACCGCATCACACTACATGTGGGCACTGCGAGTTTTCAGCCGATTATAGTAAATGGCGAACTACGTCGCCCGAGCGCGGAGCGATTCGAGGTATCCGATCAAGTTTTAAGCGAGCTTTCTACTGCTAAGCGCAATGGCAACAGAGTCATAGCTGTAGGGACTACGGTGGTAAGAGCTCTTGAGACCGTTGCAAAGGGCAATTCCGAGCGGGACGTACAAGGTTCTACAGAGCTATTTATTGAGCCGGGGCACTCTTTCCGGCTTGTGGACGCCCTTATAACTAACTTTCATCAGCCACGCACTACTCACCTGTTGCTGGTTGAGGCGCTACTTGGGGCTGAGTTACTCGATCGGGCCTACCGTGCGGCATTGGATCAAGGGTACCGCTTTCTTAGTTACGGGGACGGGATGTTGATTATATGAGTGAGCAGCGTTACACCCTGCGGTCAAAGCTAGGCGATGCAAGACGCGGCGCTTACCGGACGCGTAGCGGCACTTTTGAGACGCCAACCTTTATGCCCGTTGGTACCAAGGCCTCTGTTAAGGGAGTTGATGTTGAACGACTCGCAGAGTGCGGGGCCTCGGTAATGTTGGTGAATACCTATCATCTCTGGCTCCGTCCAGGACACGAGCGAATTCGCAAAGTCGGTGGTATACATGCGTTCTCCGGATGGCGCGGACCGATCTTGAGTGACTCCGGTGGCTACCAGGTCTTTAGCCTCAAGGGTATCCGCTCAATTTCAGAGGAAGGGGTTGAGTTTCGATCACACCTCGACGGTTCAAAGCAGTTTCTGTCGCCTGAAAAGTCAATTGAAGTGCAACAGACTATGGGTGTTGATATCGCCATGGCGCTTGATGAGTGTCCGGCAAGTACCCTTGACTTTGCTACCATAGAGCGGTCATTGGCGATGACCGTTAGATGGGCCAGGCGCTCTTTAGCCGCACGCAGCGATCCAGAGATGTGCATGTTCGGAATCACGCAGGGAGCTCTGCACCGAGAGTTGCGCAGCCTTTCAGCCCAGCAGATTTCTGAGATACCGTTCGACGGTTATGCCATCGGGGGTTTGAGTGTGGGTGAGCCCAAAGATGCCATGTACGAGGTGTTAAGCTATCACGTTCAGCAGCTTCCTGAGACCCATATACGGTACCTGATGGGGGTCGGGACGCCGGAGGATATTATTGAGGCGGTTTACCGCGGGGTCGATATTTTTGATTGCGTTATGCCTACCCGTTCGGGTCGCTTTGGAAGGGTGTTTGTTGATTCTGATCCGCCGTTTTTTAACATTAAGAACGCCCGGTTCGCCGAGGACACTGGGCCGATTGATCCAACTTGTAGCTGCGTTGCATGTCGGCTTTATTCACGGGCCTATATTCAGCACCTCTTTAAGGTTGGCGAGATGCTTGGGCCACAACTCGCTAGTATCCATAATTTATCGCACTACCTAAGTTTTATGGCGACCATTAGAGCCGCCATTGAAACCGGCAGCTTTGCGGATCTTTACCATCGTATTAAGAGCAGATGGGCCAACCTCGACCTGCACTCGCTAGCGGACTAATTAAACCGTTTTGTAAAAATAAGAGTTGATTTGCCTTGAAGGTGCTGGTACACCTGTATCCCCCAGGGGCTCTGGCCCGCATATTTCATGAAACTGCGTTGCGAGAGCGCCGAGAATGGTGATTTTTTGGGCCCGAAGGGCGAATTTCAAAAATCGATTTTCGGGGTGGAATCGTATCGCGATACATTCCGGTCCGAAAATCGATTTTTGAGCCGAAAGAGCGCCGTTATCGTCGCTCGCAGTAGCAGGCTTCATGAAATATGCGGGCTAGCTTAGGGTCAGCTATCGGACAGGTAGCTGGGTCTGCAAAGGTTATACTATGGAATCTGAATCCTTTCGCTCCCGAGTAGTGGCGCTCATTCAAAAAAGCCGGCGCGCGTCGAGGCTATACACCAACACGGCTGGTCAAGCGATGGCTCGGGTAGAAGGAGCATCTCCGGAGCTATCCGCGGCTCAGGTAGCTGAGTGGCGCGATGTAAATAACCTCCTGTTAAGAAAGCTAACTGATTCAATAGACTCTCCGTCAACAAAAAAAGTAGTGCACGATATCTTTGCCCTGCGAAACGAGTTTCAGACTCTTTGGCGCACCAGCGAGAGCGAGCTCGTGGTATTGCAGCGTGACCTGGTTGCCGCTGCTGAAAGGGGAGATTTCATCAAAGCTAGCGGCCTCGCCGTTATGTTGGTAAGCCTTAAAGCGCGTGTGCAGGCTGGTCAGGCAGCTCATCACGAACTCGACCTTTTAATAAAGCGCAGTAGAGTGGTAAGGCCGGCAGCGGAGCTAACCGAGGAGAGCGCAACGGTTCTTTCAACGATAGAGCTGCTTGATGAGCAGTCCCTAGATGAACAGCCGAAATATCTACAGGATACATATCTGCAGAATATAGCCGGCCAGCCGAATTCAGAGCTCGGAAAATCCGGAGCTCAGGCTGTAAAGATGGCAGTCGGCGCTGGCGCTAAGGTGATCCCGCTGAAGAGACGCGGGTAACGCCTAAGCTATAGCGAAATCCCGAGTTTTGGAGAACGCTATCGATTCGCGGATGCGAATCGAAACAACAACCTATAGTGATGTCCAGCAAAAGCCTTGCCAGTTTTACTGACACGGACTTTTGCACGTCACTATAGCGTTCTCCAAAAGTCCGTAGCGAAATCCCGAGTTTTGGAGAACGCTATCGATTCGCGGATGCGAATCAAAACAACAACCTATAGTGATGTCCAGCAAAAGCCTTGCCAGTTTTACTGGCACGGACTTTTGCACG
>JBKCMS010000126.1:0-3011 GCA_046300175.1 Pseudomonadota bacterium | reverse complement strand
CCAGCCGGAGACCCGAAAGCACACTCGGTTCTTTCCAGATAGCGACGCAATCATACAACAGGTGAAACATCTCAGGCAGTATGGTAGTTATGAATGTACATCAAAAGGAGGGCATCAAGATGGCTAATCGCTGGAGTGCCCCAAATGTAAATCGCAAATGAGGATCATCGCCTTCATTCAGGATGCACACTCAATCAAGGATATCATGAAGGCGCAAGGCATACCGGACTTTCAGGCTCCGCCGCCAATCCCCAAGTACATCGACACTGTAGAGGCTCTCGATGAACTCCCCTCGTACGACTCGTTCGAGCCAGCGCCTGATGACTTCTAAAACCCGCTTCCTTGGCGACGGAACGGGAGCGCTACATCTCGCTGAAGGCTCTTTAGTGCTGACGAGCGCCTCAGGGCGCCTCTAGGTGCCACCATGAACGGGAATTCATCGGCCGCACCCTCAAAAGTCGCCTAAACTACCTCCCCTCAAAATTCCGTCTCTTCTTTAACTCTTCGAAAATTGCACGCACCGACTGTCAAAATCGCCCGTAAATACCTAGCTAGCTGATATAACTCGAAAATTAATTGATTTTCCTATCCTTCAAACACCAGAAGATGAAGGTGCATCAAGCTACAAACAAGCACGAACTCAGAAAGCTTGCCGCCAGAAACCTGCGCTCGATCCAAAAAAATCGACGAATGCTCAAAGCTTCCTGTCGTAAAGCTAGGGTTGCGTTATTTTCCTAACGGGCTATAGAAGGCCCCCGGATAAAGCCTCTGCAATGCATCACGCCAAGGCAATATCTCAACGCTATCTGCAAGGTGCCGCGCATACCTTTCGCGCGAGACTATCCAAGTGGCTGTTGCCTTGATATCTCTTGCTAAAGCCATAAATGGCCCGAGCCGCTCTGAATTGACCTCTTCAGAAGATTTAATCTCTATCGCGTAGAGCTCCCCTCCAGGACGCTGAATAACAAGATCAATCTCGGCACCGTCTTTAGTCCGCAGATAAAACGCCCGTTCGTCGAAGCGTAGATAAGTACGAAGTCGGTGACACTCAAGAATAAAGAACTGCTCAAAGGCATCTCCATACTGATAGCTCTGAGGAACGACATCAGTGGTGAGATCCCCACGCATGGCGCGAGTCACTCCTAGATCAAAAAGATAGAACTTAGATTTAGCTGTCTGAATTTTACGAACCGAACGATGAAAGGGGTCAAGAAAAAATCCCAGGAGAGTATCACTTAGTATCTCATAGTACCGTATCACTGCCTTGGCGTCTGTTCCGCTATCTCGTCCGATCTGGCTGGCGTTAATAATCTTACCATTACACTGCGCTGCTGCCTCCAGAAACCTGAGAAACGGCTCAAGTTGCCTTACGACCTGCTCCTCTTTTATCTCCTGTCTGATGTAATTATTAACATAGCTTCTCAGATACTCGCGCTTCTCTTCTGCTGTATTCGACAACAGCGTTTTCGGTAGCGACCCCCAGTTAAGCACTTCGTGTAATTTGAAATCATCGCCCAACTCAGTGCTCGTGAGAGGAAAGAGATAGTTATTAAATGCTCGCCCGGCTAGCATGTTAGCGCCACCACGCTTTAGTTTTCGAGCACTAGAGCCACTTAGCGCAAATTTCAGTCCGCGCTTCTCTATAAATCTATGAACATAGTTTAAAAGAGATGGGATCCGTTGTATCTCGTCAGCCACAACCCACGAATCACAAGGAAGATCGGCAGGTATAATCTCTTCAAAATAGCTCGGGTTACGCATTAATCGTTGATACAAGGCATCGTCAAGCAGGTCGATCCAGATGCAGCGCTCAGATGGCGGAAAAAGCTTCTCCAATAGCGATGTCTTACCTGTTCCTCGCGCTCCAAGGAGGAAAAAGCTGTTACTTAATAGTGGTTTAGCTAATCTATGGTACATATGCCAGGATTTTACGCATTTCTTACTATAAGCGCCAGGTGATTTGACCTTAAAGCGGCATTTAAGGAGAACCAAAATGGCAGAGCTAGTTAAAAGCACTAATGATCTTGAGATGTTGAGCGCGCAAATCTGGCGCAGTTTGATTGAGCTCGCCTAAGTCCGCTACGGTGAGCGTTTGGCCGACCTTGGGCCGAGGTACCCGAAAATTTAAAACTAGCATGAATACAGGCCGGATGCTGGATCGTGAGAAACTCTCAATACAAGACGACATCGTTACCTATACCACCAAAGACGGCGCAGCTCACGAGTTCGATGCTCTAGAGTTTCTCGCTGAGTTGTCAGCCCATATTCCGAAAACCTACGAATCTCTGACCAGATACTATGGAAGGTACTCCTGTAGACGTCGAGGTGAGCGGGCCAAGCACGCGCAGCCTCTAGCTGAAGAACAAGAGAGCGACTATCGGCAAGAGTTCCGCAAAAGTAGTTGGGCCGCGTGCTTAAAGCGCATATACGAGATCGACCCGCTGGAGTGCCCAAATGCAAATCGCAGATGAGAATTATCGCCTTCATCCAAGACGCACACTCAATTAAGGACATCATGAAGGCTTAAGGGATACCGGACTTTCAAGCTCCGCCTCCACTCCCTAAGTTCATCGACACCTCAGAGGCTATCGATGAACTACCCTGCTACGACTCGTTCGAGCCAGCGCCTGATGACTTCTAAAACCCGCTTACTTTCTGACGGAACGGGAGGCGTGTATCTCAAATGCTACTTTTCGCAACTTAGCTGTACATCTTTAGCTCTGCTTAGACCGTGAAAACTCTACCCAGGAGCTATAGACCACGCATTTTGATGCTAATCTGGCCTTTGGAAAGATCTCTGGGAGAGGCCTCCTACCCAACTTCAACTACTTACGAAAACTTACGAAAAAGCAATCGATTTTCTTAGCAATTGGCCATAAAACAGAACTCATTGCCGCGATGTAAGAGCGGAAAAATAGCGATTTATTACCTTGAAAAAGCCGCAGGCTCTTCCTGATTGTCCCTGCGGTCGCGCCCAAATACGCCGTAGTTAATGGGGCCACTCATAACCA
>JBKCMS010000125.1:0-22213 GCA_046300175.1 Pseudomonadota bacterium | reverse complement strand
CCTGTTACCGGACGGCTCCAAAACATTTTCATTATACGCGGCAATACTGGTGCAATAGTTAAATCGGACTTCGGTTTTAGATCTTGCCCAGAGCGCTGGCTGGCTGTGGGTGTTACCTTGATGATACGTGGCGGAACACTTGGGGTCGCTAATACCGGGTAATATTGCTTCCATGGTTCTTCATTACGGCCACCCTTAGATTTATGCTCGTGGCCTCCTACCGGCTTTGAAGGATATCTGCCGTTACCCCGGATTAAGTTAGCGCGCCCCCTGGGGGATTCCATTGAACCCATGATAATATCTCTATTTAGCTAATCTCTGTGCGCCCCTAATCGGACTCGTGTTTTATTTTGGCTGGCACATCGTTTGGCTGCGGTTGTAACTAAGCTGAACTGATAAAACAAGATAAATCTCCGTTAAACCAATAAAGTGCCAAACATAACAAGAGTACTTGAGGGTCATAAACTGGCGCGGACACCTTAATCAGCTGAATCTATTCTATTTTTAAGCCGATCACCAAGCTGGCAGGGTTTCAGTCAAACGAAAAGCTTAAAAATTATTGTACCACTAAGCTGTAAGCTAGATCTCGCCTGTGTATCTCCGACACAAGTAGAATCTTACGGGCTAGTCACCTGAAGCTACCCGCACCAAAAGCCTCGCCAGTTTTAATGGCGCGGACTTTTGCAAATCGCTGTAGTGTTCATCGTGTACCCGAGGGTATGTCTCTCTGCTACTTTGCACTATACGTTCAGTGCTGTTCCAAGCTCCGGCCCATCCCCTGCTGCGCCAACAACCTTAGCACTGCCGTCCCCTTCATCATATTCAACTTGAATGAGGTGCTGTACGCCGTCTTTTATGTCATCAAGGTGCGTAATGATAATTATCTGCTCGAATCGGCGCCGCAGCTTCTCCAAAAGCGCTAGCACATTACCCCGGCGACCCTCATCAAGAGAGCCAAACACCTCATCAAGCATCAGCAAAGAAAAGCTCTGCCCCGCCCGCTCAGCGAGCATATGTGACAGCGCGATGCGCATGCAGAGATTCAAAATATCCTCCTCTCCACCACTGATTACTCGCTTGACCTCTCCGTCTTCAATCACAGTTGGCGTAAAGTCCTCAGCCAGCTCCACTGCTGAGTAACGACCATCGGTCAGATCGGTTAGGTATTCACTGGCCAACTCTGCCATTCGCGGCCTTATGGATGTATTCACGTACTTGCGAAAATCACTCACGATGCGGTCACATTCATCGAACAGCCGCACCTCACGACGCAACTTTTCTAATTCTGCTTGCCGCTCATCGAATCGCTCTAGATCGCTCTGTGATCGTGCTACCAGTGCTGATTGAGTATTGACCTCTCCTTCAAGTCGCACACGCTGTAGTCGCGCCACTTCGACGAGTCGCTGCGCTGCATCATGAGCCCCTTTCTCTTTCAAATATTCATCCTCGGCGAACCCCACCTCCGCTATCCTCTTTCGGGCCCGCTCCAGATTCTCCTCTGCTGCACGCATATCGGCCTCTGTTGTTCGCTGGTCTAATCCGATTGCGGTGATCTTCTGCTCCATTTGTTGACAAGCACCTAACTCTTGCAACTTAATTTGTATTCGCTCAAGATCTTGCTGAGTGCTCAGCAGCGCTTGACGCTGTTGCTCCAAGTCTGACGGTGGTACTTCGTGCTGACGCTCTAATTCAATCAATTTCTCAACCCGATTCGATAGCTCTGCCAGCTCGGAAGCCAGGTGTGCATGCACAGCTTCGAATGTTTCACCCAATGGCTGACTGCAGGTAGGGCACTCACCTCCCGCGTCAAGACTCTTAACCTTGCGAACCCGTTGCTCTACCTGCGCTGCCTGCCGTTCCAGCGCCTCTCGTTCAGCGCGGATTTTCGACAGGTTCTCGCGCCAGGCAACCTCACTGGCCTGTAGTGCACGAGTGATACTCTCAATAGCATCCCTTGTAAGAATTGATTCCCTTTTGGTATCAGCTATAACCTGCTCGACCCCCCGCTGCCCCGCCAGAGGCCTTAGTGCTCGTTTGAGATCGTCCTCTATCTCGATTATCGAGTCGGCCAAGGTACGCAATCTTTTAGCCCGCTCTTCGACTCGAACCTCAAGAGCCTGAATTCCATCACGCTCTTTAATGTAGCGGGCACGCTGCTCTTCTTGTTTCTGCATCCGAGTTCGAAGCTGTGAGAACTCTCCTTCCGCTTTCAATAAAGCCTGTTGAGCTTCATCATGCCTCTCACGGACTGTTCTCAGCTGTTGCTCCTCGCTTGCAAGCCGCTGCTCCAACTCCTCTCGCGTACCTACACTCGCTTCGTATCCCTGAAGGACAGCCCTTTTCTCTTTGCGATCTGTGCGTAGCAGCTCCTGTAAATCCTCTAGCCTGTCGTAACCAAGGATTCGAATGATAAATTTTTCCCGCTCTGTTGCTCCCCTTTTTCCACTTAAAAACTCAAGCCCCTTCTGTTCGGTGCAATAAGTAGCCACAAACTCCTCGTATGACATGCCAATTAGCGTATTAAGCTTGGCTGTCACTTCGCGATTACCTTCTGCTACTGGATGTGCTTCTCCCCCAACAAATAAGGCGGCATCTGAAAGCGAACGCTCAATTCGAAACACAGTCCCTTCATGCTCGATGGATAAGGTAACGCGCATCTCGCTGTCACGCCTATTACGTCCTGCACCTCGCCCTGGGGCAGTGCGAGTTCTAACGTCCTCTGTACGCCCTCTAAGGGCTCGTGAACCAAATATCCCAAAGGCAACCGCTTCCATGATCGTTGTTTTACCTGAACCATTTACCCCTATGATTCCAACAAGCCCATCAGGAAACTCTACGTAACCATCTACGTGCTGGCGAAAGAGCTGCATCTCAAGGCTACGAAGCTTCATGAGTTGCCTCCACTTTAGCCAGGTATCGCTCAAGCATCTCGGCTAATTCAATCTGCGAGATGCCGGGCGCATCCCACGTTTTACTGAAGTCCACTAGCTGATCCCTGAGCAGCCCTTTGCCCGGCTTGCCCATAGAGCTCACATCACCTGTTGCCGAAACAAAGGTAATATCTAAAGTTAAGTGCAATGCCTTGGTTCGCAGGGCACGAAGCGCTTTGTGATCGAGATTCTTGTAGCTCTCACGCGATATGTTAGCTAGTGACAGTCGGGCGATTTTTCCATCTAGCCCGCCGGCTACACTATCAATCCGTTCCGTAATGGCCGCCATTAGTTCGTTAGGCTCCATCCCAGCGCCGTCCACCGGATCAAGAACAACCACTTCTCTCGGCGAGGTCAGAGGGTGAAAGGTTCGCTTTCCTGAAGCTAGTTGAACTTCAAGGAATCCCTTCAACTCGCGAGCTTCCCCCCAAATATTTGTTGAGGTGTGTTCAATGGCACCACTATACGCTGCCTGTCGTCCAACTAGCCGATGGATATGCACATGCCCGAGAGCTATATAGTCCCATTCGTGTGGTTTTAATGAAGCTAAATCTACCTCTGCCCCACCGAAATCACTCACCCAGCCTTCATTCACCTGTGCGTGAGCAACAAGTACATTATATGCAAAGCGATCATCTGCTCTTAACTGCAAACTTGAGAGTTCGGCGAAAGCTGCATGCGGCAAACAGGTGATCGCCAAACCTTTTTCCGAGAAAGTAAATACCTCTCTACCTGCATCAGCAACGTAGACACCATCGATCTCGCTAAAAAGCTGCAATACAGATCCAGTGTCTACTCGCTTAGGCGCTTCGTGGTTGCCTCCCACAATCACTACCGGGGCACCCAACTCACGAACTAACTTGCGAAGCTGTCGGAAACAAAATGTCACGACTGCATTCGAGGGTCGCACCGAGTGAAACAAGTCGCCTGCTATCACCACCGCATCCGGCTTGATCGCGATGATACGGTTGATCGCTTCCTGGAATGCAAGATTAACATCTGCCTCACGCTGATTGAGTCCCGCTTTGGTCAATTTGTTGTAACGGCGATAACCGAGGTGCACGTCAGAGAGGTGGCAGAGAGTGAGGGGCGGCTTTGGTCGAGTAGCGCTTTGTGACGACATTAGTGGGCAAAAATACTCTAACGGCGGTGAATGTTCAAAGGCGCAAGAGTCCTCTCTGGCCCGGTGCTTGCACCGGGGTCCCCCGCTGAAGGCTGTGTACGCAGCATGCTACTCACACTTTATCGTAAGGATTCAATGGGTTGGCTCTTTGCCTCGAATGCAAATACTAACACAGCTATGCAGGAAGTGCACAGTCAAGTGCGCAAAAATGATCATTCGCTTCCCGAGGGTGCCATTTTACTCGGAGTACTCAAGGCTATCGAAAAGGAGCTTCAAAGACGCGGACTGCTGGGCGCCGCAGCCGAGCACGCTATGCCGCTCTGGTTTTTAGCTGAAACCGAAAGAAATGTGTTTTTATGGCGTAACGGCAAGAGCATAGGGGACTACCATGAGTTTAACTTCTGGGTCGATGTTCCTGCGCTGATCACCAAACGTCGCCGCCACCTATCCCGATGTAATGGTTTCAACCCGTTTGTGTGCGCTTCACCGAGTGAAACGGGCGTTGAGCATGAGCTGCGCTACCTGGATCAGATAGAGGATCTGGCCGACTCAGTTTTTCATAAGGCATCTGTTGTGAGCCGCGCCAGTGATTCCCTACGCGGTGAAATTGAGCCTACTCACGCGTTCCGCACCCTGATTGTCCTACCCTATCGCCCCGATTCGGGCAGTCTTCAAGGCTCTTCTGAGACCGTGTAGAGCAGTTTTAAACCCTGCGCGAGTGATTATTGAAAAAACTGGTGATCAGCCGCAAATTATTTTAATCTGATGGTCAATCTTAGCGCAGACCTCTGGCAAGCCTCCATCCGCGGGGCGTTACCTGAGGTGGGGTTTCTCTGAGGTCACGCGACAAGGCTTTGTGTATGCATCAACAGACACCTGACCAACTAGTTATTGAAACTGTCGAGCGACTCTGTAGAGAGGAATTCCCTCGATACCAGAATGAAGCCTACTACAATACTGTTCCAAGGGAGCTTGTACGTGCTTTGGGAGGAGTTGGACTAGGCGGTCTAGCGATCCCAGAGGAGTTTGGCGGCCTTGATGCATCGGCAGTCACTACGGCAAAAGTGTTTGAAACAATGGCACGCTTCGATGCTGGCCCTGCGATCTTTGTGTCGGTTCACGCAATGGTGGCTGGCCTAATAACCCGTGTAGGCTCGCCGGAACAGAAAACTGCCCTGCTGCCGAAACTCGCCTCGTGTGAACTTCTTGGCGCTTTTGCTCTTACCGAACCCCACGCTGGTTCTGACGCCCATGCCCTCTCGACTGAGGCACGTCCTGTGCCCGGAGGCTTTATTCTAAGAGGTAGTAAGTGTTACATCACCAGCGCCGGATTTGCTGACCTTTATGTTGTTTTCGCCCGTACTCCTACCTCTAATGGTAATTCTGATATATCTGCCTTTATAGTCCCTGCTTCGACACCCGGTCTTACGATCGGCAAACCAGAAAAGAAGATGGGCGCCGAGCTATCGCCGATCGCCTCGCTGTTCTTCGAAGATGCTTTTATCCCTGAAACAGCACTACTCGGAGAAATTAACTGTGGATTCAAGGTGGCACTCTCCGGGCTAGCTGGCGGTCGTGTTAATATCGCCGCTTGTGCCAACGGACTATCCTTGGCAGCAATCCATGCAGCTACCGCCTTTATGAAAGAACGCAAGCAATTCGGCAAAGCCCTAACTGAATTTCAGGGATTGCAGTTTATGGTAGCGGATATGTACCAACGGTTCCGAGCAGCCCAGCTGCTTACAGAACAGGCTGCGAGCGAACTTGATGCTGTTCGCTCATTGGGTCAAAGTGCGGCAAATATACGACTCTCTTCTTCGGTTTCAAAGTGCTTTGCGACCGACTCTGCAATGTCAATCACAACAGATGCAGTGCAGCTACTAGGTGGAGCTGGATACATTAAAGAATACACCGTAGAGAAGTTAATGCGCGATGCAAAGATGCTGCAAATAGTCGAGGGTTCAAATCAAATTCAAAGAATGATCATCGCCAGGGAATTGCTAGAGCATGGCGTCTAAACTGGTCACCGCATCTCAAGCTCAGTGACTTCATCACCAAGAGGGCCAGCTAAGAATGTCAGCTCTGTTTGACGGTCTACAGAGAACTCGTTAGCGCCAAAACGCATAACGTCAGGCTGGTGAGCGTTTCTTTGCAGATCGATCCTATTCCCCTGCGCCAACAAACCGAGTCCGATTACTCCAACGTAAATTGCTGCTCCACCACTCAGTAGCCAGCGCTTCATTGCTGGTGTAAATTCAGGCCCCTCGGGGGGTTGATTTGATTCAGCAGGGAGTACCGGCTCGCCGTGATTGAATCGATGGTTGAAGCACGTTTCGCATAGTCGCGATTCACTACCCTCTGGAAGCCCGCACCGGTAACATCCTGACATACCGCCACCTCTTAGAGGAGAGTGTCGGAAGTTGTGTGCGATTGCTTAACGATTCGAGTCTAAAGAGATTACCTGCGGCTAACTGCCTGTTCTAGCACTGCTTACTGCCAATACAAACCCCTGCATCGATCGGCCCGTAACATACCCCGCCAAAATTCATGTACACCCGCGGACTACCCGTATTAGCGCGCGCTTTGCCGGCCACAGACGCGCCGTTGAAGGGCGTACCGCTGCCACAACCCACACCGGCGTAGTAACGCGCCTCCCAACCGGCTCCACGAGCGTAGAGACCTAGCTGCGCTACCACGTTTCCGGAGGTATCGAGCGCCTGAACGCAAGAGGGAAACGGTCCTCGACCTCCAGGCCTCACAACAATTCCGATCGTATTTCGACGCACATCAAAAAAATGCTCCGACCCAATGGTCTTGTAGATATGACCATTAGGCCAAGGCACGATTGATGAGCACTGCGACACAGATCCACCGGATGAGCCTCCACTGCCGCTGTCACCACTGCCGCCACCTCCGCTGCCGCCAGAGGCTCCTCCACCAGTAGAGCCTTGGCCAAGGACATTTAGATTAACCTCGTCTACGGCGATCCCATCAAGGAACACCGCTTCGCGCTCTTCGCCTGAGGTCGGATTAGCTACCACACTCTCATCGCTGGATTGGTATACGATCTCAAAGCCTGGGCCGGCATTGAAATCACCAACCACCGATACGCCTGTACCCACAAAAGAAGATGAGTAAATACGCGCTCCACTAAATGAGGCCACCGTAATTCGAGTGCTAGAGCCACTTGCAACTTGAAATCCCAACAGGTCAGGCCCCGATACCTGCCGGATTGGAAACGCACGAGGCCTACTACCCTGGCTGGCTAACTTAGGCAGACGGGTGAAACGTCTAACCTCTCCGGTTACTAGATTTCGCATACGAGCTAACGAGCGACCACCAGAGCCCTTGCCGATAACTCCGATCCAGTCACTTGCAGAGCTATCGACTCTTGCAAAAAAAGCTCGGTCACCGCTCTTTCCGAATACCACTTCACTGGCCTCATTCGAAGAGAACACCAAGGGGTCAAGGCGTATCACCCATGTGGCTTTGCCGTCAACCAGACGGACAACAGCAGCATCTGCGATACCATTACCGTTGAAATCGGCGCCTGCGACAACGAGATCTCCCTTAGTTCCTAAGGTGAACTCCACTTGTACTCCGGATGGGTTAATCACGGTCCAAACTATCGAGTCATCAGTAGCGCTTTCTGATACTATGCCGATCTGAGTACCTGAACCGAACCACTGCGCCATAGCAAGATGATCACCTTTCTTACCCAACGTGCCGAGGGTTGTAGTGCTACCAGACGCCGACAGAACGGCTTTCCAGGTAAGGGCATCATCACTACCAACCTCTACCCGTGTTAAATCAGACACGCCATCGCCGTCAAAATCATTAGGTACGGCTGCCGATGCGCTGCGACAAAAGGTGCAGACAAGTGACAAAGCTAACCAAACCCATAACGATACTCGATTCTGCATACAGCATCTCCTCACTGCTTAGATTGAATAACGGAGCGACCTCTTAGCCCGGATATTTCATGAAACTGCGTCGCAAGAGCGCCGGGAATGGTGATTTTTCGGGCCCGTAGGGCGAATTCAAAAATCGATTTTTGAACCGAAAAAGCACCGTTATCGGCGATCGTAGTAGCAGGCTTCATGAAATTTCCGGGTTAGGCTGCGTCTGTCGTAAGATGCGTAAAATACAGTTGAAGAACCAAAATCCAACAGTCACCCTGAGTGATTTCCGGACTATCTCTGAGTGGCTATGGTTAGAGTGCGTAACAAAAGCAGGGATTTAGACCGAATATTACACGAGAGTGCGATGTTCGGGCTAACAAGTGCATGGAGGCACTTGCAAATTCTCCAAGCGCAGCGTAGGAATTTAGAGCCTACTTTTTGTGTGGGCACTATGGGTCCCACACAAACTGTAGGCGATAAGGAAACACACCAGGGACGGCCTGTTTCCGCACATTTTTCACGGCGAGCGTAGCGAGCTTCGTGAAAAATACGGATTAGATGTAATTACCATATTCGGCTTACTCTGCCGCCCGATCATCTCTGTGGAGGGCTAAACCCAGCCTCATTCATTTTTTTCAAAAATCACTCGCGTAGGGTTTATATATGATTACTTCCCTGACGACCTAGTGACGACGCCCTAAGCGCATTTAGCACGGCAAATAGGTCGATCACTTCCTGAGTCACCGCCCCGAATACAGGGGTAAGAAACCCCAACCCCGCAAAAGCCATACCTACTAGGCTTAGCGCCATACCGCCAACTGCACTCTGCAATGCGACACGCCGCATGTGTCGACTAATATGCAGAAACTGATCAACTTTACGCAGCGCTGGCTCAAGTATCACAGCTCCGGCCGCCTCTGAGGTGATATCGCTGCGCGGACCAAAGGCTATACCTACAGTTGCTGCGGTTAGCGCTGGAGCATCGTTAATACCATCGCCTAGGAACAAGGTTTGGCTATGCGTAGTCTCACGCCTTACTATCTCCACCTTTTCTTCTGGGGACTTTCCAGCATAAACACGCGTGATATTCATCTGCTGTGCCAGATATTTAACCTCTTCGTCTCGATCCCCCGACAGCAGAATAATATCCTTAAAGTCATGCTGAGGGCCGAGATGCTCAACAAAACTGCGACTCTCCGGACGCGGCTCATCCCTAAAACGAAGCACTGCAATCACCGCCCCATCACATTGCACTATACACTCTAACCCAGATTTAGAGTGTTCGAATGGCAGGAGTTGTGATGTATCTACAATCGACTTCCGCCCAGTAATCGTTACATCTCGCCCCTTAACTCGCCCCGTAAGCCCCCTGCCCGGCACCTCACTTACATCGGTTACTTCGACCATAACTATCTTCTTGCTCTTGGCATAGTCGAGTACCGGTTGAGCTAAAGGATGCTTTGAATACTGCTCAAGACTCGCCGCCAGTTGAAGCGCCTCTGCCTCGCTTACCCCTGCTGTCTGCACTGATACCAGGGTAGGCTCACCAACTGTAAGAGTTCCCGTCTTATCTGTAATCAGTATGCGACATGTGTGCGCACGTTCAAGCGCAATCGGATCCTTAACAATGATTCCGCGCTTGGCACACCACGATATGGAACCGATAATTGCTACTGGAATCGCTATGATTAATGGGCACGGTGTAGCCACCACTAATACCGCGAGGAAACGGGTTGAATCACCCGATAACCACCATGCAAGCGCGGCCATAACTACTGCAAGCGGGGTGTACACAGTGCCCAGCATATCAGCCAACCTACGGATACGTGGGCGTCGCTGTCGTGACGCATCCATGACCATCATAATCTTCACATACCGCGAATCTCTTGCTTCTCTGAGAGCACGGATCACCAGAGCCGTCTCACCGTTGATCGCTCCTGATATCACCTCGCATCCCGGAGTTTTGGAGATGCGATACGGTTCACCCGTCAAGTACGATTCATCCATCGACCCGTGTCCTTCAAGCACCACACCATCAACTGGGCACAGCTCGTGCGGCAATACAACAAGTTCGTCATCTGGCTGGACGCGCTCGACCGGCAAATCGCTCATTCTTGCTCCATCGCGTTTATGAGCAATCAAAGGCATTCGCTTTGCGAGAGCATCAAGCACAGATGACGCCCGCCTCATCGCAAAGTCCTCAAGAGCCGAACCTCCCGAGAGCATCAAGACGACTAGGGCACCTGCTAGATACTCGCCAAGTACCAACGATGTAACTATTGAGATGCCAGCGAGTAGGTCACTACCAAACTCACCATGGAACATACCGATCAGCAGTCGTGCGACGAGAACTCCCCCGCCAAAGACGATAACGACAAGAACTGGGTAATCGGCCAACTCTGAATAGAGTGGAAATACAAAGCGCAGAAGCAAGGCTAATGCGATACCTGCCAGGGCGAGAGCGGCGATCGCTATGTTGGCGTATTTCATGTAAGCTCCACAGTGACTATAGTGGAGCCGATGCTAGCAATTAGGAGGGAGGATGAAAACATCCCCCCTCCTGTAACCAATGAACTAACGTCCGCCTCTAATCCCTTGCACGGGAACCTTGGCCTGAGCGGAGCGAGTCTTGAGCATCACCCGCAAGTCAGCTAGGCACAACGCTCGCTGCGTTGTAATGTGTAATGCGTGTATTCCCGCATCACCCTGGATAAAAAGCGGAGCTGTAACTTCTTGCGGAGCCCCTGCGTGCCCGAGATATAGCTGCATAGCTCGTAGCGCAGCTCCTCGCAATTTCATCTGTACAGGCTTAGTTGATGATCGCGTCATCACCGTGAGCACTCCACGCTTAGTATCGTAGTCGCCACGCTTAACGTTCACCATCGAGCCCAGTGGCAGGGCACGCTGCGCAAAGAGAGAGATCAGCGCCCGGTCGCGAAGATCGGCCAGCGTATTAGAGCCGATCTTTTTGATCATGGCTGAGCGCGCCTTGCTCGACACCGCCACAGCACGTCCGGTCCCCTGCTCCTTAACAGCGCAGAACTGATATACCTTTCCATGGATGTCCATCGGGGCCGGAGTCGGCGTCGGCGAAACGATCGGATCAGGAACAAAACGATCGGGAGTTCGATCGTCGTCATCCTCATCCGGGGGTGGAGTAGGACCTCCCCCACCGTTGCCTGTTCGATCCGGGCTAGAAGCTGGACAAAGGGAGACGTCTGGGTCTTGAGTCTGATTGGATATAGAGCCATCTGATGGAAGAATACCCTTGATGGTAAAGTTATCTATCCGTACTCTGCCGTTTACCTCGTCTAGGAATACGCCGAAGGCGCGCACCGTGCCCGCTGCTGGAAGTGGCGCACCAATAACTGGTGGCTTAGTCGGTCCCACTCCAGCCACATAAGGCACAGTCCCATAGGTGAGCGCTCCGGGTGCTAACTGAGCTGACTCCCAAACCCCCGGTTGCTGCTGTCGAACGAATTCCCCTGATATGTACCACACATCATCCACTAAGACTGCTAAGTGCGTCTTATTCAGCTGACCTGCGGGGTCGATACCGCTTAACCTTTGTCGATACTGGATCAGCGCTTGAGAACTCTTTAGCAGACCCACATCAAACTGGAATTCGGCAGTAAGTAGAGTCAGCCCGTACACCGGCTTAAACCAGAAACTGTAGCCCTGAGCTAATCCAAGCGGATTGCTGTTCACCGAACCCCCTATGTCGAGCGATCCATAACTGACTACTTTTAGATTACTAATTTTGGCTTGCGGGAAGCCGCCGACGAGACCTACCCAGTTAGCCTCAGTTGCTGCATCTCTACCGAGTGTACCTGTGCAATAGCCAAACGTCTCACGATATAGAGTTTTTGGCTCCGCATGTGCACTTGCCGTAATACAGGCTGATGCAGCTAACGCACACACAAGCCCTAAGCGCTTATATCCTTGCCTATAATTATCTCCTCTCACCGCTCCCTCCAACAGAACTAGCCGCATTTATTTCGGCGTTATAAACTTGAACTTGTCTCACTTATCGTTAGAACGAAAAATTGCCAATGATGACGGTCACGCTCGATTATCAGCTAGTCCGAACACGGCCTCATTTGTTTGTTCTAAAAAATGGCAACTACTTTTTCGAAAATGAATGCGGTTAGGTTTATCTTGGTGCGCCCGATATCGGCGGAGCCTCATGCGGCCCAAGCCTCGCTCATCCTCTGATTGCCTCGTCCTTAGAAACGGATTACGATATGGGTCTATGAAAGCCAACACAATCAAGAAACTCTCGCCCCAACTGCGCTCCATGATCGTTCAAGAACGTAGCAGGGTGCGTTCTGGTGAAACCGTATCGACCTACGTCAAAAAGGGTACCAAGCCAGTCACTGCCTTTGCTGAGCGTACACTCAACCACTGCAATGGAGGTGCCACACTCCAAGCCGCCCAGTGGCTCAACCAGCACCTAAAGCGCGGTGGCAAGCTAGTAGTGACTATAGCCGGAGCTCTCAGTTCTTTTCAGGTCGGAATTATGCTGGCCGAGCTAATTCGCAAAAATAAAGTACATCTTATCTCAGCAACGGGCGCCAATCATGAAGAGTCTTATTATCGGTATGTAGCGCACTCGCACTATGCATACATTCCGCGCTACACGGAGTTAACACCAGCCCAAGAGGCAGAGCTGCGCGATGCCGGACTACGGCGTATCACTGATACGTTCTTGCCTGAGGACGAAAGCGTACGAATAATGGAGCCGCACCTATTAGATATGTGGAAGGAGGCGGAAAGGAAGGAGGAGAGCTACTACCCGCACGAGTATTTCCGAAGACTCTTCGCCAAGAAACTGATCTCTCCCGACAAGGGAGCAAATCCGGAAGACTGTTGGGTTTACGCTGCTTTTAGGAAGAATATACCGATCGTCATCCCTGGTTTTGAGGACTCCACTATGGGTAATATCTTCGCGAGCTATACCTACAGGGGACCTCACAAAAAATCTCGCGCAACAACTGTCAGCCCGTCGGTGATGAAGTCCGGACTCGATTACTTCCATTTGATGTATGACTGGTATCTATCGGAATCTAAGAAGCACCCGATAGCTTTCCTTCAGCTTGGTGGGGGTATCGCTGCCGACTTTCCTATCTGCGTTGTTCCTTCGATCAAGCATGATCTTCACCTGACGAAGGTTCGCGACTGGGCCGGATTTATTGAGATCGGCTCCTCGCCTATGTCTTACGGCTCGTATTCCGGAGCAGGTGGTAAAGAGAAGATCACTTGGGATAAGCTCTCGACTGATAGCTACTACCAGATTATCCAGAGTGACGTAACAGTGGCCTTTCCTTGGATAGCTGCCGTTCTACTGGGTCTGTAGTATCAGCCTTCTCGGCGCATCTTTCGCTGCAGACTGCGACGGTGAACACCAAGCACCTTTGCGCTCTGAGAGACGTTTCCCTCGCACTCATCAAGGACACGCTGTACATACTCAGCTTCGACTTCTGCCAGCGATGGCATTTCAACCTCGCGTGCGCTTTCTCCTGAATCTGGCAGGAAAGCATTGAGAATCTGATCCACCGTTGCTGGTTTCGTTATATAATTGGTCGCGCCGCGCCTGACAGCATCCAACGCGGTAGTGATACTACCAAACCCCGTAAGTACCACTATTCTACAAGTTGGTGCTACTTTGGCTATCTCTTTGACCACCCATAAACCACCCTCGCCTGGCATGCGAAGATCGACTAGTACAGCTTCAGGCCGGTACTGAGCGAGCACCTCTAAGCAGTTTCCCGCATTCTCTGCTTCATACGCTACAATACCACGATCTCGAAGCGCCCTAACCAGTCGCCGACGAAACGTCTCATCATCATCACATACTATGATGCTTTTTATTGTCGCGCTCATACACGCATAGCCTTAGGAATAGTCAAAACCACCTCACTTCCCTGCCCTAGCACTGAAGTTATACTCACGGCACCACCCACCTGCTGCGCAAAGAGCTTCGTCAGGTAAACACCCAAACCCATACCTTGCCCCGGAGACTTTGAGGTGAAAAAAGGCTCTCCTACCCTGGCGCAAACCTCGTCACTCATTCCAGCACCGCTATCCTTTACAATAAATGTGACATCCTCCGCCCCCACCACTGTGCAGCACACCACGCTGCCACCAGCAGCACAGGCATGCACGCCATTTCTCACTAGTGCAACGAGAGAACCGGTAAGCGCGTGCCGCAGCGAACATACACGGGCATCTCCTAGTTCGTTAGCTTCAAAAGTTACCGGGACACCGGCGCTCACAAACTCTTGCTTGAGCTCGCTTAGCACATCAGTGATAAGAAAAGTACGTGGAATTTCCCCCTGCAACTCCGCGCTACTCTCTCGCATGCGCTGCAAAATAGCCGAGCACCGGGCTAGTTCGCCTCGCATAACTGCCACATCCTCACCCCAGCGCGGAGAATGCATCAATTCACGCGCTAGATCATCGCCGATCAACGAAAGCGTTGCGAGCGGAGTTGCCAGCTCGTGAGTGACTCCAGCCGTGAGGGTTGCTAGCGACAGCAGCCTAGAGCGCTCCTCTTCACGCCTGCGCAACTCGCCGATCACGCGAGCTTGATCGGCGATCTCACGATTCATCCGAGTCACAAAAGCTGCTACAATCGTGCCGATGCAGACAAAAGCTACCAACATACCGTGCAGATGAAGCGAGAAACCTGTGGCAGCAGTTGATGAGCCGCTTGATTGGTGCACGTGGTGCCCGTGTGCCGATAGCTGCTCGAGTGGGATATGAAGAAAAAAAAGCGCAAAGAAGCACGCCAGTGAGACACCAAATACACCCCACGTCCACCGTGCATCCAGCACCACCGCAGCCAGAGCAACGTAAGCTAAAAACACCATGCTGAAGGGATTAGTATATCCGCCACTCACAAACAGAAGCCCTGTGAGCATGAGCACATCAAATACAAGAGTTAAGCCCGCAATCAGATCAGGGAAATCTGGAGAACGACCAGCAACCCAGGCGAGAAAAAGGTTGGTGATGCAAGCAACTCCTATAAGCTCGACGATAAATGCCGCCTGGAGTCCCAAATCTAGTAGATAATTAGCCCCTAGAAAGATCACCGCCAGCGAGGCCAGTGCAGCCCACCGAATCCGTATCAACCAGCGAAGCTTAATGGCCTCCTGAGACACCACACTGGTGGATTGTGCTGGGTGTATAACTGATGAGTTCATCATAATGCCTTCGGTTGTGAGGCCCACAAAAGAAACTCTCTATTCCCCTCTGTACCAAGAATCGGCGATGGTTCCAAGCCGCGCTGAGTCAGACCGAGACTCGGTAGCAGTGCTGCTATTTGGTTACACACTTTGGTATGCACTGCCGGATCACGCACTATTCCACCTTCTCCGATCTCTGACCTTTGTGCCTCAAACTGAGGCTTGATCAGTGCAACTATGTGCCCACCATTTTCGCCAAACCAACCAACTGCAACCGGCAGAATCTTATCAAGCGATATAAACGATACATCTATTACTATAACTGACACTGGCTCAGCTAGCTTTTGAATGTATCGAGCATTTGTTCGCTCCATAACCACAACCCGCGAATCAGAGCGCACCTTCCAATCAAGGTCGCCGTATCCGACATCGATCGCAAATACCTTCGACGCTCCTCGCTGCAAAAGAATCTGAGTAAAACCACCAGAACAGGCGCCTATATCAGCGCAAACGGCTCCGCTGACCGGAATGGAGAAAAGGTCCAAAGCTGCTTCCAGCTTATAGGCGGCCCTACTGACAAATTCTTTTCGCGACGCCACCTGCAAGTGAGCATCTGCCGCGATAAGCGCTCCGACTTTGTCGACAACCTCTCCATTTACGCGAACAATTCCAGCGAGAATCTCCTTAGTGGCTGATTCGCGAGAGGCACTTAATCCCAAATCTAGCATTCGCTCAACTAGGGTTACTCTTGCCGCTTTTTTTACCACAGATGCACCCTAATCTCCCTGCACAAGCGCGCCTATTTTGCCTAGCACGGACCCCTCTTCTTTCGAGCCAGGCGCTGCTGCTAGCATACGACCGGCCACCCGTGAAAAGGGTAACGACTGAAGCCATACAGTACCTGGACCTCGTAGGCGTGCGAAGAACAAACCTTCACCGCCAAAAAGCGCGGATTTTACACCGCCAACTTGCTGAAGGGAAAAATCAATAGACGGCAAGAATCCAACTAGGCACCCCGTATCAACGTGCAATTCCTCACCCTCTACTAGTTGCCGCTCTACTACCGTCCCTCCGGCATGCATAAAAACCAGGCCATCACCCTCAAGTTTTTGCATCAGGAAGCCCTCACCTCCGAACAACCCAGTGAGGATACGGCGCTGAAAGAATACCCCGACTGCAACGCCTTTTGCTGCGCACAAAAAACTATCTTTTTGGCAAATGAGGGTCCCTCCTACTCTATTAAGCGCCACTGGAACAATATTCCCGGGATACGGAGCAGCAAATGCTGCGTGAGCTTTACCTTGGCCCTTATGCGTGAAGACAGTTAGGAAGAGCCCTTCGCCAGTTATTAGACGCTTGCCTGCACCTATGAGTTTGTCTACTACAGAGGATTGAGGCCCCTTTGCGTCTCCAAAAACGCTTTCCATCACTACAGTCGAATCCTTGTACATCATCGAGCCTGCTTCAGCGATGACCGACTCTCCGGGATCGAGCTCGACCTCAACAAACTGCATCTCTGCACCACCGATCTTAAAATCAATCACATCAGATGTTAAATGCGCGATCGATGGAGGGGTTGCTGCCGCTCGCGGCTGTCCCGCTCCAAGTTCGGCCACCTGCGCAATCGGCATCCAGTCACTAAAGCCTTCCCGCCACGCGTAGCCGTTGCGATTCTCGCGCGCCTTAGCGCTGGCTACGGAGAGATCAAAAGGTCCAAGTTGTTGTCCGTGATAGCTCAAGTACCAAGCAGTCATAAGTGTGCCCTCTTTTCTCCACATTAACCCCTTTATGCGATGATCTAAGAGTTTATCGACATGGGAACCAACCGATGTTACACCAAATTACGTGTGCCCGATATGGCTGATGCGAACTAAGACCGACTCATTCGAACAGAACCGCTAACACCAGCTAAGATACTGAAACTATTTCTGTATACACGCGGTCCCGATCTCCTGTAAGTTTCCTGCTAAACAGACCTTCATGATACTGAAATTAAATGGCTACATCTAACACTCCACTTACAACCGAAGTCCCACAACGAGAGCGTGTATTGCGTATAGCCGACACTTGCTTTGAAATGTTCACCATCTATGAGTTAAAGAGACCTGTTACCATCTTGCACGAGCTCGCTCACTCGTTTCCTGAGGCCAGCGCTACCGAGATCAGCGAAGCGATTTCTTTAGCCATTTCCTGGCGTAGAGCACTCCGCCGTGCGCGGGGATGGATGCACTAGCACCATATCTTTTCTCCCTTGAAATTCCTCTGTTCGTGCTTATCTAAAAGAGTAAGGGGCCTGCAGGTACCATACAAACTCTTAAACTAGGCAGAAGGAAATAAGCCAGTATCAAAGGAGATAAGTTATGAATGCATCAGGTGGAAAGAACGGAGGTACTTTTCTTAGGCCGCGGCAGTATCCGATCCTTAGCTTGTTCGACGAAATGAATAGGCTCTTTGAAGATGCAGTGCCTTTTACTCAAACAGCTCGCGGCGGCAGCGGATTCAAGCCCACTATCGATCTTGTAGAAGGCGAGAAGGAGTACATACTCACCGGAGAATTCCCGGGGCTGGACGTAGCTGACATAGAGATAGAGCTACGCGACAACACGATCACTCTCCGAGGAGAAAAGCGCTCGCACTACGAGCAAAAGGAAGGCGATCGGGTGCATATCGAGCGAGCCTTCGGCTCATTCTGTCGCTCTTTCTCATTCAACGTCGAGGTAGATGAGGATAATGCAGCTGCTGATATGAAAAACGGAGTGCTTACAGTTCGCATACCCAAGTCGGCTAAAGTGCTAAGAGGAACCAAGAAACTCAGCATCAAGGCTGCATAACTAGATAAGTCAAGAATCCATGACGCCCTAGGCGCCCTCTATTGAGGAAGCCTAGGGCGTTCTTTGTTGTCATTACAATACACCTTCGATCGAAAGCCCATTTTAAAAGAGCAGCGGAAGTTCAGCCACAGCGTCTGTATTTTGGCGTAATTGAAACCTACTGCAAACTATGCAACTGTTTCTACATGTGCGAAATTTTTCTGTTCGGCGATAGCATCACCTGGGGCTCATGGGATCCTGACCATGGCGGCTGGGCCCAGCTTCTGCGGCAGGAAATCGACCGACTACAGCTCAATCAGAGCGACCTGTGGTGCCCTCTCTACAATCTCGGAGTACCAGGAGATACAGCGGCGGGTATAGCTAAACGAATAGAAAACGAGATAACGGCGCGCCATGATCAGAGCCAAGAGATGGTGGTGATGATAGCCATCGGCATTAACGACTCGATGATCGAGCTTCCATCCGGTCGCGCTACGGTTCAGATCGAGGACTTTCGCTATTCTTTGGCCCTCATCTGCCAAGCTATCAAACGGTTCCAGGCAAGTGTATATTTCGTTGGTCTGAATCCAGTTGATGAGTCGCTTGTTAACCCAGTCCCATGGAATCCACATCTCGCCTATACCGCAGAGAGCACAGCCCTCTTTGATGCAGAATTAGCCCAGTTCTGCGCTGCTAACGGGTATCCTTTTATTTCGCTAAGGAAATCATGGATGGCAAAGCAGTGGAGCTCGCTCCTTCATGACGGATTACACCCAAATTCACCAGGGCATTACGACATATACGAGCTAGTTCGCTCTGTGGTAATCCCGCACATTACCGGCGAAACTCCCCCTGCCACTCGCCATCCCTAAGCAACTGAACGGTCCCTCCACGATAAAGCTCAGCCTCTACTGAGACATGTTCATCCGATATCATCATATCGGTGTGCACAATACTCTCGTTGTATCCGATTGCCTCCAGCTCCTGGTTGGTAATCGTTTCAAAATCTACTAGGCAATTTCGGTACGCAAAGCCGATGGCGATGTGGCACGCGGCATTCTCATCGAAAAGTATCTCCTCGAATATCTTTCCACTGCGAAAGACAGGTGAGTCGATTCCCACAAGAGCCACCTCTCCTAAGCGCTTAGCGCCCAAATCAGATGATATATATTCGCGGAAGGTTTCCTTGCCTGATGATGCTTCAAATGATGATATCTCGCCGTTACGAAAGTGCAGTATTAGGTCTTTAATAAGCACGCCATTTACTAAAAAGGGACGCGTTGTTCGTACCGTACCCTCTGTTTTTCTCCAGTCTGGTGTGGTGTAGCATTCCTCTGTCGGAATATTCGGCTGGTATGCAGCTCCAGTTGGACCGCAATCGGAGCCACCCTTGAATCGAGCTCTCTCACTCAGTCCAACCACTAAATCGGTTCCGGGGCCGACAAATCGCAGAGATTTAATCCCCATCTCATTAAGCAGTCGGGATCTATTGTGTAGAGTTGCATTATGTTCCTGCCACAGCTCCATAAAATTCTCATGTGCTACTCTAGTGATCGAAAAGATACTACGCCACAAGGCATCCTCAGCCTCTTGCGGCGACAGATCAGGAAAGATCCGAACTCCCCAAGCCGGAGTTGCAGCTGCTCCGATGGTCCAGTGCACTTTTGATTTACCAATCCCCTCCTCGTAGAATGAACGTACTGCTGTGTAGAACGCCTTGCGCTCGTCATTGACACGCCGCGGATCAACTCCAGCGAGTAACATTGGATACTCGGGCCCAATCAACTTAATTTGAGCGCCATGCTCATCGACTAGCTGCTTATACTTGGCAGGTATATGCTTGGGGGTAACTGTCACGTATTCGTCTTTAACGGTCTCAAGCTTAAAACGTTGCAACCTCGGCTCTATCAGGTCGAGCATCACCGTTGAAGCACCGGCGCGGTACGCCTCCTGCGCGATTAGATAAACCAGCTCTCGATGCACCGCCTCGGCAGATATATTTACCACCTGACCCGGCTGAACATTAGCCCCTAAACGAACAAGTAACTTTGCATACCTCTCTAGCATTAAATCCTTGTGCATCGTTTATCACTCTCCTTTCTTTAATCTTCAGTGCCTGGCCTACCACCTGATAATATTTCCGCCCCAGGTAAATCCAGCTCCGAATGCTAAAGTCATAACTAAGTCGCCGCTCTTTAGAGCGCCTTGTGCAACTGCCTCTGACATGCAGATCGGAATCGTTGCTGCAGTGGTGTTACCATAACGCTGAATATTGTTAAAAACCCGCTCAACTGGCAATCCTAATTGCTCCCGCACCATCTCATTGATCCTCAAGTTAGCCTGGTGTGGAATGACCAGCCCTAGGTCACTAGATTGCAGACCGTTGCGGCGCAATAGGGCGTGTGCAGTCTCAAGCAGCCGTGTCACTGCATTCTTAAAAACTACCTTGCCTTCCATCTGTGGATGTACAAGTCCCTGCTGAATATCGGATGCACGAATAAACCCGGGTGTAGCAGTGCCGGGTAGCTTCATACACAACACCTCTGCGCCACTACCATCGCTCCCGAGGTAGGAGTCTATGATGCCGATTTCTCCCTCCTTAGCTACCTCGACACTCTCGATGCACACTGCGCCGGCGCCATCACCAAAGAGAACTGCCATCTCACGACCGCGTGTTGTTAGGTCAAGTACGGGAGACTGTACCTCCGCACATACCAATAGAACTCTTTTTGCCTGACGACTTTTTATATATCCATCGATGCACGATAATCCATACACAAGACCGCTGCACTGGGCTCGGATATCAAGAGCAGGAATTGTGCGACATCCTAATCGCTGCTGAAGCAAAACGCCTACTCCGGGGAAATAAAAGTCAGGGGATAGGGTTGCTACTACGATTAAATCAAGCTGATCAGGGCGCCAGCCAGCACCTTCAAGAGCCCGTCGTGCGGCATGCTCACCGAGTACTGATGTTGTTACACCATCATGTTCGATAAAGCGACGCTCTTTAATTCCAGTGCGTTCAGTAATCCAAGCATCGGAGGTATCCATACACTGGGCAAGGTCATCATTTGTCACACGACGCTCAGGTACGTAGTGAGCTACAGATGCTATCTTGGCTGCAAGCGGCATACGAGGACCCTCCGGTAAAACAGAAATAACAACTACTGTTGATCATGCTGCATCCAACAGTATACTGGAAGCGGTCTCCAAGGCACCCCCTATATCTTTGCTTTTAAGACCCGACATACTATGCCAATAAATGACGGAAACTCAGATGAGCACAACACAAGTTTCTAAGTTTCGAATAGCCGTGTACGGAGTGCTAGTTGAGGAAAAGAAGGTGCTGCTCACCAATACGCGAGTACCCTCTGGAGTCATAACTAATTTTCCTGGTGGAGGTTTAGAGCTAGGGGAGTCTCCTCTCGAGGCTTTATTGCGCGAGTTTCAAGAAGAGACCGGAATAGAAATCCGAGTTGGAGAGCTTCTGTTCTGCTCGCAAGGTTTCCAGCAAAATCCGGAGTATCCTCACGAGCAGCTCATGCACATCTACTACCGAGTATTCCGAGATGGCTCACCTCTGACGCTTTCGGGTAATAACGACGACGTCGTCAGTGCGGTCTGGGTCTATCAGGAAGAGCTGTCTAAGCTGCGGATTCTTGAGGTTGATCGCGAGTTCCTACTCCATCATAGTTTTACCCAGCTTTTTTAGAATTCTGTGAGGGTGACGCTTTTCATGGACAGCTTTATGCGTATCTGATACATGGACGTTATGCGGCTAGTGCAGTCTGGGTCTCTCAGAAAGAGCTGTCTAAGCTGCGGATTCTTGAGGTTGATCGCGAGTTCCTGTCGCACCGTAGCTTTGGCCAGCTCTTTTAGAATTATGTGAGGGCGACGCTTTTCATGGACAGCTTTATGCGTATCTGATACAGGGACGTTATGCGACTAGAAGAATTTATCTCCTCCGTTTCTCCCGATGTTGCCTCAGCGGCCACCTCTGCGGCTCTTAGGGCGTTGTGCCTAGATAGGCAAAACCTTTGGGACCAGGCCCACGAAGCGATCCAAGACGAGCAAGATACGATGTCGGCAGCCGTGCATGCCTATCTCCACCGAAAGGAGGGGGATATATGGAACGCTAATTATTGGTACCGCCAAGCTGGTCGCAAACCCTTCAAAGGTTCGCTTGATGCTGAGTGGAGGGCACTTGTTGAGGAGGAGTGCGCTCGCATGGGCGTGCGCGTCAGGGAATAGACGCTGGTGG
>JBKCMS010000124.1:0-55729 GCA_046300175.1 Pseudomonadota bacterium | reverse complement strand
GTGACGTATCGGGCAGCGTAACCTAAAACTGCATGCTCTAATTCCGGGTTGTTGACAAACCACAGCTCTGAGTTCCGTGCTCTAGTGGTCTGAAAAGACGATATCTGCTTACACTCAATGCGAGGATGATAGCCCATGGTGGATAATTCTCCGGATAGCATAAATCAATACATTTACGAATGCTTCTGTCCGCTATATCGATAAATTCGCTTAAAAGTTGCTTCCGCGCGGTCTCTGAGAGAAAAATAGGGGGGAAAATAGGGGAAAATGAGGAATCTATTTGGAGCAGATTAAACCACCTCGTACTCAGTTGGCCTTTCCGCGCGGTCTCTGAGACAAATAATGGGGGTCGGATGGGCTACCGTTGGCCTTGATTTTTGTTGAGGCCTACAGCGAGGTCTATTTTAATTTTCTACCGGTAGATGAGAGTATTTAGTACCATAATCGATCATCTGCTCTAAGAAACTCGGCGGGTATACCAGTTGTATATCTATTACTTCGCCCTTTTGATCGCGTATCTCACGCAGCTCAGGATTTATTAATCCTGAGTGCGGTTTCATACCCGACAGCGCATCTCGCTCCCGTACCTCTTGTAGCAGTGTTTGATCAACTGTAACTCCGTAACCCTCAACGAGAGCCTGGCCAGCATCAAAATCACCCTCTGATTTAATGCGCTGAACCTCACGTAGAAGATTACCAAAAAGGTCCCGCAGTTTGTCATAGTCATTGATCACCGCGTATGTTTTGTTATCTTTTTTGACATACTCAATGACATTATCTTTAACGCCGCGCTCATAAACCCATTTGCAGATGAGCTGGCGGTTTCTCATGTGCGCTTCTTCAAGATCGTCTCCTGGTTCGATTTGAGCAAGCTGAGAAATAAGGCCGTTTGTGATATAGCTATTGTAGAGGGCCTTGCTAACGTCGAGATCAGGTATAACCCCAAGTTCAACAAGTTTTGGGTCACAGGCGAAGTACAAAGCTACCAAGTCGGCACGGGCCTCTTCCAAGGTGAGCGCATATTGCCTTAATGTCTTTTCAGGAGTTTCAACGCCGTGATTAAGCTGTCCTGATGCATGACCTATACACTCGTGAAGAGCGGTTAGAAGATCGGCTGCCAAAGACCCGTATTTTGTGCTAAGCGTAATTTGTTCTGTGCCATAGGCGAATTCACTTGTGCCTCCGTTGACTAGCTTGCCAGAGTTGTAGCCGTGTATGACATTACTAAGCGAGGCAGATTTGGAACCATGCGCCTCTTTAATCCACGCGGCGTTGGGTTGGTTTATGCCGATCGGAATCGCAGGCGAGATGTCTCCAGAGGCAACAACTACATTCAGCGCATGGGCCAAAATACCGCGGACTTCCTTCTTTTTGTGTTCTGGGAGAATCGGTGAATTATCTTCAAACCACTGCGCATACGATGCAATTAGAGCGATACGCCTGGTAGCTTCGGGATCACGAAATGCCACGTGACCCTCAAATGTGCCTTTTCTGCCAAGAGGATCGTTGTAGCATTCGACAAAGCCCATTACCCACTCTACAGACGAGTTTTTGTTTTTCACCCACGATATCCAATACTCATCGAGTGTGTGTAGGTCGCCGGTGCGATAGAACTCTATGAGCTTTCCTAGGTTCTCTCTTTGGGCGGGGTTCTCCGCAACCTCTTGGGCTTTTTCGAGCCAACTGACCATTTTCTCAAGAGCAGGGCTGTACATTCCACCGACTCTCCATGTCTGCTCACGTATGAGGCCATCGGGGCCTTTAATTAATTTACTATTAAGGCCCCAAGATGGTGATGTCGCCGCGGATTTGAATTTCCCGTAAAACTCTATGGCCTCTTTGGCTGTAACACCTTCGTAAAAGTTAATCGAGGAGTTCTGCACGTTATCCCCGTCGGGCCTCAGGTCCACCATCTTCGGATTTAAGTTCGGGTCAAAAACTATTGGCTGTATGCGCTTGAGAAAATCATCTAAGGACTCACCTTTTTTTAGCGGAAAGCCGTTTGGATTGGCGCCTGTAGCGACCTCGCTGAAATAGTCGAACGAGCAATTGGGAATAAACTTGTCCGAGCTTTAGATGTGTTGGTTACCGCTTTGGAAAAAAAATCGACCGCAATAATCCTCAAATTGCCTCCATTCCGGGGTGTGTCGGTCACCTTGGTAGGTGGAATGCATGTTCTCCAGTGTTTTGCGAATTGTTAGTCCGTTTTTGTCCTTCTGGTCATATGTTATGTCACGGCCGCATAGAGCAGCCTCAGAGAGATAGTACACAAGCTGTTTTTGTCGTAAGGAAAGCTTTTCAAAGTTGGGCACTCTAAGGCGGAGTAGTTGCTCAGCGGAGAGGGTCTCAGCCATGACATCAAAGTCTGTCTCAGGCGTTGCCACTTGAGAGACGGGCATGCTCGTTAAGTTTACACTCGTCGGTGTTGGTTCATTGCGCGCAGAGGTCGCAGCAGGTAAATTCCTTTCTTCTGCGGGTTCCCCTTGTTGTCCACGGAGATTCCCGGCTGGCGCTAGTAGAGTCATAGCTAGGGCTGCTCGTTTAGCTATTTGGTGAAGAGCGCTCATATTTTCTCTAAAAGTTAAACAGTAGTCTGTGATGGCTGACCTTTCGAAGGAGCCGGCTTCTATACGAGGGGCACTCTAGCACAGCATCAACCTAGATCAAACAAAGTTTTGTTGGGTGTTGTAGGTCTCTGATTTGCTCTATAGACTTAAATGTTTTGGAGACTTAGCTGTTTCAATTCATTATTTTTCCTGACCGAAAGACCAAGCGAGACCCTTGAATCACGGGGATATTCCTTTCACCACACCATTCTAGAGAGTTGCTGCGTTAACCACGCGTACCTAAAAATGAGATTTTTATCTCAAGTCATTCGCCTATTCAGGCGAGTGAAATCGAGAGCACGGAAGTAATGCACTGTCCGCCATTAACCAGACATTCAAGGGAGGTAGATCATGCGTAGCAACTATTCATTCGGTAAAGCGTTCATGATTTCTCTCTTTCTTAGTGCAGCTTTTTTCCAGCTAGCCCATGCTCAGACAAAGTACAATTTAAAAAAAGGGCAAGTGGTAACAGTTTCTGGCGGTAAGCTATGCGGCTTGATCAAGAGCAAGTGGACAGCGGTGAAGAAGGCTGGGAAGAAGTTCGTCACTGAGAAGGACAAACAGAGATGCAAAACATTGCTTGTGCCAACAGCGCTAAAGAAATCGGGGCTAGCGCAGATTCCAAGTGCAGCCGGACTACTTAAGTCGCGCTCGGCTTCTGCCTCCTTTGCAGTCAGTGGAACGCCACCAGTCTTGAAAAATATTCCGACACTAGGGGCAAAAAACGTCTTTTGGACGAGTGGTTTCATCAATGCTTTAGTCGCAGCACCATCTCCATCTCAACAGCAATGCGAGGAGTTCTTCGCCGGCCCCAATGATGGACAGTCATCTGGATTATTGGGTTGCTACGCTGTTCAGGGAGTGGGCTACTCATTCCAATCTATACTAGACGGAGCGAAAAGCACGTGCTTTATGAAGGGCATACCGACGAAGGCAAACTTCGATGGCGGAGCGGTAAGGATGGTCGACGGCAGTATGCCAGGGGGTGACATAACGCAGCTATTTTCAACTCCTTCTGGATCCAAGGATCGACTTGTAAAGGTGCTCGTAGGCGGCTTTGGAAATGAGCCTGCTCAGACGGGTTTTATCAACATTCACTCAGCTAAGAAGCTAGCTGCTTCGGGCAATCAGTATGGGTATAACCTGTGGTTTTGCGATGCAGGACAAACTACTGCCAATAACTATGAAGAGACTAGTGTTAGTCTCGGTGGAGAGTTTAAGTACTTAAATGTGAATCAGATGGGACCAAACAAATTTCGGAATGAAATTACAGCTTTCCTGACAAAAGTAGGTTCGGCGATTCAGTTTGATCTCTCCAAGGATCGAACTGCTTCATCAGTGGGAGAATTCCAGGGAAACAGCTTCAAATCATTTGTAACTCTGTCGGCAAACAACACGATTTCAAGCAAGGTTAAGGAGAGCTTCAATGGTTTTGGGCGGTCGAACTACGGAGTTGCGTCCTTCACAGGTACGGGGCTGGGTGATTTTCGGGTACACTCGGCGGCTCTCAAGGATGTTTTCTTCTCTCAGAGTCGACAAACGGGCATTGAGTTTCGAGATCCGGTGTATCTTAGCGCTCCAAATACAGCGCTAGTAGCCGAACTGGCTAAGGTAGATATCGCGACGGACTCATTTTTTAGTCAAAATGGCGCTGTTAATCCGGATTTTTCAGACAAATCTTGCTCAGCAGAAGCTGATGTGACTCTTTCCATGGACTTTACCAATCCGCTTTTGAGGCAGGTTTTCTTGACTTGCGAAAGTGACCGCCTAGAAAACATGGATTTTTGCAGAAGCCAAGATATGTTTCAGGCCCAGAGTAAGTGTTCACCGCAGTAGGACAAGCCTGTGTTAACTCATCGATAACCGTATTAATAGCCACGGCTTAATATTTTGCTAGGAGGAACAGGCGAACTCTGATACAACGTTTGCTCATGTTCGTGAAGGAGCCTAGCCTTGTAAACAGCACAGGTGCGAATATCCCAGTTTGCGGGCTGGGCAACTCAGCTCGGGTGGCCGGTGACGGTAGCTTTTTTTTTGATAGACGATTAGCAGCTAAGGTAGCTGCTGCGGTTGTGGCGCTTCTGCCATCTCAGGTAGTTGGGCAGCAACGAGATGCAGGCCAGCGGACGCCATCGGTGGCATCATCGATAGGAGGCTTAGATTCTCTTAATGTGCCGCAGGCCTCTCGTTCGGGTGATCAGCATCAACCGCTACCCCAATTAAGGCTAAAGAGCAACTACGCGATAGATCAGGGTCCTGGATTTGCAAGGTACAAGATTGATCAAGTCGGTCGCGTTACAGAGGTGCATTTCCCAACTGGGCTTGCCGTAACCGATATCACCTATCAAGAGGGCAATGGAGCGCGTGACATCATCGCTGGGCTCACGGTAAGTTCCAATGGTAGCGTCAAAAATTACTCTCGTAGAACGTTTACCTGGATGGTCACAACCAAGAGCGGGACATTGACCCATCCAGCTCCGGATTTCGTTGGTGATTTTCTAATCACTACGTGTGGAGAGTTTGTGTCGATTAACGCTCAGCAAAGTGGAGCAAATCAGGTTTACACCGCTACCGGTGAAGTCTTTGGCATGCAGCTATGCAGGACAGGGGCTTACATTTACCTGCATCCTAATGGCGAAGTTCATGGCCTGCGACGAGCTGATAATTCAAAGCTCACGCTTCGATATCAAGCAAAGGCTCTTTCCGAGATTACAGAAGAACGGCAGGGTAGTGCAGAGCGTTCGTGGAGATTTGACGCAGCCTCGAAACTCTGGGTCTGCTCTGACCCAGATATTTTACCATCGAGCAATTCCCCATTTTTTGATAGTGGCATCGTGTATTTCACGCGAGCTGACGGCTCTCGGGAGAGTATTTCAACTTCCGGAGCAAGGACCTTATGGTGGGGAGATGGCGTAATTACCGTATTTGACCACATAGGACGAATTTATCGAGTGGCGCGGGGAGCGCAGAGTAGAACATTTGAGTACGATGCCACGGGCTCTTTGATAGGCTTTCGAGATAGCTTAGCATCGCGCAGTTCGGAGACCCGATTGGTTAATACTAAGTTATATGAGTACCGGGTAAGGAGAGAGGGAAGTGTGCAACTGCCTGGCAGTCGTTTTAGTGCATATGAGAGGCGCAACCAGATGCCAATGATGTCGTACCCACTGTCTCTCACAACGTCCAGCAGCCAATATGCTGCATGGCATTTTTCACCAATTCCGATCCACCCACATGAGGAATCGCCCAAAGGCATAAGGGGATTATGTAAGACGGGTGTGTGCCCCGATACCCCGCCTACCTTAGGAGTGCGCGGCGTTTTCAATCGGATAAGGGATACGGCTATAGGGCAGGATTCTTTAATTAAGCCAGAGACAGACTCGTGGACTACGCTCGATTCAATCGAGAAACACCGTAATGGCATATTAGCTCCCGTAGCAGAATTTCTGCGAATTTGGGCAGAGACAACAACAGATGATGACATCGCGCGGGTAGCAAGCCCAGAGACGTTAACTACTCTCCGGAGTGATGATGGGACAAGATGGCTACAGCCAGAGCTGCTGGGCCCTGCTAGCGCCGACTACCTCATCTGGTTACGTGATTCTGTTCGTAGCAACAGACTGCCTTGCACCATGGACGTCATACCCTTGCACTACGCTGGCACCGATAAGCAGCAAACCTTAGGTGCTAAAACTGTAACTGATTATTCGTCGTTGAAAGACTCTGTAACGATAGCAGTCTTTTTCCAGCCGGGTATATTCAATCCCAAAACTTTGCAAGCCGACATAGAGGCGATGCACAGTTACGGTGGTGTGGGAGTTCTTCGCCCCGATGAGTTTTATAATTCTGCAGCTCTTCTACAGGTGTTATTTCACGAGCTGGGCCATGTGTTCGAGGCGCATACCGGCAGAGAGACTGCGGGGGGCGAGCCCACAGCTAATCTGTATGCTTATTTAGCTTTATCAACGATTACCCCCGATAAAGCCCCAGCATATAGCCCCATATTGAATCTTATAAATCAGCCAAGAAGGACCACCAGTGGGCAATGACCATAGCAGAACATAAGTAAGCTTCGCAGGAGAGAAGTACAGCAGGAGTTTTAGTGCTAGAGTCCGTTTTGCTTGAGTGCGTTGCGAGCTGTGATTTACACAGGCTTTTTATAGTAGGAGTATCTTTATGCTTCAGGACCTTAGAAGACACGTTTTAGAGGGACTGATCGGTTTATCAAGTCTCACTTTCGCAGCCCCAGCTCGAGCTCAATCTAGCGATAGTGCGATTGACTTGGGGCTCCAAACCAGCAGCTCTGAGAGGATTGATAGCTCCAGGGTCGGTACGTCGATACAGCCTGACCAGGATAAGGTGCTAAATTTAATTAAGGGCCGATCCCTTGAGAGCTCTGGATGCAGCTTCTCTGCAGGTTCTAAAGCGATCGGACTGCACATAAACATCTCTAACTCAGTAGCAGCAGGGCGCCCCGTACTTTTTGCAGATGTAGCACTTCTTTTTGCTGAACTGGGAAGAGAGCCGGGTAATTCCATCACCAGAAGCTTTTACGAGAGTTACGCTCGGTGCTTTGAAGGGAGCCAAGTGCGGGATATGGTCAGAAATCATCTTGAGTCTGCAGGTCAATATCCCGAATTGGCGACTCAGCTCAATGAAAACTCGGATGTAGGAAGTTTTAAAGGACCCCAGGAGCTTGCGGCTGAGCAGAGAGTTAAAATCGATCGCAAGGCTTTCATGGCTATTGATAGAGAACCTGTAGATATTACCGGATTGTCCTTTATTTACGCCCCGATGGAGTTTCAAGGTAACAGTCAGGCGCTTAGAATTCATGAATCGATAAGTGAGGATATCAAAAGAGGTCGGCCTGTCTCTGGCTCCTCTATAAAAGCTCTTTTTTTTGCGTGCTCACAGGAGGATATCCAGGGCTTAGGGGAGTCTTTTTTTCGGGGGTATGCGCAAAAATTCAATAGCGCTGAAGCTGTTAAGATAATGATAGATTCGATAATTCCAGTAGTCGATGGTAAGCGCGCGCTGCCAAGAGGCGTTAAAACCACTCCCAGGTTGGCAGCTTTACGGGTTCTTGGTAATTCGTTTCCGATCGGCACATCTGTTGAGAGTAGACGAGTTTTTTTTGAGTCATTCCGGAACGAGTCGGACCTGAATGTGCGCGCTCTGTGCCTGATGATGTGTATTAATGCAAATATAAATCCGCAATATGAATATCAACCTTCGGAGATAGTTAGGGCGAATCAGCAATTAGGTAGTGAGAACCGGGTGCGTGGAGATGAGTTTAGGTTAGGCTTGGTCTTGCGAGATAGCTTAAAGAAATGGGTTGCAAGAGGTAGCATCGACGCTGAAACGCTCAATCAGATAAAGATGCCGCTACTACGGCGTGCGGCAACCATGGAACGTCGCCACCCGGGCATAGCAGAGGCGTTAGTGTCAGTGTCTGAAGATGCATATGTTGATTTTCTATTCGAGCATGCTGCTCTGATCTGTAGGTCAAGGGAGGCATTTAGCCGTGAGCCATTGCTTGGCAGTGGGGAGGAATTTTTTGCGCTATTGCATTCATATCCCGAATACAGGCCGGTAATAATGCGGGATTTCTTGGGTTCATTTGGCAACAGACAGGCCAGCAAAAGGATGATAGTTAAAGCTGAGGCAGACCCAGCGAGCTCTTATGCAGAAAATGCCTATTGCGCCTTTTTAAGCTCTCTCGCGGAAAGGGATCGTGCAGTGGTATTAATCAGCTCCCACGGAAATGAGGATGGAATATTTGTCTTTGGAGGTGATGCTGGTGAGGAACCTGGGACAAATGATTCACAAAATGAACCTTTGCCAACTGAGTTTATTTCTGCGCAGGAGGAGGCAGAGGCTCTTATGCAAGCCGGACCACTATCGCGCGCTTGGATTTTTCAGAGTACCTGTCATGGTTGGGATCACGCTAGATCGGTTAACGAGATTATAATTGGTAGTGCCATTAAAGGTAGTTCAATCCAGCAGGTAGTTAAAGAGCTGCGGCTGCCAGGCCGCATCGTGGCTGCTCAGAGAGGAATGCGTTCAACAGGTCTACTCAATTGGTCATATGGCGGTACACCAGAAAATCAGCGGACCAGCAAGACGCATGAATCTCTTCTGTTTTGGGCGATCAGGGACTACAGCCAGAGTTTGCAGGCCCGCAGAGACAATAATTCTGGTGAAATTAGGACTCCGGATGGCAAGGTGGTGATACAGCAGTGGTTTCAGGAAGGTAACCCTCTGATGCCAAGCCGCAAACACGCAACGATGACTCCAACAACATTTACTGGTCTTCAGATGCTATATCTCGATGGCAGGCTAGCGGATCATATGGAGAATTCTCTTGGTGATTGGTGGAGGAATCATGAGGGTGAATCGACTAATCCTGGTGAAACCAAAGGAATCGACCCATCTATCCAGCTAGGGCAGCTGATCGACCCTGATGCATTGCATGAGGAGGTATTGCAGCGGCTAAGAGACAGGGGGTATCAGATTCCAGAAATCCAAACAGATGTGAAGCCCTTAAGCAATCCCGCTGATTTGATTGACGAAATCGGTTAGTTAGATCGTTCTGGAATGTTCTCAGAGGTCCTGCGCTGCAGTTAGGCGGCTCATCTGCTGCTCTTTGTCCCGCTGCTGTTTGTCTCAGAGACCGCGCGGGCCGCTGCTCTTTGTCCAGCTGCTCTTTGTCTCAGAGACCGCGCGGGCAATCAATAAATTTGTGGGAGCTTTTTAACCGCTTTGTCGCAAGGAAGAGAGCTTTCTAAATAACTCCAGCAGTTTGTTTTCATTAGTTTGATGCCCTAGCCTAGCGTCTAAGATTGCAGTGGTAAAATCAACCAGATCTTGGGCGTAATGGCTAAATGAGAGTACCAGGCGATGGTAGGGAGTGAGAGCGTCGTCTCTGGAGTCCAATTCAGCTTGAGCGGGTCGAGCTAACCGTTTGAGTGTTGCAAATTCACTATCGAGTGTTTGGCGTGTCGGTGAAGTTGACTCAGTTAGCAGGTCGCCGCAGAACGGGCGAAGGAACTCCTCATCAAAGAACTTAAAACCTAGGTCCTCCAGCAGAGAGGCTCTAAAGCCATCCGGCAGAGCAAATGAGAGATCGAGTCGGGAATCATATTTATCTTGTCCAGGAGACTGGCAAACGGGCAGCACCGACGCTGGGGAGTTCTGCAATTCGAGGAACCTAGCAGCGGCTACCGCGGATATGAATTGTTCGAGAGACATATCCAGGACGGGTGCTATAATCCTTATCTCTCCTAATGGCTCCATGTAAAAATCCTAAGAGCGCGCAACAAAATACATCTCCGCTGCGGCTGGCTGCAAGTGGAGCTGATTGCTTCTTCGATAACAGTCGAGGGCACGTCTTCGGCCCTTTCTAAGCTGCATCGGTGTCAGACCCACTTTCTCCCAGCGGAGAATAGCACCTCTGTTTGCATTGGTGCATCCAAGGGTATTTAACCTAGAATGGCAGTGTCAGGCTAGTGCTGGGAATGCGTTTGGGCGAGAGCATCAAATACCTCCTCTGTTATAACGCCCGGCTTATGACGGTTGTTATCAACCCGGGGGCTCTATTAAAGGTTGAGGCTTAGGATAAAAATATCAACCACGTAAGTCATGTTTAAACCTGCTTTAATTTTGCAGTAATTATTGACAGTGGGGAGGAGAGGCTGCTAATATACTGTTAAATAGTGACAGCAATAACGCTTTGGTCACGTATCGTGCTAGGGGGGTAAATTGGTATGAGTATTTTAAGAAGGTGTCTCGTGGCTTTGACAACGGCCCTGGTGATAGCACCGTCCGCACACGGCGCCACGGTGAATGTTGTCCACGGGATAAATGGCCTAGACCTCGGTCTCACACGTGAGCTGCCGGTGGATATAGCTGTCAATGGGACCTGCTCGCTAAAAGGAGTTACCTTTGGGCAGTCGACAGCAGTGGAGCTTGCTCCAGCTAATTATTCGATTACGGTGCATCTGGCCGATGGTAAGTGCTCTCAGGCGGCGGTGATAACTCAAAGAGTAACGATCGCAGATGATGCGAGTAGATCTTTTTCCGCGGTCGCAAGCCTTTCGCAATCGGGCACGCCGCAATTAGTCGTATTCAATAACTCCCGCGAATTGTTCCTGCCATCAGCAGTAACAGTGAGACATCTGGCGAAGGCCGGCCCCGTGTTTGTGACCTATCGAAGTCGCGAGATATTAAAGCCGCAAGTTAATCGTATTCGAAACGGTAAGGTGGCAACGCTTTCAGTGCTCACTGATAGATTGCCATTTTCGGCAACTATTTCAGCCAAACCGCGGGGGGCCCAAATAGCGCGAGTATCTGGGGTAGGGGCTAAAAAGTTTACGATTTACAACATAGTTGGCTCTGCGGGTAATGGCTTTCGGATTATCAGTGAGCGATTAGCTCCTTAACGGTTTCAGACTCTCCCGGCAGTCTCCTTTTGCAACTACTCGGAGAGTCTACTATACTGCCCAAGCGTCCTTGGGTGCATGGGGGCTAGTGGGTCTTTTTCAATGCAGGGCCAACTACCCCCATGATCACTTACGGCTCTGCGCGACTAGGAATCGTAGTGCTTTAGGCAAGTAGCTTTTGGAAAAAATTATGGCTGAAGTCCGAACCCGTTTTGCTCCATCTCCAACCGGATTTCAGCATCTGGGAGGTTTCCGCACAGCCTTCTTTGCCTGGCTACTTGCCAAGCGTCATGGAGGACAGTTTTTGCTGCGTATAGAGGATACTGATCGTGAGCGAACCGTTCCAGGCGCAATCCGTTTTATTTTAGAGGAGCTAGCGTGGTTCGGGATTCAACCCGATGAGGGCCCGAGCAAGGCTGAACTAGAGCAGATAGGAGAGTCGTGGGAAGGCGCACCAGACATCGGGGGGGCGCATGGCCCATATATCCAGAGTCTTCGCATGAAACGCTACAAAGAGGTAGCAGAGGAACTGATTGCCAGAGGTTTTGCTTATCGTTGCGACTGCACACCAGAGATGCTTGAGCGCGAAAGGAATGAGCAGATGGCGCGTAAGGAGTTGCCGGGTTACTCGGGTTACTGCCGAACTCGTAGCGTGTCTCCGGATGTTCCGCACGTAGTGCGACTAAAGATACCTCAGAAGCGGGCAATCAGTTTCAATGACGGCGTGCGCGGTAAGGTGACTTGGGATCAAATTCAGCTAAGAGACACAGTATTGCTTAAGAGTGATGGTTCGCCGACTTATCACTTGGCAGTGGTAGTCGATGACCATGATATGAAGATAAGCCACGTCCTAAGAGGAGTTGAGTGGCTTTCTTCGACTCCGATTCATCTGTTGGTTTACGAGGCGCTAGGATGGGAGCCTCCGGTAATAGCCCACTTCCCGGTGATAAATGGTCCAGACGGAAAAAAACTCTCAAAGCGAACTGGTGCGGCAACGTCACGAGAAGCGCGTGAGAAGGGGTTTCTACCTGAAGCGGTGCTCAATTTTGTTTCGCTGATAGGTTGGGCCCCTGGTGAGGGAAGCGATCAGGAGATATTCACCCGAGAAGAGCTGATCAGACAGTTTTCGTTAGAGGGAATTAATCCGGCAAGCGGTGTTTTTGACATGACCAAGATGGAGTGGATGAACGGCCTCTACATCCGTAAGCTGGAAACCAAGGATTTTATCGACCGAGCGATGCCGTTTCTAAAGGCAGCAGGCGTTGAGGTCCCGGTAACTATGTTCGCCGAGATCGCCCCTCATGTGCAGGAGCGAGTAAAGTTACTAACCGAGGTACCGGGGATGATTGAGTTCCTCATGGATAAGCCCCTCGATCGCCAGATGGATGCAATGTTTCAGAAGGGGATTGATGCGACTAAAGCAGCCGACATTTTAAGGCGCTCAAAAGTCGTACTTGAGCAGCTTGGTGATTTTTCTGTGACACAAATAGATCAGGCGTTACGGGGTGTTGCAACAGAGCTTGGGTTAAAGCCGGGGCCCGCCTTCGGCGTCTTACGAGTAGCAGTTACCGGTAAAACAATCACCCCCCCTCTGTTCGAATCGTTTGCGGTTTTGGGCCGGGATAGGGTAGTATCCAGGATTGCCGAGGCGTTAAACCTCTTGTGACTATTGTTTGAACGAGCACTCAGCGAGTGACAACGGCGAAGAGCTACTAACGGATGCTCGTCCTTTGTGAGTAACGCCACATACCAACCCGGAACGGCACGGGTAAAATCAACTATTAAGGTGTCTCGTGTGAAACGCGTGATACGCAAAAGGGTAGTGCCATGAAAGCAAAAGATGTACGACGCGGAACGGTTTTAAAGTTTAAGAACAGCCTCTACAGCGTGATGGACTTCCATCACCATACTCCGGGGAATCTGCGCGCTATGGTGCAGATGAAGCTCCGTAATCTCTACGATGGCAAACAGACTGAACATAGATTCAGCTCAACAGAGGAGATCGAGACAGCAGACGTGTTTAATCAGCCTGCAACATTCCTGTATGGGGACCAAAACGGATTCCATTTCATGAACAGCGAGACTTACGAGGAGGTCACCATTTCTGAGGAGATGATCGGGCTCGGTAAGTATTTTGTTCAGGAGGGGATGCAGGTTCAGCTCTCGATGTACGAGGAGAATCCGATCGGAATTCAGTTGCCACAGACTGTGACGTTGGAGATCGTAGATACAGAGCCGGGTATGAAGGGTGCGACAGCAACCAATTCCCCAAAGCCGGCAAAGACAGATACGGGGCTGCAACTCTCGGTTCCGCAGTTTGTAAACATCGGTGACAAGGTAATTATCAACACTGACACAGGCGAGTATCAGAGCAGGGCCTAATCGGCCTTTGCCGGTGAGGTCTCGACTGAAACTGTTCTTAGGAGGTCACTACCATGAAGCGTCCGATGACTCCGCGTGGATATGCTGCGCTTCGCGCCGAGCTGATGAAATTGAAATCAATGCGCCCGGAGTTGGCCCGCGCGATCGAAGTGGCGCGCGGCCACGGCGACCTATCTGAGAACGGCGACTATGACGCCGCCAAAGAGAAGTCAGGAATGGTTGAGGCGAAGATTCGAGATATCGAAACTAGACTGGCGATGGCCGAGGTGATTGATCCACGTAAGTTAACGATCTCTGATCGAGTGGTATTTGGAGCCACTGTGACCATAGAGGATGTAGATAGCGGAGAGCGACGTGTTATCAGCATCTACGGCGCAGAAGAGTCCGACATAGACAAGGGTTGGATATCGTTTGAAGCCCCTCTTGGTAAGGGACTGATTGGCAAGGAGGTCGGTGACGTTGTTAAGGTTGCTCTACCTGGCGGAGCTCGTGAGTATGAAATAGTTGAACTGGCGATAACCTACGAAGAGACTGAAGAGATAATCATCAGTTAGCTGCGGTTTGGTCCCGCTCTTGCCGGGGCAAACGTGGCGCGCCCTGACCGTTTTTAGATTCGAGAACAACCATCCAAGCAGAAGTGATTACAACGATCCCTGCTCCAAATGTTTGGAGGAGAGATAGTCCTTTGTTAAACCACAGCCAAGCGATCGGCGCGGCGAATACGGGACCGAAGCTGCGCAGGGCAGATGCTAACCAAGCTGGAATGTCCTTTAGTGAGAAAAACCATAGCCCTGTACTGAGCACATAGAAAACTACAATAGTCAGTGAGGTGTAGTACCAGCCTGATATGTGAGTCGGCGTTGCCACGAAATAGTCTAGTGAGGTTGCCAGCATAAAAGGTAAGAGAGCTATTCCTCCATAGAGCTGTGAGAAGCCGCTGGCATAGAGCGATCCCATCGAATGCGAGTAGCGTTGTGCTGGCAAGTAGAGTGAGGCATGACCTGTTACGGCTACTAATAGGAGTACATCTCCAAATGCATCGCGGGAAAGAGAGAGATGTCCGCCGGTTGAAAGTAGCAGAGCTCCCAATATATGAACGGCAAGAAGCGCGATGTGACTTAGTGTTGTTCGGTGGCCATACCAGATAATCTGAATCGCTAAAACTATATATGGCTCTACCTTTGTGAGGAACATAGTCTTGGTGCTCGATGTGAGGGTCAAACAGTAGGCAAAAAGAAGCGAAAAAATCGCTGAGCGTAACACCGAGAATAGAATAAAGCGGGGGCACGTCGCTTGGGCTAACGAAAGCGGATTTTTGCCCCCGGTGAGTAGTCCGATCACTAACAGTACCGCGCCCCCGGATAGCAAGGATATGCACACCACGGGAAGGGGAGCTAAGCGGTCTATTGCCTCGCCTTCAAATACCCAACCGAGGCTAGAGAGTGCCGACGCCAACAGCAGGGCGATAATGCTTGCTGTGAATTGTCGATTAGGGGAGCCGTCGTAGGTCATTGGCATCACATTTACATTCTTGAGACTGGCGGTAAACCCCTGTCTCCGGGTCGGGCTCAGGTTTGCGGGCGTATCAGTTCGTTTGCTCTTATTCCGGCCTATGGTACCCTGCCAGGGTGATTTCCCAAGAGAGTATTGATCGAGTCAGAAACGAGGCATCCATAGTCGATGTGGTATCGGAGACGGTGAAGTTGCGCCGAACAGGCGCAAATCATACCGGATTGTGTCCATTCCACTCCGAGCGCTCCCCATCTTTCTCCGTCCGAGAAAGCAATAACAGTTACCACTGCTTCGGGTGTGGGGCATCAGGCAACGTGATCTCGTTTGTCATGCACACTCGCGCCCTAAGTTTTCCCGATGCAGTAGAATACCTTGCCAGTCGAGCGGGTATCGAATTGAAATACGAGTCAGGTCGAGCCCAGGGGCCCAGGATAGACCGCGAAAAGCTATTTGCTCTGTGTCACACCGCCCACGGATTTTTCCGCAAAAGTCTCTTGCAGGTCAAAAGCGCTCAAGGAGAGTTTCAAAAGGTAGGCGAGTATCTACGCAAGCGCGGTCTCACAGCTGAGGCCATTAACGAGTTCGGCATCGGATATGCGCCGAACCAAAAAGGCGCATTGCTTGAAGTGCTCACCAAAGCCGGATACGACCGCGAGAGTATCTTACTATCCGGGTTGGTCAGGCGTGCAGCCTCAGGTGAGCAGTACGAGCTTTTTCGGGGTCGGCTGCTCTTTCCGATCTTTGTTGATACCAAGCGCATAGCTGGGTTCGGAGGACGCATTATTCCTGGAGTGGGCGATCCATCTTTTGAGCAGCAGGCGCCTAAGTACGTAAACTCACCAGAAACGCCTATATACCAAAAAAGCAAGACTTTCTACGGTCTCCCGCAAGCGATGGGGGCGATTAGAGAGCAAGAAGAGGCATATATCGTAGAGGGTTACATGGATGTAATCGGACTTGCGATGCGAGGGGTGCGAAACGTAGTTGCGTGTTGCGGAACAGCTTTAACGGAGCAACACGTTAAGAGACTCTCTGGTCTTTGTAGTCGAGTCCATCTCTTATTTGATGGGGATGAAGCAGGAAGAAATGCAGCGGCAAAATCTTTTCCCATAACGAGGAACGCTGATCTCGATCTTACCGCTTGTTTCTTGCCGGAGGGGATCGATCCAGACGATTTCGCTGCTCAGCACGGTGAGACTACTAGTAAGGCATTGGAAGATTTGCCTAAAGCGCTTCTTATTGATCCATTCGTAGATGGTGTCCTACGTAAATTCGGTTGTGGGCCGCGAGATGAGCCCGGTCCTAACTTATTGGGCAAGGTGTGTGACGAGGTGGCAAAGGTGCTCGCCGGTGTGCAGCGAGAGGTGGTGCGCGCGTCTCTCGTCACGCGTGTGGCGCGGCGACTAAAAGTAGAGACGGCGCAGTTCGACACGATCATCGCACAGTACAGGGATGGCTCAGGGCGTGTTGCGAGGCCTGATTCGGGAGAACTGCGGCGCGAGCTGGCGAAGCCTGTTGATGATCACGGTGCAGCGCCAGCGGGCTTAGGGGGTCAGGCCAGCACAGCAGCGCGGTCGCCGCGCCAGCTGCCCAAGTCTGATCGGGCACTCCTCCGGGTGGTCATGGTGCTAAGAGAGGCGATCGTTTTCCAGGTAATAAGTAACGGGGATGTCTGCGAAATGTTACAGCCTGAGTCGATGCGGTTCCTGCTAGGGCTAAGTGAGTTGCTGCAGCAAGATGATAGCTCCGAAGATGCCGTTAAGACAAAAATTAAGCAATATTTACAACAGCTTGGGCCTGATTGGGTGGCCCTTTGGAGGGAGGCCCACACGATGCAGTCGCGCAGTGACGAGCCGCCCGAGGAGGTATACCAGAAGACCCTTGTGGGGTTTAAGCGCGAGCGGCTATCGATGCTTATACGAGAGTCGCAGGAAGAGCTGGCAGCTCATGCTGATGACCCCCAGAGACAGGCCGAGGTTTTTGAGCGAATCCGGGGGTTAAAAAGTCAACTTGACAATATGGTCAGGGGGTAGACCTGACGCCGCCAAATCGCTAGTATTGCGCGATCCTCGGTCCACCGAACAAAGGGTATTTAGTGCTAGCTGGTTTTTACAACTGGTGGGCAACTCTTACCGCAGGTGTGATGTAACGTGATTGTGCGCGGCGGAGTTCTCTAGTTTTCTCTTTGAGAGACGAAAGAGCTTTGTGTGCACGATGTAAACGTCGATGTAAATTTGAATTAGACCTTCGGCGCCGTTGCAGCGTCGAGGCCTTTCTCTTCTGGAGTGTAAGCGTGGTGCGAAAAAAGAGCGGAGCGAGTCGTGGTAAGGGCCTTCGCAAAGTGAAGTCGACTATTAAATCTAACGTCAAGCCGAATACCAAAGCGAAGTCCAAGTTAAAAACTTCTAGTTCCGGAAAGACTCTCAGCAGTAGAGGTAAAAAATTAGGTAGGATTACGCTCAAGAAAGATTCCACGCTCAAAGCGGCGGCGCGTGAACGCCTCAAGAGACAAGAGGCCGGTTTAGCTGCAACCAAGAAGCCAGCAAAGTCAGTGGAGCTTGCCAAAGCGCCTTCCAGAGAAGAGATCAAGAAGATTCCGGGTAAGGGGGCACCTCAGAAAACTGTGGCTTCAAAGGTGAGCTTGGTCAAAGCAGTTCCCGCTGCGCAGGTAGGATCAGCAGCGAAGAAGTTATCTCCGGCAGTTGAGTTAAGCGAGCAGGAAGAGCAATCCACCAAGCCCGTAACTAAGCCGCTGACAAAAGAACCCAAGAAACCCATAGATGCAGACAAAGAAGCGTTATCGATCGATCGCGATATCATCGTTGGCGATCTTGATGATGGGTTGCAGGAGCTTACAGGGTTTGAGGTTGGTGTTGAGGCGGAACTAGCAGACATCGATAGCGCAATCGATATTTCAGAGCGGGGCGATATCGAAACCCGTATCGGTCGTTTAATTGAGATCGGTAAGGAGAAGGGTTACATCACCATGGACGAGGTGAATGAAGCCCTGGCTGGCGAGGTGATGTCAGAAGAGCAGGTTGATGAAGTCGTTGCGCGCTTCGGAGAGCACGATATCGACATCATTGAGCAGCCGGCAGAGCCGCAGGAGGAAGCTGGAGAGGGCGTTGTTGGCCTCGATGCGGCACCAGAAGTTCTTGAGCCAGGTTCACTCGGGCGCAGCACGGATCCTGTCAGGCAGTATCTACGAGAGATGGGCAACGTCAGTCTGCTCACTCGTGAGGGGGAGGTGGAGATCGCCAAACGCATCGAATCTGGATTGTTAGCAGTGCGAGAGCAGCTGCTGCAGCAGCCGATTGCGCTCGACTATGTAGTAAGCCTGTTTGATCGAGTTAAGGCGGATGAGATTCGTCTCAGGGATCTCTTTGCAGAGGACGATGCGGAGCCGGAGAGCGAGAAGGAGGAGGAAGAGGAGGAGGAGCCTAAATTCGACGAAGACGGTCAGGAGATTGCTCCCAAGCCAACTCCGCAGAGTCAGGAAGACGAGGAGCAAAAGAAGAAGTTCTTGGCGAAGGCGACCCCGTACCGTAAATCATTAAAGGATACGCGCACTCTTTACGAACAGCTTATGGAGCTGCCGATAGAGAAGCGATTAGGGTCTGACCGTGAGAAGAAATTCTTCAAACAGCTGTCCAAGAATGCAGCCAAGGTAGAGGAGTTAAATCTCAATCAGAAGCAGTTCAACAGGATGATTGAGCTTGTCAAGGCAGCTGATGATGAGCGACGTGAGGTGTTTCGAAATCTGGACACTCCGGCTCGGAAGTTGGGTACAAACGTAGAAGAGCTTGTGGACTCGCTATCAGAGTTGCTAGCTGCTGACCAGGTGGCGGTGAAGCGGGCCGGCAAGCGCCTCAAATTGAAGAGCACTGACCTCAAGCACTGGGGGGATCCGATTCGACGAGCTTACGAGGTGATTCAGAAGCTTGAGGATCGAGCGATGATGAGCGCCAATCGTTTCTCCGATAGCGTGAGAATTCTCAAGGATGGTGAAGTTCGCGCACGTATAGCTAAAGATCAGCTAATCGAGGCGAATTTGCGACTCGTGGTCTCAATAGCCAAGAAGTATACCAATCGTGGGTTGCAGTTCCTGGATCTGATCCAGGAAGGTAACATTGGGTTGATGAAGGCGGTTGATAAGTTCGAGTACCAGCGCGGTTATAAGTTTTCAACTTATGCTACGTGGTGGATACGGCAAGCAATTACTCGGGCTATAGCTGATCAGGCCCGCATAATCCGAATCCCGGTTCACATGATTGAGACGATCAATAAACTGGTGCGTACTTCGCGGCAGCTTGTGCAGGATCTCGGCAGGGAGCCCACTCCAGAGGAGATAGCAGAGAAGATGGAGATACCGATCGACAAGGTTCGAAAGGTACTCAAGATCGCCAAGGAGCCGATTTCGCTTGAAACTCCGATAGGCGAGGAAGAGGATTCCCATCTCGGAGACTTTATTGAGGATAAGCGAGTGGTGTCGCCTGCTAACGCAGTGGTAAACATGAATTTGCAAGAGCAGACTCGCAAAGTTCTTGCGACTCTCACTCCTCGTGAGGAAAAGGTGTTGCGGATGCGATTCGGTATCGGAGAGAAGAGCGACCACACTCTTGAAGAGGTTGGGCAGAACTTCGATGTTACTCGCGAGCGAATTCGTCAAATTGAGGCGAAGGCGCTGCGTAAGTTGCGTCATCCAAGTCGAAGCAAGCGTTTGCGTGGGTTTATGGATAAGTAGTTGCCGATAAGAGGCTGCTCTGTCGAGGGGAGATGCAATGGCAGGCCGTAGGTGGTGCGCGTTGGTGGTTTCGTGTTTGGTGCTAGGTGGACTCGTAGGATGCGGTCGGTACCGCGCACCGCTAACACCAGAGGAGCTTGCTCCGGCAGCTGTAGAGAACCTAACAGTCGCCACGACTGACAGCGGTGTTGTTTTTACTTGGCTGGCCTCTGATAAGGATCGCCGGGGGAAAGAGCTCAAATCAGCAGAGGGTTACTCGATTGAGAGAAAGGAGTTGATGCACCGCGGTGATGAGACCGATCCAACTGTCGAGTTTCAGCAACTTGGTTTTTTAAAGGACAATCACGTTGAGGTTCGTGAACGGCTGCGAGCAGAAGCACGCAAGTCCGGTAAAGTAGGCAGAACGGTAACTGCACCTGAAGATCAGATGAAATTCACCTTCACTGATTCAACCCCTAAGCTCGGCACTACTTACATCTACCAGGTCGTACCCCAGAATCAGGGGGGTATCGAAGGGCAGGTGGGGCAGTTGGTAAAGGTGGTGTTCCAGGGGGCCAAAAGCACGGTGGTGATGAATGTGTCTGAGGAGATCCTCAACCAGCAAGCGCAGCTTGTGGCGCCGCAGTAGTTAGAACGGATTACAAAAATAGGTTTGTTATGGACAAATACACTCTCGACCTAAGCGGTGTCTATACAGCAATCATCACCCCGTTTAGCAAAGACTCAGAGCTAGTTGACTATGCGTCGCTAGAGGCGCTGATTGAGTATCAAATCCGCGGCGGGGTAGCTGGACTAGTTGTGTGCGGTTCAACCGGCGAGGCGTCGACCCTAAGTGGGGCCGAGTATCTCGATGTGGTCAGGTTTGTCCGAGAGCGCACAAGAGGCAAGTTGCCTTGTGTATGCGGGATATCGGTTAGTGCGACGTCACGAGCTGTTGAGCTTGCCAAATTTGCTGAGGAGATCGGCTGCGATGGTGTTTTGTTGGCAGCGCCTCCGTATAACAAGCCAACTCAGGTTGGTATAATCGAGCACTTCAGAGCTGTGCATCGAGCATCTTCACTACCGATCGTTGCTTACAATATTCCCGGCAGGAGCGCTGTCACTATATCTCCGCATACCCTGGGCGCCCTTAGTCAAGAGGGGGTTATTTGCGCAATCAAGGAGTCTACCGGTTCGGTGGATGCGCTGGCAGATACGATCGCCTGCGCCCGTCAGGATTGTCAGGTGGTAAGCGGTGATGATTCGATGACACTCGCAACAATGGCCTACGGAGGGATCGGAGCGATATCCGCGGGCGCAAACGCCATGCCAGATGAGATGGTAGGACTTGTAAGAGCTTGGCAGGCGGGAAATACGGCGGAAGCTCAGAGAATCCAGATGAAGCTCCTGGGTCGACTGCGGGCTCTTTTTATTGAGACGAATCCGGTGCCGGTTAAGACCATATTAGCGCTCAAAGGTGTCATAGCCCACCCAGCGGTTAGGTTGCCCCTTGTACCGCTATCGAAGGCGTCGCTTGAAAAGCTCAAGGCGGAGTTTCAGATATGATTCGGATCGGTGTTGTTGGGGCTTCAGGTCGAACAGGTCGCTATGTAGTTGAAGCGTTGCAGCATCACCAAGAAGCGAAGCTCCATGCGGCCGTTGTTTCGCCGGGCTCAGCTAGCCTAAGGCAGAGAGTGCCTGGCAGTGACCTTGAGTACACAGCGAATCTTGACGAATTAATTGGGTCGGATGTCGTGGTGGAATTTTCCAACCCAGAGACATCTGCGCGGGTAGCCCAGTGGTGTGCCGACAGAGGGACTCCAGTGCTTTTGGCGACCACCGGACATTCGCCCGATCAGAATCGTCTCGTAGCGGAGTGCGCAGAGAGAACTGCCATTGGTGTAACCCCAAATACCTCTGTAGGGGCTGCGGTGCTTACAGCTCTGGCGGGCGAAGCTAAGAAGCTATTAGGAGATTCCTTCGATATCGAAGTGCTGGATGTTCATCACCGCATGAAAAAGGACGCTCCTTCCGGTACGGCTCGGGCGATCGTGTCATCAATTGCCAGCTCAGGCGAGGTAGTGTTCGGTCGGACAGGGCTAAGGCAATCCGGAGAGGTGGGCGTTGTGGCACTTCGAGGGGGAGATGTTGTAGGGGACCACACTGTGTACTTCTTGGGAGCTGGGGAGCGTATAGAGGTAACCCACCGAGTCAGTACGCGAGGTGTGTTTGGACTAGGGGCGGTATCGCTGGCTATAAAGCTCAGTAGGCTTAATAAGGGTCTCTACTCGGCAAGCCAACTGATGAAGAGCTAGGTTAGAAATAGAGAGGAAGCCTAGAGGGGCTTACATGCTGGCAGCGACCTAGTTTCGGGAGGTTGGAACGGTTAGGGTCGCGATACTCCTCTAAAAATAGTGCGTTGCGTTTTCGTACCCCCCCTGATATAAGCCCAGAGTAGGGGCGATAAAACAGCATTATTGATAATGTCTGTAGCGGCTAAATCAGCCTGCCATGCATGGTTGATTTGCGGCAGTAAATTGCTAGGCCGAGAAATTTTTGCAGAGATGCAAGGTTGCTGCGGCGATGTTTGTGTTAAGTCTTTTTGGCAATGACTATTCGGGCAGTGCCTATCCGGGCAGTGCCTATTCGGGCAGTGCCTATTAGGGCAGTGCCTAAAGCAGAGGCTTTAGTTAGAGGCTTAAAACATAACCAGCACCTTAAGAAATTTGTCAATCGACCGGGGTAAGAGGTTTTGCTTGCGGTGTAACTTTAAAGGGTTAATTCAGTCTAAGGGACGTTAAGTATGAAGCGCGAGAAATCTAATTACTTGATCCAGTCAGTGTCGCATGCCCTCGATGTAATCGAAGAGTTGTGCAAAGCGGCTGGCGAGGTTGGGGTAACAGAGCTATCCAAGCGCCTCAAGCTGCACAAGAATAATGTGTTTCGCTTGCTGGCCACTCTTGAGCTGAGGGGTTACGTAGATCAGAACAAGGAGACAGAGGATTACAGACTTGGGGTTAAGGCTCTCCAGATGGGGCAGTCCTACCTTGCCCAGAGCACCCTAGTGGGTCGAGGAACTCCGATCCTTAAGGATCTTTCGGAGGCTATCGGTGAGACCGTTAGCCTGGTTACTCTGCAGAGCGGAAACGTTCAGTTCCCGATCAGTATTGAGTCGAAGCGACCAGTGAAGGTGGCTCCGCGAGTCGCTGTCTCGTATCCAGCTAAGTTAAATGCAGCTGGTCGTCTTCTTACAGCGCAGCTTCCTGACGCGGCGCTTGTTGAGATACTCGCTTCCAATACGGTCCAGGATGTAGCCATTAAGACCCAATTAGCCGAGCTACGAACCTCTGGTCAGATAGTCGACCGCGGTGCCATCGAGGCCGATGTGGTATCGATCTGCCGCGTGATCCGCGGTAATAACAACGAAGTGGTGGGTGCTATCGAGGTTCTCGCTCCGCAGTACCGTGCTAAGGTAGACGCGTTGATGCCGAAAATCGAAGAGGCAGCCACTCAGCTCTCAATGGCTCTTGGTGCTATAAAGACGGCTTCAGCGGTAGCTATAGAGAAAGAGGTCATTCCCTCGCAGCCGAGCGCAGGACAGGCGCAGATATCAGGTGGTGCTATCAACACCACCGCCATGGGAGCAGGGTTAGCAGGTCGCACTTCCAAGTAGTCTACGTCAGTAGCGCTGGCGACAGATCTGGCGGTAGTGATAGCTGTTGTTGTAGCGGTAGGGCATGCTTTTCCGTGGCGTGATGCATCTATTCGGATGCAGGTCCGGTTAGGCGCTATGCGTCCGTGAAAAATACGGATTAGAGTCTTTCTTGTTTTTGTGCGCCGGTCTGGGCTGCCTGCGACCTAGGCAATCAGCTATCGTGTTTATTGCGTTTATGTAGGTATAGGTATGACATCACCGATGATTCCGCTCTCAGGGCTCTCCGACGAACAGAACTCTCTACGTGAGATAGCCTATAGGTTCGCGGCTGATAAAATAAGGCCGATAGCCGGGCAACTTGACGAGAAGGCTGAATTTCCCCTGTCGCTTATCAAAGATGGACACTCTTTGGGGCTGATTAATTTAACCTTGCCGGCCGACGTTGGTGGGTCTGGGTTGTCGATCTTTGACGCCTGTCTGGTGATTGAGGAGATCGCTTGGGGTTGCTCTGGGTTCGCCACTTCGATGGTCGCAAACGACTTGGCGCTGACCCCGATTCGCATTGGCGGAAACAGCGAGCAGAGAGATCTTTTTATCAAGCCACTAGCAGAGTCCGGGGCTCTGGCTTCGTTTTGTTTGACAGAGCCAGGGGCTGGCTCTGACGCCGGTGGACTTCAAACTACTGTAGAGGATGGTGGTGACTGCTGGATTATTAATGGCTCGAAGCAGTGGATTACTAATGCTGGATACGCTTCGCAATTTACGGTTTTCGCGACGATCGATAAATCCAAAAAACATCGGGGTATCTGTTGCCTCGTTGTTCCGCGCGCAACACCTGGAGTATCAATTGGACACCATGAGAATAAGATGGGGCAACGGTGCTCGGATACATGTCGAGTTACCTTCGATAATGTGCGCGTTCCCAAAAGTCATATGATCGGAGCGGTAGGAGAGGGTTTCAAGATCGCTATGCAGACGCTAGATGCTAGCAGGCCGATGACGGCGGCTATAGCAGTAGGTATTGCAAGGGCAGCATGTGAGCATGCCGTCGTCTACGCCAAGGAGCGCAAGCAGTTTGGTGCGGCTATAGCAACATTTCAAGGAATACAGTTTATGTTAGCCGATATGGCTACCGGAGTAGATTCTGCCAGGTTGTTGACCTGGAGGGCTGCCTGGCTATTGGATCAGGGTAAGTCTGCGTCGATCGAATCGAGCATGGCTAAACGCGTATCTGCCGATACCGCCATGAGTGTAGCGACAGACGCTGTGCAGATATACGGGGGATATGGTTATACTAAGGAATATCCAGTTGAAAAGCTTATGCGTGACGCGAAATTGTTGCAGATTTACGAGGGCACAAGCCAGATACAACGGATCGTAATAGCCCGAGAGCTTCTCAAATAGGGCATACAGTTTGTTTACTCCCGGTGTTAAATGGGTCAATAATACGGTGCCATGAAAGATTCAGATACCTTTAAGAAAGTCGAGGCAAGGCCAAATTTCCCGGCGCTTGAAAAGGGAGTAGTAGAACGTTGGAAGAAAGAAAGGACTTTCGCCCGCTGCTTAGAGCAGAGCACTACACGGCCGGAATTCATCCTCTACGATGGCCCCCCGTTTGCAACTGGTAGTCCGCATCACGGGACGATCTTTATCTCTGCGCTAAAGGATGTGGTGTGTCGTTACAAGTCGATGCGTGGGTACCATGTGCCGAGATCCTGGGGATGGGATTGTCATGGCTTGCCGATAGAGACGATCGCCGAAAAGAATCTAGGTCTCAAGGATAAGAGTGAAATAGAGGCAACGGTTGGTGTAAAGCGATTTAATGACGAGTGTCGTCGTATAGTTTCCAATTTCGACCAGAATTGGCGTGTATATATCGACCGCATCGGTCGCTGGGTTGATATGGAGACTCCTTATCGCACCCTTGATCGCTCCTTTATGGAGTCAGTGATCTGGGCTTTCGCGCAGGCCCACAAGAAAGGGTTGATCTACAAGGACTATAGAGTTGCTCCCTACTGTTACCGGTGTGAGACCTCATTAGCGCTTTCAGAGATCCGTACAGATGATGCAACGCGCCCTAAACAGGACCGCGCCATCACTGTTAAGTTCGCACTGCGCGGACTTGATGGGGTAGCCGCGTTGGCATGGACGACCACTCCCTGGACACTGCCCTCTAATTTAGCGCTCGTAGTGGGGCGAGAGATAGAATACGTTGTTGTTGATTCGGGATTGGGTCGCGTCCTTTTGGCTCAGAAGGCGCTAAAGCGTTATGAGAAAGAGCTTGGTAAGGATATTCAGGTTGTAGCCTCATATACTGGCGCACAGCTGCTCGACATGAAGCTCAGGTATGAGCCGCTATTTCCATACTTCAAAGACCACAAGGGATTTATGGTGGTCGATGCGGATTTCGTATCAACAGAAGACGGAACCGGAATAGTCCACGCAGCCCCTGCTTTTGGTGAGGATGATTATTGGACCTGCCGAAGATTTGATATCGAAGTAGTTAATCCGGTCGATACGGCTGGATGCTTTACCGATCAGGTTGCGGACTTCCAAGGCCAGAACGTCCACGAGGCGAACCCTGGAATTATAAAGTTGCTCAAATCTCGCGGCGTTGTGGTGCGTGACGAGACTATAGAGCACAACTATCCGCACTGCTGGAGATGTCGAACGCCGTTGATCTATCGAGCGCTAGACGCATGGTACTTCAAAGTCGAGGCGATTCGCGAACAGCTTGTTAATGCGAATCATGACATCGCTTGGCACCCTGATACTGTAAAGTATGGACGCTTTGGAAATTGGCTTGAGAACGCTCGTGATTGGAACATATCCCGTAATCGTTACTGGGCAACGCCGATACCCGTCTGGGAGTGTAAGGAGTGTGGCTCGCACAAAGTTTTCTCTTCTGCTGCTGAGATCGAACAGGCCGCCGGATGTGAGCTTTCTGACCTACATAAGGAGTTTCTAGACGAGGTGGTTGTGTCGTGCTCTTGTGGAGCACCGATGAGACGAGTGCCGGAGGTTCTTGATTGTTGGTTTGAGTCGGGTTCTATGCCATATGGGCAGTACCACTACCCGTTTGAGAATGCAGAGCATTTTGCGTCCCATTTTCCTGCTGATTTTATAGTCGAGTACACCGGCCAGATCCGTTGCTGGTTCTACTATTTGCACGTTCTCTCTACGGCGATCTTCGGAAAGCCATCGTTTAAGAATTGCATGGTGCATGGGACGCTGCTTGCTTCCGACGGTAAGAAGATGTCCAAAAGCCTCAAGAACTATACCGACCCGTTAGAGCTAATGGACCGATACGGTGCCGATGCATTCCGCGCCTACCTATTTGCGTCGCCGGCAGTCGGTATTGAGGACCTAGTCTTCAAAGATGAAGGCGTGGAGGGGATGGTGAAGTCAATCATCTTGCCGCTCTGGAATGCTTTATCGTTTTTTACATCTTACTCTGATGTTGATCGAGTCAGTCAGAGAGATTTGCAGGGCGGCGCACAGGAGGCGAGCGAGCTTGATCGATTTATCCTTTCAGAGCTTGAAATACTAAATAGGTCGGTCACCGAAAACTTTGAAGGGTATAAGATCAACGAGGCCATGCGTCTTTTTGCGCCGTTTTTAGATACTCTTAATAACTGGTACATTAGACGTAGTCGTGAACGTGTGTGGTCTGAGGACCCCCGAGCGCCGGAAAAGATGGCATTCTATGCAACATTGTACGATGTTTTGACGCGTACTTCGCAGTTGCTTGCTCCACTATGTCCTTTCATAGCAGAGCTTGTTTGGGAGCGCCTAGGGAACCAGGAGAGCGTGCACCTAAGTGAATGGCCTTCACTGCGAGAAGAGCTAATTGATGTAAGGCTATCCTCTGATATTCATATGATCCGCGAGATGGTGTCCGCTGGGCTCGCTATTCGCGCCCGTGAAAAGTTGCGGGTGAGACTGCCACTGACATCGGCCAAGTTGGCTGTGCGGGAGGGGCTATCTGAACAGCTAAAGCCATACATACCGGTACTCTGTGGTGAATTGAACGTGAAACAGGTTGAGTTCCTGGCCGATTCTTCATCAATCGCTACTGTAAGCGCCAAGGTGAACGCACGGGTTCTCGGTCCAAGGCTTGGGTCGAGAATACAGGAGGTAATTCAGAAGGTCCGAGAGGGCAGCTTCGAAGTCCTGGAGGGCGGAAGTGTTCGAATAGCCGATATAGTCCTGAGTCCGGGCGAGGTTGAGGTAGGATTTGCCGGCAAAGCAGGATTGGCAGTTGAATCCGGTAGTGGTTTCGTTATAGCGCTTGATACCGCCGTTACCCCAGCGCTCATGCTAGAGGGACAGGCGCGGGATTTAGTGCGAGAGATTCAAGACATGCGGAAAGAGGCAGACCTGCACATAGCAGATAGGATCAGGCTCTCTATTGATGGAGCGGATGCGATCCTAGTTGCGCATGCTTCATACATCCAGACGGAAACTCTGTGCACGGCGATATCCAAACGATTAACGAAACAGCTGCTAGAAAGGACCTGCGAGATCGAGGGTAAATCTCTTAAGATTGGGCTAGAGCTGCACTCAGATCACGAATAATATCGGCCGAGCTCTCAATGCCGAGCGCCAGTCTAATCCCTCCAGGATCGAGGCCTCTGCGCACCTGTTCGTCGGCGGAATAGGCGGAGTGTGTCATGGATCCCGGGTGCTCAATCAACGTTCTGATCTGCCCGAGACTAACTGCGAGAGTTATCGTATAGGAACTATCAGCTATAAAGTCCATCATGCGCATACCACGCAGGCGGGACTCTTCTGGATTCGCGCCTTTTAGGACAAAGTAAAGGATAAAGCCCGGAGCGAAGTTGCCATCGTAATCAGTCATCTGGCGCCTGGCCAGTTCATATTGTGGAAATGATTGCAGCCCTGGATAGCTAACGCGCTCGATGGCTGGATGGCTTTCGAGGAATCGAGCCACCTCTATAGCATTTTGCTGCTGGCGCGTTGCGCGTAGTGAGAGCGTTGGGAGTCCGTGAGTAAGGATGTTCCAGGCTACATGCGGGGCAAGGTTTCCCCCGAAATCTTTGCGATGCAGGATCAATCTGCTGTAAAATTCCCGCCGAGTGATGACGGCGCCGCCCATATCAACACCGAAGCCCGAGATACCCTTAGTGAGACTGTGCACAACCACATCAATTCCTAGCTGTAACGGGTGCTGCCCCCATGGTGTGCAGAAGGTATTATCGATTATTGTTATAATCTTGCGATCGGCCGGGCGCGAAAGGTTGATCGTAGCTACAGTGTCAGCGACCGCCTTTACATCAACCAATTCTAGGGTCGGATTGACTGGGCTCTCGATGTAAATTACTCGGGTATTATCGTTTACTAACGATTTTATCGGATCAGCAGTGCGAAGGTCGGCAAAATGGACAGGAATCCCAAATTTCGGCATCCACTGCGTCAGGAGACTATATGTACATCCATATAGTGTTCGGTGGGCGATGATCTCGGACTCTCGGTTAAGAGCAAAGGTTAAAGCCGCATGTACGGCTGCCATCCCGGTGGCAAAGGTCACCGCACATTCACCCTGCTCAGCAATAGCTAACGACTGCTCCAACATGTTGTTATTCGGCTCTCCCATTCGGTCATAAACGTAGATCGGGCCGCTCTCGGCAGGCTGAGATTGGCCGATCTGATCAAAGCCTTCAGCCCCCCTACCTGCTGACTCCAATCGGAAAGTACTCGAAGCGGTAATCGGGGGTACCACGTGAAAAGAGTAATCCCAGTTTGAGTTCGGTGACTCTCCGTAGATTAAGCGGGTCGGGATTGAGTACTCGCGGTCGTTAAGTTTTTTTAGCTTCATATGGTGCACCTATGTGGGATAGCCGGCCAGTACTCTTGAGTTGGGTGATAAAACTGGCGCTATCTGAGTTTGGTAACGCCTGGTGGCTGATTAAGTGCCGTCACCGAACTTTAGGATCGCACCTAATTCGCTATTCGACAAGCAAGATCGTACTTGACATGACTCACGACTGGATTAGCGCATGGATGTACGCCTCTCAAATTGCAAACTCTGCGCGAGTGATTTTTGAAAAAAAATCACTCTGGGTGACGAGATAGAAGATGAGCTCAGAGAGGGTAAAACGTACAGCTCCCGGAGGGGGTTCTTCTCCTATTTCGCAAGTCGCTCTGCTATCTCTAATCCTGCTCGAATCTTTTCGTGGTTTATGAGGAGCTTTGATGAGCCTTCAACTATCGGGGTGTCTTTCGAGTTTAGCAGAAGCGCACGCATGCGACCGATTGTTGGGTTTTTGAATGTTGCTAGTGCAAACTTGATGACCCCAGCGGGTGGCGGCGGCATCTGCTCGTAGGTTGCAAATTGCCTTTCAAAATCTGTATATGGATTTTGCATTCCAGGAATGCCCATGTTTCCGACATTTATAGCGGTTCTTTGCGCTTGAAAGTGTATTTCATCGAGGGCAGCACGAGCGGAGATATAGTCGTGTAGCATCTCTCGGCCGCGTTCTCCGCAGACCTCGTAGTGGATGTGCTGTGCTTCAAGCTCAATTAGGCCAAAGGCCCCAGAGAAGGTGGCTGATTTGATCCAGCCGTTGGTGTACTCGAGTGGTGTTTGGTCGAATACTTTTTTACATGCGAATGTGCTGGTAGTTTTTTCCGGCAGGCGATTGTCTTTTGTTAGCTCGCCGAAAAAGCCGTGCGCCTGGCGTTTTGCCTGAAGGAAGAGAGCCATAAGCCGTCGGTCTGCATATCGACATAGCCTTTGCGCCATGTCGCAGTCGCCAGTCAGTACCACCGAATTTCTTGCTGAATCGAGGGAGAGGATTTCTAAATGCTGGGCCGCGTTGAAGGTAAACCTAGCATGAAAGGTTGGAGTTTGTACGCTAATGGTAGGGGAATCGCTCTCTGTTAGGGTCCATTGAGATCGGGAGCTTGTGCGTATTGCGTGCAGAGCATCGCGACGGATCGAGCCAGTAAGGAGTTCTACTGTTCGCAGGGCAAGATTTGGATAGGAGAGGTGCTGAGGGGTAGGTGATTGCTGAGGGTTTAACATAGGGAATGTTTCTGAGTAGGGTAGTCTTTTCCGTCGAGCGATAGCGACTAGAGCACTACCGCTTCCTGTTGAGGCATCTGTAGCATGGTTAGAGCCGTCTTGGACGGCAGCCTAGAACCCCGGCATGCATTCCGATGCCGGTTCAGAATAAGTCCCCAACTATTTGTCTCAGAGACCGCGCGAACGTAGTTATATTAGGTAGTTGCGCTGATTTGCGGGCGCTACCTCGCTATTTGTCCCTCGCTATTTGTCTCAGAGACCGCGCGCTATTTGTCTCAGAGACCGCGCGCATGCTCCCGACAGGCGCTAGCTCAAGCGCAGAGCTAGCTGTTTTAGAAGCTGAATGTAAAGTTAATGCTTTAGCCTAAAACGACCTTTGTAGGCTCACATAAACTGGTCGCAGCGACAGAATAACCGATTGCAGTTTCAAAGAAATATGAGGAGCCAGCCGATGATTCGGCGAGTCTACGTATAAATGATTCGTCTTCTGAGCCGTATACATAGCTCAGTTATAAGCCAAGAGTCACCACATAACTTTTTCCTCTGGCCTCTGACCCTTTAGAGATCGTTAATGTTGTAATCTTTTGCTGCTCTGCTACTGGAGCTACAGCTCCCGCACGGGTGTTACCCCACTCTATCGCCATGTCTACTCCGCGGGCTTGCCGCGCAGAGCATCTCTTATTTGAGTCCAGATACCGGAAGTCTGTCGGGCCTAGGTAGTCGGATCAAGGGACCCCTAGCTGGGCACCGCTAGGGGGTCATTTTAGCTCTATTCTTAACATGGCATTACCAAGTATGGTTGTTGGGGAATCGGCCCCAAAAATATCATCTGATACAACTGTTGGTATGCGGGCTGCGACTTCTTTTGCACCTTGGGCCAATTCTTGAGGGGCAAATTTAAGGAGTAGGGCTCTGCAGCTCTCACTCTTTTGAGAAGACCGACGTGTGCGGAAGTTTTGGGTGTTTTTAGAGTTGCTGTAGTGATGTGCAAAAGTCCTTGCCTGTAAAACCGGCAAGGAGTTTGCCGTATATCACTATTTTTTGTTGTTTTGATTCGCATCCGCGAATCTATAGCGTTTCCCAAAAGCTGGGATTTCGCTACGGACGTGTGGAGAACGGTGTATGCTTTTAGGTATCTTTGCTCGTAAGCCACTTGCAGTAATTCAGCAGGAGGCGGGGGATGAGGCCCGTGGATTTCACCGCTCGCTGACCGGTTGGAATCTTTTACTTCTCGGTATCGGGGGAGTAATCGGAGCAGGCATATTCGTGCTCACTGGGCAGGCCTCGGCCCAATATGCAGGACCGGCTATCGTGCTTTCGTTTATCCTATCCGGCCTAGCCTGCACCTTTGCGGCGCTGTGCTACGCCGAGCTGGCAGCGATGATCCCCGTTGCAGGGAGCGCTTACACCTACGCCTATGCAACCCTTGGGCAATTAGTTGCCTGGATTATCGGATGGGACCTAATCCTTGAGTATCTGTTCGGCGCTTCTACTGTGGCGGTCGGATGGTCAGGATACGTAGTGAGTTTTTTGAAGGATTTTGGAATAGTCGTCCCTGCTGCTCTCAGTAGTGCTCCGTTTAATTTTATTCATGGCAGCGGCTGGGTTAAGACTGGGGCGCTGATTAACCTACCGGCGATGCTTATTGTAGGGCTCTGTACTTATTTGTTGTATGTGGGCATCAAGGAGTCGGCCAAGTTCAATAATGCAATAGTTGTTGTAAAGCTAACTGTGCTGGCGCTGTTCATAGTTTTCGGCGCCATGCAGGTAATACCCGATAACTGGGTTCCTTTCATCCCGGAGAATACCGGGCAGTTTGGACAATACGGCTGGAGTGGAATTTTTCGCGGAGCCGGTGTGATATTTTTTGCTTACATCGGATTCGACTCGGTCTCTGCACTTGCTCAGGAGACTAAGAATCCGCAAAAAGATATGCCATTTGGCATAATCGGCTCACTCTTCGTTTGTACTTTAGTGTACATCGCAGTCGCGCTCGTGTTGACCGGGATCGTGCGCTATGACCAGCTTAATGTACCAGATCCAATCGCAGTGGCAGTCAATGCCGCGGGAGATTCCCTGAGGTGGCTACGACCGTTTATAAAAATAGGCGCGATAGCCGGGTTAAGTTCGGTAGTGCTAGTGCTGTTGATGGCACAACCAAGAATCCTCTTTAGTATGTCGCGTGATGGTCTGCTGCCAGCCGCATCCGCCAAGATTCATCCAAAGTACAAGACTCCTTATGTTTCAACGGTCGCTACTGGACTGCTCGCTGGGTTAGTAGCAGGGCTATTTCCGATCGGAGTTTTAGGGGAGCTAGTCTCCATCGGCACCTTATTGGCTTTTGTTCTGGTCTGTCTGGGGGTTCTGGTATTGCGTGTAGTCGAACCTGATGCGCACCGTCCGTTCCGAGCACCGTTTGTTCTGCCAGTATCGATATGTGGCGCGCTTAGTGCGCTGGCGCAGATGTTATCGCTCCCTTGGGATACCTGGCTGCGTCTCTTGTTGTGGATGGGGCTAGGGTTGGCGATTTATGCTCTCTATGGAAGGCGGCATGCGAAGCTAAATAACAGCAAGTAAAACTACTCACCGGTTTTACAGGTTGTGATTCATGCTTAATGTTGAACGATCGCCATCTCATTAAACATTACTCCTTGTCACTACATTTGTTGAGTAATGACAACCGTAATAGCTAAGGTGTAGGCCAATAGTTTCTTGCAGTGTGGTTTTTGTCGGGATAAAAGAAACTGTCTATGATGACTTTATCGAGAGGGTTCGGACCATCAGTTTTATTTTGAGACTCGATGCCTCCAGCGCTATCAGCCCACTTTTGCAAGGCCCGTCGAAAAACTAGGTGTGGAAGTTCAGGATGATGTCTTTGTTCGGTTGCCTCCCGAAACATAACACCGGGCGAATTGGGATACGGCGACTCATAGCAGGAAAATCTGTACTCGGAAAATAATTCACCAATACGATAAGTCTGGCCAGGATAGTGAGCGTCAACACTTAGGTAAAACACACCTTTAGGGGCCCATATCAGACGGCCTCCGGTATTCCTCATCGTATCATCGAATGTCTCGGGGCTTATCTCCCAATTTGAAAGATGCAGGTAAGCGCACGCCTGACCTAGAGCACCTTCCTCAGCGCCGGAGGAGTTAAAACTGCAGAAGTAGGTGATTGCGGGAGTATCTCCAGACAACACCTCACCATAAAAGCTACGAACCGGATTCCTTATGTGACCCCTTACCTGAGCGAGGTCATCGCTACCAAAGATCGAAGCCAACTTCTTCCTGATGGCATCTGCGTCTTGGCTGTCAAGGTTAGCGATATCAAGTTCGGGCCATTTAAAACACGCACTATCGCTTCCTCCCGATAGGCTCTTAGTCGCTTCAGGCTGGAATCCCTCACTGATCAGACTCAATCTCGGGTGAGGTGTTAACCGCTCCGGAATAGCGAGCTTTAACATTTTGGACTTCCTGTTTACTTAATACCCTGGCAGCTTCGTTTAACTAGTCTAGTTCGCCATTACCGAAGATATCTGCCTAAGTGTTTGGACTCCCTGGCTAGTAATCTGCCAGATCTTGGAGGTGAAATCGCCCTCGGGGCATGGGGATACGAGTTTTTGACCTTCAAGTATAAACAGAAACCGTTGAGTCTCCTTCTCGTCACGCAGACCGCTGCGCTCGGCTATCTCGGTTATCTCAAGGCGTCGCGGCTCGTTTGATCCCCCAGTGGCACCGTTAGCCAAGGCGTTGAGGATCTGAATCTGGCTGATAGACGATGGCGAGAGCCGCTTTTTCTTCGTGCCTGAGGTTGATTCCATTTATTGAACTCCGAAAGGATACGACGGGAAAGACATTTGCGAGGCGAAAGCGAAGTATACCTACAGCTGGCGATTTATGCAAATGACGCTGGAGGCTGTATTTATCCGACAAAAGCGCAATCCTTTTAGTGCTTTGTGCCGTTGCTACTTGTCCTCCGTTACGATACAACCAGGCCATATGGAAGAGGCAAAAGTAGGTAGCATTGAGCAGGTCAAAGAGGCCATCGCTGCAGCGTGTGGGCCAGCGGTGATATCGAGTGTAGTTGAGCGGGGCGACTTGATCGTCACCGTACGGTGCGATTCGGTTGCTGAGGTTCTTAGGACATGCAAAGAGGCTCCAGAGCTGGCCTTTGAGGTCTTAGCTGATCTGACCGCAGTAGATTGGCTCGATGCACGCAGTGAGCGTTTCGAAGTTGTCTACCAGCTGTTGAGCGTCAGTAAGAAGCAAAGAATCACTTTAAAGGTCGCAGTACCGGAGGATCGACCGGAGATAGCCTCAGCCACTGCTTTTTGGAATAGCGCTAATTTCTTAGAGCGCGAGGTTTGGGATATGTTCGGCATCCGTTTTGTTGGGCACTCCGATCTCCGAAGAATTTTGATGTACGATGAGTTCGTCGGACACCCTTTGCGTAAGGACTATCCGGTTCAAGGTAAGCAGCCGCGAGTGCCGTTGCGGTATCCTGAGGTTGAGAACACCGCACGAAAGATGCAGCGTCCTGACCTGGTAACAATCCGTTCCAAGAAGAGCATTGATGGTGATGGTGGCCGCAAGACATCGGATCAGCAGGGAGCACAATAGATGACCGGCGAAAGCAATAAGCAGTTACTTGAGATCGATGTTGGAGTTGGCGGTATCACCACTCAGGCGCGTCCACGTGAGCTGGGCGATGACCTCCATTCTGAGACGATGATTGTCAACCTCGGGCCAGCTCACCCTGCAACTCACGGCACGATTCGAATCGTTGCCGAGCTTTCAGGAGAGAAGATTATCGACGCCGATGTTGACGTTGGATACCTGCATCGCGGCTTTGAAAAGATGTGTGAGACGGTCGATTACAATCAGGTAATGCCGTACACAGACCGCTTGAACTACGTATCGCCAATAATAAACAATTTCGGTTGGTGCATGACGATTGAGAAGCTCCTTGAGATTGAGGCGCCTAAGCGAGCTCAATACATTCGAGTGATCCTCTCTGAGATATCTCGCGTGTGCGATCACTTAACGTGCCTCGGCGCTTCGGCCATGGAGCTGGGAGCCTTCACTGTGATGCTGTATATGATGGAGGCGCGCGAGTACCTTTGGGATCTTCTAGAGGAGGTAACCGGAGCACGGTTAACTGTATCTTTTGGCAGGGTAGGGGGAATTAAAGACGACCTTACTGAGGGTTTCGCGGAGAGGATGCAGGTTGCCTTTAAAGGTGTTCGCGATCATCTGGTTAATTGTGACCGTTTATTGACACGAAACAGAATCTTTATAGAGCGAATGTGTGATGTGGCCGTGTTGACTGCTGATGAGGCGCTCAGTTTTGGCCTTACTGGCCCGATGCTCAGAGGCTCTGGAGTCTCTTATGACATCAGGAAGGTTTTCCCATACTCCAGCTACGAAGAGTTTGACTTTGAGGTGCCGCTCGGCTCAAAGGGCGATAACTACGATCGGTTCTTAGTCCGTTTTTATGAAATGGAGCAATCGCTGCGCATTTGTGAACAGGCGATAGCGAGATTGCCGGATGGTCCAGTGATCGTTAGTGACCCGCACATAGCGCTAATGCCCAAAGATGAGGTTTACAGGTCAATTGACGGAATGATTAACCACTTTGAGCTAGTTATGTATGGCGTAAAGCCACCAGAGGGATCCGTCTATCACGCGATAGAGGGTGGCAATGGAGAGCTCGGTTTTTATGTTGTGTCCGACGGTAGTGGCAAACCCTACCGAGCGCATGTACGGGCGCCGAGCTTTATTCACATGGGTTCCATGAGAAAGATGTTGTTGGGCGCTAACATCTCAGACCTTATTCCAACGTTTGGCATGATAAATATGATTGGGGGTGAATGTGACCGATAGCGGACAGGTATTCCACATCAGCTCGAAGAAAGTTGCCCCTGTGACCAAAAAAGTGGTCCTTTCCGATGCGGCTGAGAAGCGGGCAAGAGAGATTATTCCGCAGTATCCACAGAGTCGTTCGGCTATTATGCCGTTGCTGTATATTGCTCAAGATGAACTGGGGTATATCTCTCAAGAGGCCGTTGAGTGGGTGGCAGAGAAGCTCTCAATGCCCGCAGTACAGGTGTGGGAGGTCGCAACCTTCTACACGATGTACTACAAGAAGCCGGTAGGTAAGTATCACTTTCAGGTATGTCGCACCCTTCCGTGTGCCCTCAGGGGTGCCAAAATGGTTTCCGAATATCTGCACAAGAAGTTCGGATTGCAGCCGGGAGAGGTGAGTGCAGATGGCTTGTGGAGCTTTGAAGAGGTGGAGTGTTTGGGGTCGTGTGGTACGGCTCCAATGTGTCAGATTAACGATGTATTCTTTGAAAATCTGACCGAGGCTAAGCTAGACACGATTATAGAAAGAATCGGTAAGGAGCGACCTGATCTACGCTTTTCCACGGTGCGCGACGAGCTAGGGGCAGGTTTGTCTGGTTGCCCCAAGTCTGAAATTCGGTAGAAGGTTTATTTTTCCGTGAGAGAGTAGCGATGGCTGATGCAGTAACTCCAAAGGCTCCTGAGATGGTTACCCTTACCATCGATGGTAAGCAGGTACAGGTGCCTAAGGGGACAAATCTGATCGAGGCGGCTAAGACCGCAGGGATAGAGGTGCCGCACTACTGCTATCATCCGCACCTGTCAGTCGCAGGTAACTGCCGGATGTGCCAAGTGTCGGTCAAAGGTCAACCAAAGATGACGATCGCCTGCAACACAAATGTTGCTGAGGGCATGGAGGTTGCTACGCACCTCACCAGCAAAGATGTGGCCGATTCGCAGGCAGCTGTGCTTGAGTTTATACTTATTAATCACCCGCTCGATTGCACTGTGTGTGATCAAGCGGGACACTGCAAATTACAGGACTACCACTTTGAATATAACGCTCGGTCGAGTCGCTTCTTAGAACAGAAGGTGCACAAGGTAAAAGCATTGCCACTCGGACCGACGGTAATGCTCGATGGTGAGAGGTGTATTATGTGCACCAGGTGCATCCGTTTTTGTGATGAGGTCACCAAGACTTCAGAGCTAGGGATGCTTAATCGAGGCGACCAGTCGGTTATCGCAGTGAGCCCGGGAAAGGAGTTGAATAACCCGCTCTCTGGCTCTGTAGTCGATCTATGCCCAGTTGGTGCGTTGACGCACCGAAAGTGGCGCTTCAACACTCGAATCTGGTTTACCAAACAGACAGATGCTATCTGCCCCGGTTGCTCCACTGGATGTAACGTGAGGGTTGCGGAGCGTGATGGGCAGGTAGTTCAGGTGAAGGCGCGTCGCAATGATGCCGTTAACAAAGAGTGGTTGTGTGATGAGGGCCGTTACGGCTTTGATCGTTTCCTGCCCAAGGAGAGAGTCAGCAATGTAGTCGCCAACAGGGAAGGGGGAGCTGTGTCGGCAACGATAACCGACGTACTGGGAGCTTTGAAAGGTTGCCTAAAGACTCTCACCGTACTTGCAGGTCCAGATCTGTTGCTTGAAGAGTATTATCTGTTACGTCAACTGCTCTTACGCGCCGGTTCTGTTAGTAGAGCGGTAGTAGCCTATCACGGCCGCGGCCTTTCGGAGGTGGAGCAGATTTTGGTCAGTCCGGACCATTCAGCTAACTTCAGGGGAGCACAGTTGGCTGGGCTCATTGGGGAATTGCCGGAGAGCGAATACCAGGATGTTCTTGGTAAGATTCGTCGCAAAGAGATTGAGCATGTCCTTATTCTAGGCGATCGAGCGATTGATAATCGCGATATGGATGCGGCGCTAGTAGAAGGGATACGGGCTGCTAAGCTATCAGTTGCAGTTGTATCTGATAGCTCGTCTATACTCGCAGGTTTGGTTACCTATTTAGTCCCAGGGCGCACGATACTGGAGAAGTCCGGACTGCTCGTAAATCGGAATATGCGCCTGCAATACACTCAGAATGTTGTCGATCTACGAGATGGAACTTGGCCGGAGTGGCGCTTCCTCGGTATGCTTGCAGAGGTCGCCGGTAGTAAGCTTGTGTCTGGAGATCTTAAAGCTATGAGCGATCGTGACCTTACTCGGTGGTATCTTGCCACGGATTCTCTAGTCGCGCCCCAAGCAATGACAATTCAAGGCATAAAGAACGGTGGTGTTCAGCTCCAGGCTTCATCTAAGAACAATGGAGATGAGCCAACGGCAGCATCATCTGTGGGAGCGCCGTCGGCGGCGTAATCAGCTATGTTTGAGTTACTGGTTCTCTTAATCAAGGTTGGGATAGTGCTGAATGTAGCTTTGGTGCTTGGGTCTCTTTGCACCTGGCTAGAGCGGAAGGGATCGGCTCTAATTCAGGACAGGGTTGGGGCTAATCGTGCTGGAGCTTTTGTTGAATCGGACCGCTGGTATTTGAAACCGATCCTTCCTGTTGTTCGCGTTATGGGATGGCTGGGAGTGATCAACACACTCCTGTGCGATTCACTAAAGGGTTTATGGAAAGAGGACTTTGTTCCTGAGGGAACGTCCAAATTCCTTCACGCCGTAGCCCCGATTATCGCTGTTTTGCCGATCCTGCTCGCTTTTGCGGTGCTACCTTTGGCGCCCAATTTCTCGATTTTTGGCTACCAGATACATCCTCGAGTAGCCCCGATCGATGCCGGCTTGCTCTTTGTGCTGGCGATGGGCTCAGTTGCCGTGTATGGCGTAGCGCTCGCTGGGTGGACCGGTAATAACAAATTCTCGCTGCTTGGATCTCTTCGGGCTGCCGCGCAGATGATCTCCTACGAGCTGCCAATGGGCGTAGTATTTGTCGCATTAATAGTGGTCTACGGTACCCTGGATGTATATTCAATTGTTGAGCAACAGGGAGAGCTGCTGTGGGGATTCCTCCCTAAGTGGGGGATAGTCGTGCAGCCTATCGGGTTTGTGGTGCTTCTATTGGCTGGAATGGCAGAGACTAAGCGCGGTCCGTTTGATCTGCCCGAAGCTGAGTCTGAGTTGGCAGCAGGGTACTTTACTGAGTACTCAGGTATGAAGTTTCTTCTGTTTTGGTTAGGTGAGTTCTGTGAGATCGCCTTGTTTGCGTTACTCCTAGCCCTTCTTTTCTTTGGCGGGTGGCATATACCGTGGGTGCAGCTACCGGAAGGAGTGTGGTGGGCAGCGCTAATTGGCCACGTGGTGTTGATGACCAAGGTGGTATTTTTCTGCGTATTGCAGATAGTCATTCGTTGGACGCTGCCTAGATTTCGTTACGACCAGCTGATGAATTTGGGGTGGAAGATGTTGTTGCCGGTGAGTCTTTTGAATCTTGCGGTGACCGCTGTAGTGAAGGTGCTCACATAAAGGTAGAAGAATGAATGCAATAAGTTTTTTAATAGGAGTAGTGGCCCTGGTTTCTGCGCTTTGCGTTGTAGGTCTACGTAATCCTTTATTTAGTGCCTTTGCCCTGGTGGTGAACTTGTTGGCGATGGCCGGTCTATATGCAGCATTAGATGCGCATTTTCTTGCGGTATCGCAGGTAGTGGTTTACGCCGGCGCTATCATGGTTTTGGTGCTCTTTGTGCTCATGCTGCTCAACTTGAAATCAGAGTCTGGTCGACGGTCGGGAATCATGCGCAGCGGGTTGGCAGTGTTGATAGGGATTACGATTGTGGCTTCGGCGCTACCACCGGTATTGTCGCATTTTTCGGACCTCTCTCCATCTGCTTTAAGTGACAATATGAATAGCTCGGTAGGAACGGTCAAAGCGATCGGCCAGCAACTGTACACGGAGCATGTTGCTCAGTTTGAATTGGCATCTTTGGTTTTGTTAATCGGAATTGTGGGTGCAGTGATGCTCTCCAAGCGCAAAGGTGTGACGCTAGCGCCTCGACCCGGTGGTCTCATTGGAGGGAGTAAGTAATGGATTCGGTTCTCACCTATGTGGCCCTTTCGATGGTGCTCTTTGTTATCGGTGCGATCGGGGTTTGCCTTCGGCGCAATGCGATCGTTGTGTTTATGTGCATCGAGATGATGCTTAACGCGGTGAACCTGGCGTTCGTCGCCTTTAGCAAGCTTCACGGCAATCTCGATGGACAGGTAGCAGTGTTCTTCGTCATGGTGATAGCAGCGGCTGAGTCAGCTATTGGGCTTGCAATTATCCTCTCAGTGTTTCGAAACATCGAGTCTGTTGAAACAACGGATGCGGGTCAACTTAAATGGTAGGTGTCATGCAAAGCTCTCAAGTGTTGTTAGCGCTGCTTGTTCTTGTGCCGGTTATCGGGTCAGCCTTGGCTTACGTGATCGGACGAATCGTGCCCGCCTTGGCAGGCGTTGTTGCATCAGTGGCGGTTGGTATAGCGTTTTTATGCACTACGCTTCTGTTTAAGCAGTTGGAGGCACCGACCGACGCAGTTACCGTTTCTCTAAGCTCGTGGATGTCGTTTGGGAAAGTATCTCTGCCACTGGAGCTGTACTTTGACCGCTTGGCGGCAGTGATGTGTTTAGTGATCACCGGGATAGGTACGCTGATACATATTTATGCTAGTGGCTACATGGCGCACGATCAGGGGCGGCCAAGATTCTTCGCTTACCTTAATCTGTTCGTTGCAGCCATGCTGGTTCTAGTTCTTGGCAAGTCGCTTCCAGTGATGTTTATCGGCTGGGAAGGGGTGGGATTGTGTTCCTATCTTCTGATCGGATTTTGGTTCGCAAATCGTGACTACGCCAGCGCTGGCCGCAAAGCTTTTGTCATGAATAGGGTCGGTGACGTCGGTTTTCTGGTCGCAATGGCGATCTTATTTCACTATTGCGGAACGCTGGATGTAGTTAGCCTAAACGCCCCAGGGATATTAGCAAAGTTGCCAGCGGATATGGGAATGGTGGCGGGTTTTGCGTTATTTCTTGCCGCGACTGGCAAATCTGCTCAGCTACCGCTATTTACTTGGCTACCTGATGCCATGGCTGGTCCGACCCCTGTATCAGCGTTGATTCACGCAGCAACGATGGTTACTGCCGGCATCTATCTGATGGGTCGTGTGCACGGTGTGGTTGAATTCGACCCCGTGGTGCCAGCAGTGATTATGTGGGTGGCTCTAGCGACGGCAACGCTCGCGGCCACCGTGGCTCTGGTTCAGAACGACATCAAAAAGGTTCTGGCTTACTCAACGGTGAGTCAACTAGGTTTTATGTTCATTGCAGTAGGCGCCGGGTTTTACGGGGTAGCTTTGTTTCACGTTGTGACCCACGCCTTCTTTAAGGCCTGTTTGTTCCTCAGCGCCGGTTCGGTAATTCACGGCTGTCACCACGAGCAGGATATGCGGCGTATGGGGGGGCTAGTTTCTCGAATGCCGCTTACCTGTCTTTCCTATGGCCTAGCAACTTTGGCGATAGCGGGCATAGCTCCATTTGCTGGCTACTTCTCAAAACATGCAATATTTGAGTCGCTTCACGAGGTGAGTAATTCATATCTGACGCCTCAGTTGCCCTTAATCGGATTTGTTGCCACCTTGGTGGCCGTGTGCACTGCTCTGTATATGGCGCGCTCATTCATTCTCACGTTCCTCGGTAGTTATAGAGGTGTAGAGCAGCCTCACGAGGCCCCCTTAGTAATGACTCTCCCTGTGCTAGTTTTGGCGGTACTCTCGGTGATCGGAGGGTTATGGCTGCACCATTCTCTGCCCGTCTATGTAGCGGGCCCACTTCCAGCAACCACACTGCCAGAAGAGTCATCTGGGCTGATCGGGTATTTAGTCGGGTCGGTTCCAGGGATACTGGGGATCGCTCTTGCGGCGGTTCTTTATCTCCTGGTGCCTTCGCTAACTTCTTCGATCCGCAAAGCAGCGTGGCCCCTAGAGCGGCTTTTTGCAGGTAAGTATTTCGTTGATGAGCTCTACGACCGCGCGATTATTGCGCCGATGGCGTCCTTTTCTCGGTTTCTATCGCGTACGGTCAACCAAACCTTTGTAGAGGGTAGTGGTGGTGCTTTGGGTAGTGTTACGCGGGCGGTAGGGGAGTTAACCTGTAGAATGACAACCGGTCAGGTGGCGACGTATGTGCTAATTATGTTCGGTGCGATCGCAATACTGTTTCGTCTATTTGTACAAGTGAGGTAGCGCGATGACATCAGCATGGCCGCCGCTCAGTTCTGTTCTTATCGTTACTGCCCTTGCCGCGCTGTTGGCGATGGGGCCATGGTTTGCCAAAGAGAGGGATACCGATGGTCGGTTGTGTCGCATCTGGTCGCTACTGACCAGTGGTACCGCGCTAGTTTTGCTACTTGCGATCGCAGGGGCTGGAATGGCGAATTCTCAGGGCTTTCTAAGGATTGAGGAGTCGCACCGATGGATACCGTCATGGGGAGTTTCATTTCACCTGACGTTAGACGGATTGTCATTCGTGTTCGCGCTACTCACAGCCATCGTTACGCTAGCAGTTATCGGCTGGTCTAGTAGGCCAGCTGGGGCGGGGCCAGCTTGGTATGCGCTTTTGCTACTTGGTCAGTCAGCAGTGACAGGAGCTTTTCTCGCCACCGATCTCGTTTTGTTTTACGTGTTCTATGAGATGATGCTCGTTCCTGTTCTGGTAGCGACGGTGTTGTGGGGGGGAGCGCGAAGGATGCAGGCAGCGCTAAAGTTTCTGCTCTACACGATGTTCGGCTCGGTGTTCATGTTTGTGGCGATTCTATATCTGGGATGGCAGGGTGTCCAGACGATGCAGCAGCATTCAGGAATCACCTCTTTTGCTTTCGAGATTGCTACACTGAGTTCTATGCCGCGACTGGCGATAAACGAGCAAATATTGCTCTGCCTCTGTTTTTTGATTGCTTTTGGCGTGAAGATTCCGGCTGTGCCTTTACACGGTTGGCTTGCTGATACTTATCGTGAAGCACCACATGGAGTGGCAGCTTTTACTGCGGCATTGCTCGGCAAGGTTGGTTTGTACGGAATAATCCGCTTCGTGCTGCCGCTCTTTCCGGACGCCTTTGCTTTATTCGGTCCCTACATAGCTGCGATAGGGGCAATAGGAGTCGCATACGGAGGTGTGATAGCGCTGACGCAGCGAGAGATTCGCTCTCTTTTGGCGTACTCGTCTCTATCGCACCTAGGCTTCTGTATTCTGGGAGTAGCGGCCATAAGCGAAATGTCGCTAACGGGTGCAGTATTCCAGGCGGTTAGTCACGGGCTTGTAACAGTGGCTCTGTTCTTGCTTTTCGGGAGTATTATTGATCGCGAGGGAGCTGGTGACTTTGATAGCCTCGGCGGGCTCGCAGCTAAGCTACCAGTAACGGCTTTTTTCCTGATGGTCTTCAGCCTTGCTTCGGTAGCTTTGCCACTAACGAGCAGCTTTGTAGGCGAGTTTCTGATCTTGATGGGGTCATGGAGCCGTTACCCTCAGTGGACGGTAGTGGCTATGTTGGGAGTTATTATTGGAGCTGTTTATACCCTAACAGCATACATGCGCACGATGTTCGGCGCTGCTAAAGAGGCGGTCCCTATGCGCCGAGCTGATATTGGAGGGGTCGATCTCTTGGTGATGGGAAGTTTAGCTGCTCTAGTCGTTGCTTTGGGGATCGTTCCGTCAAGGGTATTGGCAGTTGTTGAGTCGGCGATAGCGGTCCAGCTTGACACTAACCACAAGGATGGGAGAGCGGCTCCGAGAGGGAGCACTTCCTCGCCGGGAGATGGAGAAAACGCAGATGTGCGGACTATCTCTTTAGCTCAGATCCGTGGGCTTCATCCACTCAGTACAGGTCAGGACGTCTTGTTGGCGGTTGGTCATGTTGGCAGGGGTAGTCATTAATTAGCTGGTTTATAAGGTACACGTATATGAATGCCTTGGCTCCATTTGCTCCTATTCTAGTCCTTTCGGTTGGTAGCCTTGGGTACCTTCTGGGTGGTCGTGCAATTGAGGCGCTACGCGTCTCGGCGCTTTATGCTGTTCTGCTGATCGCTTTAGCTGTTTGGTTTTTACTCGGTTTGGCTGACACCCCGGCCGCAGCAGGATACGGGATAGTCGTCAATGCCGGAACGCGAATCCTCGGTTTAGTGGCCTGTATAGCTGGCCTGGTTAGTATAGTAGCTACATCCAGCTCGATTGAGGGCGAGAAGGTGGTTATGGTCAGCGAGTACTACTACTTGATGCTCACCTCTTTGTGCGGTGCTCTGATTATGGTTTTTGCATCGGACTTCCTCACTCTATTTATCGGAGTAGAGGTGGCATCTCTGGCGCTATACTGTTTGTGTGCAGCGCGTGTGCATGAGCGACGATCATCGGAAGCGTCCATGAAGTATTTCCTGCTAGGGTGTTTCAGCTCGGGATTTCTGTTGTATGGTATCGCGTTGTGGTACGGGGCCACTGGGTCACTTAGTTTAGCGGCGGGCGACACGGTGGCGGTTAATGCTCCGATAGTTGCGCTGTCGTTTCTGATGATCCTGGTAGGAATAGCCTTTAAGGTTGGTCTAGCACCATTTCATTTCTGGGTCCCTGATGTTTACCAGGGTGCGCCGACTTCAGTTACAACATTTATGAGCTGTGTTGTTAAGGTAGCGGCGATAGCAACGCTTGTTAGAGTAATCGCCGTTTCCTTTGGTTTCGCTGAGCTGTGGACGATAGGTCCCCTATGGATTATGAGTGTGCTGGCGATGACATTAGGTAACTTGGCCGCTTTGCAGCAGCGTAGTGTCAAGCGCATGTTGGCTTACTCAAGTGTTGCGCAAGCGGGATATATGATGATCGGAGTTGTCGTCGCGGGTTCTGCTGCGGAGGCACTGGGAGCCACCTTCTACTACCTAATTGCTTACTGCGCGATGACCATTGGCGCATTCGCCGTTCTTTCTGCAATTGGACCGGAGACCGACTCAATCGAGGATCTAAAGGGATTAGCAAAGAGGAGCCCGTTTCTGGCGATCTGCATGGTGCTGTTCTTTTTGGCACTTGCAGGGTTACCGCCTAGCCTGGCAGGCCTGATGGGTAAGGTATATCTCTTCTCGTCGGCGCTCTCGGCTGGTTACCTAGGATTGGCAATTATTGCCGCTTTGAATTCTGCCCTGGCATGCGCATACTACTTTCGAGTACCGGTTGCCATTTTTTCGCCTGGTGCTGAGAATTCAGCTGAAGTTAAGGTTCCTATGCAGGTCGTTCTGGCCATAGCAACTTGCGCGGCGGCTGTCGTTTTTTTTGGTCTTTTGCCAGAGGGTCTGCTACGATTGGTGCGTGAGGCCGCGCAGAGCATCATCATGCGCTAGCCTTTAGCGTTTGCTCGAAGTGAGTAAACCACCGGCAGGGGCTGTTTAACCTAAAAGCAGCAGTTGCGGGTCTGAAAACGGGGCAAGTACACAAAATCGCCTAGGCATTTTAATTTTCGGTGACTCGGAGCGAGCTCGGTCAAGCGTTAACCCTAACTGTACCAGGGCTCAAGCCTCCGAAGATTTGAAAATCCTGCTTGGTTTTGTCGATTGGCACAATTTTCATCCTCCTTATCTGCGGTTTTTGGGTTTAATCAATACAGCAGCCGTTAATTTATGGAGTCCATGTGTTGCGAAGTAATACTAGCGCAGTTGCCGAGCAGCTGATTTCAGCAGTCGCTGAAGGGCGAGACCAGGAGGTTAAAGCTAGGCTAATAGCCAGAGATTTACCCTCATCAACCAAGGTGGAGATTATTACGGAGTATCTCCTTGAAAGAGGGGAAGAAGGCGCTTCGATTGTTTATAAATTAATAAAAGAACTAGACCTGCAACGCGACGATTTATGTCGTGTATTCATAGCCGCAGCAGAGTCAGGCGCGCAAAAAGTATTGAAATGTCTGCTAAAAGATAAGCCAGGTTTGGTTGACGCGCATACCCTGCGGACAGCCTTTGAGGCTGCGGTGTTCGGTGAAAAATGCGATATAATTCAGATGTTGGGCAGTTCAAGGCAGATAGCTTTGGAGATAAGGAGGCAGGCCGTCACTCCGTCGATCTTTCGGAAGCTCAAAGGATCGTTAGAAGATGGTAGTGCTCGTAGCGAGATGGGGTTGGCAGAGACCCTAATTGCCAAAGAGTGGAGGGATCAAAGAGAGAGTTTTAGAGGCAAGCGCCTCAAACCGCCGAGCTATAGAGAGGTTCAAACACAGGAGCTGCGTAACCTGTATGAGGCCAATATAGCTGAAGTAGAGAAAAGAATCAGATCGACCGCTAGTAATGTAATCCTAGCTGGGGGGTTAGACAATAATTCCGAATCAAAGGAGTTGCTGTTAGAGCTGTGCGTCCGAGAGTTTGGAAGGCAGTGCGAGCGTGCTATCTACGAGCTGGATAGGCGAAAGAATAACCGCTTCAATGTTTTACAGGGTAAGAAGAGCCAGGGTCAGTACAGGTCTACCAATCCGAATGGATGTGAGTGGAAGCGTTCAGTAGCAGAAGTAGTGGAAGATCTATTTAGGCTGTATCAAAATGGTAAACGCCTATCATGGAGTCTATTGCTTACGACAATCGTAAAAGAATGGGGTGATGAAAAAAAACGATTTTCCGCCCTGAAGCTCTCGGACCATATAAGACAGGTCCATCCTGAGGGAAGGAGTATTAGTGCAGAGGAATTGTCAAAGTGTCTTCATCGCAAGTCAATTAAGCCCACGCGCCCATCGATTCGTATTCTGTGCGAAGCTTTTAAGTTATCTCTGGCACATGAGTTGATGATCTGGCGTTTTGTGGGAGGAGAGAGTTTTACTAAATATCAGCAACTTGCTGAGAATTACAAGACAAGTAATGTCCACAAGTCAACGGGCCAGATCCGGTCTGATTTATTTCGTTCATTGATGGAGATGTCGGGGATCTCTGCTTCGCGAATTGAGCAATTGCTGAATGTGCAGCAGGTTGCCGTCTGGAGGCACGGTGCGCGGATAGAAGACCTTGAGATGTGTGAAAAATTAGTCGAGCTGGTTAATCCCGTTACGCTCTGGCCTCAAGAGAGCCGCCATTTACAGCGCGAGATTAATGAGACCTTGGTTGGTCTATTGAGCTCACGACCTACTTCAATTGTTGAAGCAGTAGCCCGTGCACAGGCGTCCAAGCATTCTACTGGTACTTGCTTTCTCTTGCTCACCGGAAGGTATGGACTCAAGCAGATTCCGGTCTCGGAACTATGTAGTAAGCTCAGAGTTTCCGAGTGGACGCTTCATAGGATGCGCTCGACACGAAATCAGCGTGGGTGCCACATCAACGAGGAGCAGGCACACATAATAGCCGACGTAGTACAAGGAATATCCAATCAGATGCGGGACTCATTGACAGTAGTTGAGCGTTACGAGCGCGGGATAATGATTGATACTCTAACAGGTGTTCGTGACCCAGTGGCTTTGTGGCATCAGTTTGCTTCGGGCAAACTAAATCATGTTGGTGAGATCCTCCGTCTTACGCGTGTTAGGAGAGGTCATGTGCAACTACCGAATACCAGTGATTTCGAGCTCGGTAAGTCAGGGGTCGGTATACGGGTAGCTAACAAGCTAGCGGATTATCTTGGTTATGTCGGCAGGGCCCATCGTGAAGTTCGCCGAGCATTTGTGCTCATGGCTTTGGGAAAGGACTTACCGAAAAGCCCGGAGGTCATCCTAGATTCAATAATGACAGGGGAGTGTTCACGCCTTGAAGGATTGCGACTTATGCTCGATAACACAGGGCGCACGCGAGGCCAGCTTGCACAGGATCTTGGGGTGAGCAAGGCTGTGGTTATGACCTGGGTAAGAAGTGATTTCGCCGGAAAGATATCGAATCCGCGCTTGATAAGAGACCTGGCCTCGGAATTGGGGATACCCAATCGAGTCAGTGATATGCTCAAGGTTTTTAGTCGGAGCCAGTATCAACCCATGAACCTAGATCGCTAGGTTGAATGGCGGTGCAGGTGGCGGTGTAAAGTCAGGCAGGGCTTTGTGATCTTCTGAGAGAGTGTGCGCTTAAACATAGGTGGTAGTTGACATTTAATGCCATGAGAACGCGATCTGCTTATACACACTTCCCGATACAGACTTGCGGTCGTATTCTGCTAGGCTTAGTGACAGCCCTGATGATTGCTGCTCACATGTGTTCTAATTTTTTTTCGCCCCCCTGGCTCGACGAATACGCGACTTGGTGGGTGACTAGGGGGAGCTTTTTAGATGCCGTTATAAGCACGTCCCCGTACAGCCCACACCCCTTGTTTTACGGATCTGTGTGGGGTGTTGTAAGAGTTTTCGGCGTTAGTCCATTTGCGCTCAGGCTCGTATCCGCCGCGAGTACATGTCTAACTATAGTTCTGGTTTATCACTACTGCAAAAAGCAACTGAGGCTAGACGCACTAACTATTGGTGCCATACTGGCCTTGCTACCGTTTCTGATAACCAAGGTAGACGCACGACCCTACAGTATGGGGCTGCTATTTGGGTTCTGTTCTATGTTGTATGCCTGGCGTGGACTTGATAGGAAAAACTTTGCCCTTGCCTATTTGTTCTGCTGCTTAGCTTTTATCACGCACCAATCATTCATTACTACATTCTGTATACCGATCTCTATCTACCTATTTGATACCTCAAAGTCTCTCCGTACCAGATTTACCGCTATCTTCGCCTTCGCTCTCTTAAGCGCGCTATTTGCCCAGTTGATCTCCATGTTATGGAGTCGTATGGCATCTGTCGAAGCAAGTCGTGAGGTTTTCTACTACACACATGCAAGCCTCATATCTTACCTTCTTTATTCGCCGCTGCCGTCAATCGTAATTATGGGTATCGGCTGTGCCCTACTATCAAGTGTAATCGACATGATTGCTGTCGGCCCTAAGGGTATCCTGCGGGAAATTACTCGCCTGAAAGGAGTTCGCGCAGGTGTGCTCATTATGACTGGTACCGTCACGGTCGTTCTGCTGCTCTCAATGTTGGCCGGAGCATCACTCCTGTTTGACAGGTACCTTTTAGTAGTAGTGCTGGGTGCATTGATGATCATCAGCAGTGTGGTTGCCCAACTGCAATCACAAGTATCGCGGCTTAGCTTTGTCATGATTTCTTTAGTGCTATCTTTTTATCTGCTATTACTAAATAAGCAATCACTTCCGAAAACACCGATATCTGAGACGGTATTGAAAAGCCTTCTAAACGAGCCGCAACCAGCAAAGAGCCAGGGACGCCGGCTTTTGATAGTAGAAAGCTCTCATGCGTCAGCCCTCAATCCTGAAAACAACAAAAACCCGAGATATTCATCTGCCTGGACTAGCCAGGTTGAATACTATCTCAGGCAGAAGGAGGACGCTGTGGTGCTCCCGCTGGTGCATGGTGCCATCTCGCCTCTTAGGTCATCGGACTACACTCTCCCTTGGGGTAGCTTTGACCTGTTATCGTTTGAAGTTATCGAGGTTTTTACCCCTGAATTTAGGTATCCTCCGGCAGCTGGTGTGGCCTCTGCTTTGCATTCCAGACTTATAGAACTATCGTTTACGGTCAAAGAGAGAATGTCGGAGAGTGGACTCTCAAAGACTGTGTTTGCCAATTAGGCCCTTTTAGGAAGAGGGAACTGCAACGCCCTGAGCGAGACATGGATTGTTTTATGATTGCTACGCAGACGCAATATACTGATTGGGGAGACGCGTTTAGCAGAGGGCTCGATTCGCTAAGCCCAGGCGCGGCAGAAGACAAAAAACTCTAACTGTAGAAAGAGACTATATAGTTGCTGATAAACGTGGGACTATTGTCATTCATTTTTTTCAAAAATGAATGAGGCTGGGTTTGGATTTTGCCGTAGAAGCGGAGCAAAAACGCCGCAAGCTTCGGATAGTAACCTATGCCGAATTGCCATTAGTGTGCAGGTACCACCCCGCTTTGTTTTGCGAACTACAGAAGGCAGGTTTAGTTGATCGGCAATGTGCCGCAGCTCAAGAGGCCGCGTTAAGAGTTGGGAACCTAAGAGAATTGCAGGCTTTTATCGGTCCCCTCGATGATCTTATAATTCACCGGCCAGAAGCTTTAAACGCCGATTGGATAAAAGAGAAATTAGATAAACTAAGCAGATTGATCCCAAATGAGAGTATATCTAAATTTGCCAATAGCGTCAGTCATTTGAGTTATGTCGAACAGGGTCAAGAGATTAAACTAAAGGCCCTAAACCACCTCTCCACACTAGATACTCCGCTATCCGTGCAGTCCTGTAAAAGAGTTGGTATTAGCGCTGCGGCACCATCACACGATGACCGATTTGCGTACACTTCGAAATTGGGGGATATACTCAAAGATAACCTAGAAGTAGTTATTGCATATGGTGGAAGTATCTCCGCAACCACACAGCAAGATATCAAGGATTTCGACAACCTAGTTTTTGTCCGCGATTTAAGATCTGCGTATAAAGCGCTTAGCAATCAAGAAATTGTGCATCAAGGTGCGCCAGTACATGTTCAACCAGCACCGGCGGATATTATGGAGAAGTATCTGCTGATGTCATACACACCACTTTTTAGACCCGAGACCGTGCGAGTGATTCATGGGGAGCTAGAGATGCCGGTTGTGAGGTTGATTAAGCTGCTAGGTATCGGTATCTTGTTATCAGGAACAATTTGTAGTGTGCTCTTAAGCGAGAGGGGTCATTTATGGCAAATCAACTCACAACAGGTGCGAAGTAACCATCGCAGTTAGAGCAGTTGGTGTTTGGAAACACTGTAGCGCCGGGTCAGAAGTTGCCCAATCTGGATGACGTAATAGCCGCTGCTGGTTCCGCTACCTCTGGTGATTTACCCCAAGGAAGTGATAGCCCAGTCGACGGAAAAAATGCCGGAAATCCGGCTGAAAGTTAGGACCCTAGAGTAAAGCCTGGGTTACTCCCCGCGGATTGACTTCCTGACTTGCTCCACAAACTGATGAATCTCTACGGCCCGGCGCTGAGCGCCTTGGTTCTTAAAGATTCGCCATTTGCTTTCGAAAATTCTGGCTATGACCCCCAGAATGTCGCATACGATTTCGGTTTCTTCGCCAGCTACCTCTGCGCCCTGTCCCTCTTCTATTCGGCTGCTGAGAAGAGAGAGCAAGTTGGATATATCTCGCGGGAGACCCAGTAGCTCAAGTTGGCAGCAGGCAGCACCAGTTCCCAAGCTAAGTTGGGTTCCGTTGCTAAAGAAATCGCCGACCACGGTGTTGATCCGTGAGAGGTGGCCGAGTATCGCGAAGATGAATTTCCGCTCTTTGTCGTTGCGTGATTGTAGCAGGGTCGCTACGGGCTGTTCAGCCTGACCAAGCAGGTGAGCCTCTGATATTCCGAAGACGTCAAAGAGAATCGTGTCGATCTTGCGTTTGCACTGAAGCTTGTAGCCTAGTGAGGTTTCTTGTTGTTTTTTGGGGAATTTGGCCAGTCCGCCGATGTGTTCGGGCTGAATAGTGTTCGCTACGATTGCAAAGCGTTCTAGGGCACGTTGATTGTGAGGTGATAGCTCAAGGCAACGATCGAATATACGAGCAGTTCGATCGATGTCGTATGGACGCAGACCAAACTGATACCAACCAACTATCTCCAAAGCCAGTGATACCAGTGAGTGTTGAGATGGATCAATCGCTGAAGGCCAGTCTTCAGTTCTTAGCGCGCGAATCTGATCAAAATCGGAGAAGCCACACGACATTAGAATGCTCCAGGCAAGTCGGATGGCATCACCAGCAGCCTTGCGATCGCGCGGCCTAGTTTCAACCTCGTGGAAGGCGTCTTTCAGCGCGCGTGAGGCAGCCTCAATCTTTTGTGCCGCAAGGTGCGGGCTACCCGCTTGGGTACGGTTATCACGATTTAGCCTAGACGCTACTCTGCGCCGAGGAAGGGGACGAGACGAGTAAGCTTCAGAACTCATGGAGAGAGTGTATCTCAAAAACGTGGGTTATCTCCAGCAGGTAGGCTCTAAGAGGCAGGTGCTGCCCTTGACTCAGTAACTTGCACGTGTTACACCTCTCCACGCGACAAGGTTCTGCAAGTCCTAAAATGCCGCAAGCAGATGGACTCATGAATGCGCCGCTGACAGCTAACGTATTAATTATACAATAGAAGTCGGTTGGTTTGGCGTGATGCAATGCCGCCCCCGGACGGTACCATCACAGCAGAAGAGTCGTCAGAAGGTGTCTCGACTTCCCGAGCAGTTGCGCTCGGCTTTTGTGAAACCGTTCTGTACCGGGGGATTTCGTTAAAAAGATCGCTAGAGTAGGTGCGCCAGATTGGCGTGGGCTGAAGTAGCAAAGGCCAAGTTGCATGGCCTGCGAAAGCCGCCGTTGTGGGGCGAGCATTTCTTGGTGGAGAGTCTGTTATTCCTCCCGGAAATGTGATACTCACCGCTGCGTCTTTAGGTCGGGCGTATGGCCGGCTTTAGGGGCAACTTTAGGGCTGGTCTCGAGCGCGGCCTAAATGCGGTGCGAAGCTCGAGTGGTGTTTAGAAAGGATATTAGGGCTAGAGATGCCAACTATTAATCAGTTAGTTCGAAGTCGTCGTCGTCAAAAGCGAGCTAAGAGTAAGTCGCCAGCGCTCGTGCGTTGTCCACAGAAGCGAGGTGTGTGTACTCGTGTTTACACTCAGACACCTAAGAAGCCAAATTCGGCTCTCCGCAAGGTTGCGCGTGTGCGTCTAACGACGGGGATGGAGGTGACCAGCTACATTCCGGGGATTGGGCATAACCTGCAAGAGCACTCAGTGGTTCTTATTCGTGGTGGCCGTGTAAAGGATCTCCCTGGAGTTCGATATCACATCATCCGTGGAAAGCTTGAGTCGCATGGTGTTGCTGATCGCAAGCAGGGCCGTTCAAAGTACGGCGCAAAGAGGCCTAAGTAAGCCTTGTAGTTTGAAGGTAAGGATTCAATAGAGAAGATTTACGTAAGAGGAAACTATGTCACGAAAGAAGCGCGATTTTAAGCGGGAAGTTCTTCCAGACCCACGATACGGCGATGATGTCGTTGGTAAAGCTATCAACGTAATTATGTATAGCGGCAAAAAGGGTGTAGCAGAGCGTGCGCTGTACGGTGCTTTAGAGCAGTTGGCCAAGAAGACCGGAGCTGATGCGGTAGAGAGCTTCCACAAGGCGTTGGGCAATATTAAGCCAGTTGTCGAGGTTCGCTCGCGTCGAGTTGGTGGTGCGACCTACCAGGTTCCAACGGAAGTCCGTGCAGATCGTGCGCAATCTTTGGCGCTTCGATGGTTGAAAGAGGCCGCAGGGAATCGTAGCGAGCGCAATCTCTCAGACCGTCTTGCCAACGAGTTGCTCGATGCTATGCAAAATCGTGGTGCAGCAGTAAAGAAGCGTGAGGACACTCACCGTATGGCAGAGGCCAACAAGGCATTTGCGCACTTTAAGTGGTAGGGCGGGACCTGATATCGAGCAAAGCATAGGATACGTTAGTACCCTTGGAGATTTAGGATCGTGGCTAAGAAGGATTTAACCAAAGTTCGTAACATCGGCATCATGGCCCACATTGATGCTGGTAAGACGACGACAACAGAGCGAGTGCTGTTCTACACCGGAATCACCTACAAGATAGGAGAGGTGCATGAGGGCGCTGCTACTATGGATTACATGGAGCTCGAGCAGGAGCGTGGAATCACTATCACCTCAGCTGCAACTACTTGTAAGTGGAAGGGTTCAAACGGCGAGTTCCCAGAGCATCAGATCAACGTTATCGACACCCCAGGCCACGTAGATTTCACTATTGAGGTAGAGCGCAGCTTGCGCGTTCTCGACGGCGCTATCGCTGTATTCGATGCAGTGAGTGGAGTAGAGCCACAGTCCGAAACAGTTTGGCGCCAAGCCAACAAGTTCAATGTCCCTCGGTGTTGTTTTATTAACAAGATGGACCGGACAGGAGCGGATTTTACTGGTGGTGTTGATTCCATTCGCGAAAAGCTCGGTGCAAAGGCGGTTCCAATTCAGCTGCCGATCGGTTCGGAGAGCGAGTTTGCGGGAGTTGTCGATCTCGTTGAGATGAAGGCGATCCTCTACAAGGACGAGACCAAGGGAGCAAAGTTCGAGGTTGAGGACGTTCCAGCAGAGATGCGCGAAGAGGCCCAGAAGGCTAGAGATTACCTTCTGGAGTGTGTTGCGGAAGCTGATGACGCTCTGATGGAGAAGTATCTAGGCGGGCAGCCTCTATCTGTAGAGGAGATCAAGCGTGGTATTCGCAAGGGTACCATCGCCATGGAGATTTTCCCTGTTCTTTGCGGAAGCGCTTTCAAGAATAAGGGGGTTCAGCCGCTTCTTGATGCAGTTATCGAGTACTTACCGAGTCCGATGGATATTCCGCCAGTAAAGGGAACAGATCCGCGCAGCAAGGAAGAGGTTGTAATAGAGCGTCCAGCAGATCCGGATGCGCCGGTGGCAGCATTGGCATTCAAGATAGTAACGGATCCTTACGTTGGTATTCTGACATTCTTCCGCGTTTACTCGGGTACTGTTACCGCTGGGTCAAGCATCCTCAACTCTACACGAGACAAGAGGGAGCGCATTGGCCGTGTGGTGCGCATGCACGCCGACAAGCGTGAAGAGGTCAAAGAGGTATCAGCTGGAGACATCGGCGCCGCGGTAGGTCTAAAGGAGACTATCACGGGTGATACTCTCTGTTGTGAGAACAATCCCATCAGGTTGGAGAGCATTTTTGCGCCAGCGCCAGTTATCAGCGTGGCAATAGAGCCTAAGACGAAGGCTGACGAAGAGAAGATGGGTCTATCGCTGATGAAGCTGGCAAAGGAAGATCCTTCGCTAAAGCTAAGCGTAGACAAGGAGTCAGGCCAGACGATCATCTCCGGAATGGGAGAGCTTCACCTCGATATTATCAAGCAGCGCTTGTTCCGAGAGTTCGGAGTGGATACGACCGTAGGTAAGCCACAGGTGGCATATCGCGAGACGATCCTCAATAAGGCTGAAGCGGAGTGTAAGTACGCCAAGCAGACCGGTGGTCGAGGGCAGTATGGGCACGTGTTGCTTCGCGTTGAGCCGCTGGAGCCTGGTAAAGGATTTGAGTTTGTTGATGAGATTAAGGGAGGCATCATCCCGAAAGAGTACATTCCTGCTGTCGAAGACGGAGTTGTCGAGGCCCTCGAAGGGGGTATCTTGGCAGGCTTCCCAGTGATCGACATGCGAGTGACGCTCTATTTCGGAAGCTTCCATGAAGTTGACTCGAGCGAGATCGCCTTTAAGATCGCAGGCTCCATGTGTGTTAAGGACGCATGCAAAAAGGCGAAACTACAGCTTCTCGAGCCAGTCATGGCGGTTGAGGTGGTTTGTCCCGATGATTTTGTCAGCAACATCGTGGGTGACCTGAACCGACGACGTGCACGAATTCTCGGTATGGAGCCGAGAGCTGGTGCACAGACGGTGAAGTGTGAGGTTCCTCTGGCCGAAATGTTCGGTTATTCGACGGATCTCCGCTCAAACTCACAGGGGCGAGCCACCTTCACTATGGAGTACCACCACTAT
>JBKCMS010000123.1:0-8046 GCA_046300175.1 Pseudomonadota bacterium | reverse complement strand
TCATGATGTCCTTAATTGAGTGCGCGTCTTGGATGAAGGCGATAATTCTCATATCACCCCAACGGAGTTTTCCGCGAATGCCTGGGTCAAGCTGCTGGCAGCTAGACCGGCGAAAGCGATTATTATTCTTGTTAAAGGCGCAACCATATCCTTGCCTTATCGATTATGGGGCGAGACCCGAGGGATTGCTCATTCATATCACCTCGCGTATCCATCGAACACAACCCCGAAATTAGCATGGATCGATACTTCAAACAGCTCCAATAACAACGCATTACGAGAGCATTCTCAGGGCAGACACCCACTAGCGCCTGACACTCCTGCCCCTCCCGCAGCATAGATCGGCTTTACGACCGTGACCTTGCACTCGGCTTGGTCCGGGCCCGGATTCCCTGGATAGGTGGGCAGTCAAGGGGCCCAAGACCGCACACGTGCGGACAAAGCAGAGGCAATCTTCGCAACATAGACTGCCGCACATGAAGCCGCGTGTTCAACCCCTGAATCGAGGTCGTTCGGAGCAATATTACTTCATGTAACGCTCAAAAAAAGCCTCGTTTGTAACTGTTGGGTTCAGGGCGGCGTCAAGGATTTCATGTACGCCCCCCAAGAGTATCACGAGATCCTTACTCGAGGTGTCGATTATCGTCATGTCTGATAGCAAGCGATAGACCTCGTCAATACCCTCGATATCTTTGTTCTTGAAGACAATCTTACCAAGAACTTGCCGGGATACTCGGCCATGCTTCTCACTCAGTATGCGGACGAGATTGACACACCCATCAAGAATCTCCGTATTTGCGGGCTCCACTTCATCAAATACGCCCAACTCCTCAAGTGCGAATCGAACTCTGTCTTCTGTGCTCTGCGGTACAAGTGAAGAGACTGCCTGCTGTGCTGAACCCGATTGAGCCTTCCACGGAATATCCTTAATCGATTTGATAGTTCTGATATCGCCCTCGCAGATACTATTGAAAATCGTCGCTGGCAAGTTCTTAGCGATTTCCCATAGCGATTCAAGTTGCTTCTGATAGGCACTCCATTCCTGCCGGGGCATTTTAGCCACTTGTATCCAGTGTCCTGGGCCTATCTTGGTGGGATCGAGCTTCTTAGTCGCTCCCGATTGATGCCAAAGCTCTCGCGCAAACTGTTTGCGGAGGGACTTTATCCGTTCAAGAGTCTCCTTGATTTGCGGGGTCTCCTCATTCGCCAAACTGTCGGTCCGTCGACGGCGTCGATGCACTCTAATGAGCAGATTCCGAGCATCAGCACCCACCCCAAGATCACTAAGTTCTGCGCGAACCTGATTGTTGAAGGCCTTCAGTTCCTTACCCAATTCCTCCCTCCAAGCGTGCACTCGGATCCAATTCGAGTCTTCCGAGCTGGGGCATCGTCTATCATTCAGCTCGGTAAATCTCGAGATACACTTACCTGCGCTGGTTTTGAGCTCTTTAAAACCAAGCAACAACGTGTCTAGCCTTTCTTCCTTCCAGACCAAAGAGAGGAGTAAATCCCTACAAATGAGCTTCGCTTCATCCGGTTCATAACTCCAGTGCTTAAAGAGCTTCATCAGATTTCCGAACCTTTGTGAAAGCGTCGCTGCAACCTTTGGCGTGAGGACCGGCTCTTTGATCTCTAAACCCGCTCGAGCAATCAATATTTCTACCACCTCGCTCGCGTATTTGGTCGGGATCGCCTCAACTATCGCCCGGATGTGGTCGGACTTCATGCCCTCCTGCTCCAATTTCATCGCGAACTCCGACTTCAAATGGTCAGGAAGCTTCAGCGGATCGAGCAGCGATAGCTCCTTGGACCTTAGGGCGGCATCCAGGTCGTGCTTAAGTCTCTCCGATTCCGCTCTGATCGCGTCCCATGCGAGGTCATTTAGTCCTGGAAGTCTTGCCTCATGGAGCTGCTTGTAATTCCTGATACATCGGCCCACTTGGGTCACCAATCCGTTACTTACGCAAGATGCTCGCGCAAAATCCTCAAGCTCAACCGCATACCGAAGCATTAATCTGTTGCAGATTTGCAACGCCTCTGGAGCCTCGTATTTGAATCCCTCAAGCAGTTGCACCAACTGACTCCGGATTCCAGAGACTGCGGCCGCGTTTTGAGGTGTGAAAACTGACGACATAGTTACAGCAGCCTCGTCACCTTTGAGCTTTCTCGGTGGATCGACTCTGTCAATTGAGAGCTGCAGGCTGTTAGCTAGGCCGTCTGAAATTTTGACCATCGAGAAGCGATACTCTTTTAGTTCTGCCTGATCGCAATGCATGCAGAATGTCGTATCTCCCCTCCGATACATACCGAGGGCAACAGCCTGAAAGAAATTGGTTAGGTGCTGCTCAATTCGGTCTAGCTCCTCGCGTGACATCAACGCGGACACGGATTCGCGATCGTTTACAGAGTAAGCAACCTTGAGGGTGCTATCCGACCGTGGAGGGCTGTCATCCTTTAATTGAAACGTTGTGAGGTCAAGGAGTTCGTCGAGGTTTTCAGGGATCTCCCAAGTGCCCTGATGACTGATACAACAGGGACCCTCCACGAGCCTATTCGCCTTCGCTAACATAACCTCAATAACCGAAGCAGCAAATTCCGGCGCACCCTTAGAATCGTGGCAGATAGCTTGGACCATTGACTCGACCTGGCCTTCTGGGATTTTCGCCCTCACCAGGTGGTCAATTAATTCCGTCTTAAGCGGCTCTGGGAGTAAGAGCGGTGCAACACAGGAAATTATAAGTTCTCGCTCTGAAACTTGCAAACGTTCCTTCACAAAGCTACGGAAGGTGTCGACAGTTTTATCGGCGCCCTCCGGAAGGCGTGCCAAGTCAGCGAGGACAGCCTTTGCAGTAAGCAGGTTGAGTTCCCTGCCTAATACCTCGCGAACACCGGCGCAGACATCTGATAAATCCTGAGTCTCCAATTCAGGCTGTAAAGTCGCAGAGAATATGCGCAGTAAACGGAGGGAAACCGGCGTGAGTTGAACGGGTGGCTGATGCTCCCCCAGACCAGGGGTTGCTGATGCCGCCACCGGATCCAGCATGGAAAGACCATCCGTAGAGCAGCTCGGAAGTAGTCCAGCCGAGTCTTGCTTAACTTCCGAGCCATGACACAAGCTATGTTGAATCTCGGGCTGTTCACCAGCGACCTTCACAGCGCTCTCGATGTCATCAAAAATACGTTCAGCCGCGGTCAATTGCTGCTCAAGAAGCGAACTGATACCCGGTTTTCCGAGGAATCGCGAATCGCCGAGTGCAAACACCTCAAGACCGCGTCGACAATCTTCGATCCGCTCTGCCATGGGCGTGCCTTCAACCACTGGAAGAAGCTGAACAAGCGTTTCACCCAATGCCGCAATCGCATTTCTCACCCCCGATCGGTCTACTTCCTTTTCGATATCGATAACGAGATTCTCCCTGACCCAGGCGAGCGCACCCGGCAATGAATATTCAACCAGCCGGCCTATGCTGGCGACGAACTTTTGGTTGGCTTCGAGTTGCTCCTGAGAAGCCCCTTCGCTAGCCAAAAGTATTGGTAGTGTCGGTGGAAAGATCGTCCCCCTGTTGATATAGATATTTGCAACACCCAGCCAGACTTTCTCAGTAAGCCATTTATCCCCACTACACGCCTCGATCAATTTTTGTAAAGTATCGATCGATCTGGTCGACTCAAGTCGGCGGACGTTAGAAAGAGCGCCTGCTTCCCGAGTCAGATCAGCGAGGATTGCTCTGGCGTGACCGCAGTGCTCGCGAGCTAACGATAGCTGCTCTCTTTCATTCGTTTCGGTCCTGCTAATCGGGGCTATCATGGTGGTCAGATCCTTCTACTGGGTTGAGACGCCCGCTTCGCAACACCGGCCCGCGGAACGCCCTCATTCTAAAGGACCTGACATCCCTAAGCTAATGCGGGGGCGCCAAAACTTCAGTGACACAGAGAAGACTACGGGCGTGTGTTGACCCTGACAGATTGTTACAACTTTAGACTCTTGGGGACATCCATGGGGAGCCGCCCGGAGCGTTAACTAAATCCGAAATGCGTTTTGCGTAGTACTCTAGGTGCGGATATCCTTCATAGCAGTTTCTTACCTGGCCGCGTTCCAGCCCTATGACTGCGTATAATCGAATGACTTAAACACCTACTGTACATGATGCCCAATCCCGATCGCGAAAGCTCTACAACTAAGGTATACCCCGGCTCGCAAGACTTAGCTGCGGTTGAGCTTGTGGCCAGCCCGCTGCGGAAGCTCACCACTGCCTTTCGAGGTGTATTAGAGACCTTAGCTAGTCAACTCATCGTGCCTGGACAGCCCTCTTTAACGCTTCAATTCGTACTTCACACCCTAGCCGAGATTGCGCCAAGTCGTATCCATCCAAGCACTGTTGTTCCAAAGACAGACGAGTATCTAGGAGGTGACCAAGACCGTGCAAACGTTATCGCTAACCAGCAGGCGTCAGAGCAACTTCTGCAGGAAGAGCTCGATCGAGACCTAAACAAATTCTATGCACTCGATCCCGACCCAACACATCAGCCCGAAACTGACGGCTGGGCGCAGCTATTTTCAAACCTTGCCACCAAATGGAAGTACGGCATTCTTTCACCTGAGGAAAGAGCTGCGTATGAATCTCTCTCAGTATTCTGGTATTCCACAACATGCTTTACAGGCGCTCCGCGAATCGTCCCCCTTGCCGCAAAGTTAAAGCTTAAAGTGCATGACAATCCTCCCGAATCAAACAGTCAGTCAAACGACCAAGACCTTGCAAACGAGTTGAGAGCGTACCTACTTGCACCGAACGATGAGACTGTCAGAGAAATACTACGCCGGAATGATTGCAGGTTGGGATCTTTGTCCAAGGAGGAGAGAGAGAAGTTCAAAGAGACGTGGGAGCAGGCTTCAATCAGGACTATCGAACCGGACTCGTGTGGATCACTCAACCTCCTACTGAAGCACTATGAGGCCTCTTGGCCCGATCCAGAAAAGGACACCATCCAATCCCGGCTAGCTTGTCTTCACCGTCGAGCAGTTTTAGCTGTGCAGTTGTGTGAGATCTCGTGCCTTGATAGCGGATTCATTGATGCAATGAGCACTGAACATGACCTAGGTGCTCTTGTTAATCGCCATGAATCTTGGGTCTCTGTCTTTCTCAATAGGTCGCTGCCTCCAAAAGTGATGGCACGTCGAAACTCTGAAACGCTCGCACACGGGCATGCATCTGGAGACGCCTCGGCCGCAAGGGCGGAGCGCTTAGTGCTCTTCCAGCGACTCCTTGTTGAGCAGTACATCGATTTCAGAAACACTAACAACTCAAACGCCTTTGCCTCCGATGCCTCACTCGCTGCAGAGTGTGGATTTTCAACCGAGCGTGTTCAACGGTATCTTCGAATTATCGCTGACGTGCCGTGGTTTAGAGAGATCGCGACTATCCGGAGCCGTGCGCTCGAAGTTTCCTCTCGTCTACCCGCATCAGGGGCAGGCAACGAGTTAGCTTCCACTACGAAGCTGAGTTCGATGGCGAGCGGTTGTCGCTACCGGGACGAATACTTCGATTCGCAGAGCGAGGCTGCTGTGGGAATTCTTCTTGAAAAGTACCTACACGGGTATCGAATTGACCGTCACCGTACATATCAGGTCCCAGTAGCGGGGAAAAAGATTGACTTTCGGCTTGGTGAATACGCGGGGCAGATTCACTATATCGAATATCACCCGATAGTTCTCGGGCGTCCAGGTTGTAGGCATGACTTCAGAAGCGATGAAGATGCGTACCTGTACCACGCTCGTTACACACAGGCGGATCGAAACCAGCAGGCCAAGCTATTCACCGCGACAAGGCAGCAGCTTTCCAAGGATTACAAGGAGTCTCGAGCGGCCCTTGTTGCAAGCCTTGACGAAGGCGCCGTATTGCATCACGTCAAAGATGTAGACCAATTGTACACCGTGCTCAAAACGATGTCGGGCGCCGAGGGCCTCCCAAGTCGCCCGCAGTTTAGGATTGAATTTGCGAAAATAATAGCGGCACTAAGTGCGTTACAGTACGCCGAGGGTCTAGTCGAAGAGTACCTACAGAGAGAATGCGCTGAACGTTACAACCAGGACTGGAGAATAGCCTCGCCGGTGCAGATTTCTCGGCCGGTACGAAACCAAGATGCTGGGAAGCCGTCGGAGATAATTGCCGAACCAATCATTACCTCGTTTGCTCATAAAAGCGAACGGCGGGTGGTGGAGTTTTTTGTTCCGTATTTATTTAACAGCGCCCTGCAGACCGGTCGGACTGACGACGATCTGTACCGTTCAGAGATCGCTCTGGCGGAGGGCCTTTCTGCGCGGGGCTACCGCGCCCTCTGTTTACCCGCTTCATCAGTCAACGAGCAGACTATCAACGAAGTAGGACGACGAATCGTTGAATTTCTGGTCAATGATGCCTTGGAGACAACGGCCAGCCTGACGAACGACGTCGCATATTCTGATGTGTTATTCGGCAGCAATTGGGTAGATCTCTTTTGAAGCCCCTCTAGGTGGCTGAGCCAACAAAAACAGTGCTGTAGCGACCGGTCCTGCCGCTTTCCCAGCGGTGCTCGAGGTGCCGGCGACGAGATCTCTCCCAACATCAAAGACGCCCTCCCCATCGTAAAACAGGAAGGCTCACTTAGCCACCTCAGTGCTGCCTTCTCGGAACGCGAATTCCGACGGCCAATAATGAGGCATTTCCTATCGGGATACCAGCAGAAAAGGCTGTTACATCAAATGCAGCGTTAAGTGCTTGCGCAGCAGTGCTCGTCAGCGTCAAACCCACATTTGACAGGACTAACCTTCGCACCGCAGGAATCGGCAGAGCTACCGCTGGGAGAGATACCGTAAACAGCGGGAGCCGACCAACGACGTTCCCACTCACCTTCACCAGCCCGGTAAGTACAGGACCCGAGAGATTGGCTGTATCGATGATAAACTGAGTGAGCTCAACGTTCGTATCTGAACTCGACAGGCTTAGGCCGCCAGAATGAAGGACCTCGCCCTTTGCATTTGCGAGGTCGAGTTCTCCGCTAGAAATCGGAAAAGCAGCAACCCCCTGTCTTAGCCCCGCAGGGAATACGGCGGCTGGTGTCACTTTCAGGGTGGTGAGGGCCGACACGAGCTCGGTAGAGAGAGCCACTGAGGTACGCGCCCCGTCAAAGACCGCGGTAGGAGCTGCGCTGGCGGAACTCACAAGTCCTACACTACCCACCAATACCAGTAAGCGAGCGATGCGTTTAGGAAAGAGATGTTGCATAGAATACCCACAAAAATCAGTGAAATATTTTACTGTGAAAGTGTTACAGTAATACCGTGGCGCCCGCGAGTTGTCAATCACAAACTTAGCGTGGATATCGGCGTTAGGGGCGACCGACATTCTTGTTGTGTTTATCCAGACTCACCACGCGGCCGGTCAGAAGACATTCACTACCCGTACAACTGGCCGGCAGGGCGTGGCTTCGATTGGCCAAAGAACTCTCCGTTCAACAGTGTCTCTGGGTTGATTGGAGCCGTCTTCTGGCTTTCACGGTCGGCGTCATCAACGGCTTCCCCAAAGGTCGTCCCGCGTCCCTCTGCAAGTTTCTTGATAAGCTGGAGCATGTACGGGGTACTCGATATCTCAGTCTCGTAAATGTACTTAGATCCACCGGTGCCCAGCGCTACCGCCTCAACCTCCGGCTGGGTATGTGCATAGAAGTGAAGCCGCCGTTTGAGGCTCGGGTCCTTCTCCATCTCACTCTGGAGCGCTGGACGCAACCCACCCCCAAAGCACGCAATTGTCATTACGTGCAGGTCTACGCTTGGGAACTCGTGTGAAAGTCGGGCTAAATCTTCGGCTCTAATCTCAGGGGAGAATCCGATCCCATAGGGAGCACCATGCTCATGTAGTTGGAGGAAGATAAAGGATAGGAAAATCAATTAATTTTCGAGTTATATCAGCAAGCTAGGTATTTACGGGTGATTTTGACAGTCGGTGCGTGCAATTTTCGAAGAGTTAAAGAAGAGACGGAATTTTGAGGGGAGGTAGTTTAGGCGGCTTT
>JBKCMS010000122.1:0-8264 GCA_046300175.1 Pseudomonadota bacterium | reverse complement strand
ATGTCACTCTTAGTCACACATACAGATTCTATGCCGCAGCCTTCAAGCTGCTGCCAGGAGCCGCATCAGCATTCTCAGTCACTCGATCCGCGGGAACTGGCGCCAAGGGATTTCTATGCTCGAGCGTCGGCTCTTGGGATGTCACAAGACATGGCCCGAAGGTGGGCTAGCGCAGTAATCGGCCGCGGAGAACGCAGCTCGCAGGAGGTCACCTCAAGCGCTCAGATAGCTAAACGCTTCGGTGAATTTGTTGGCGATCTGCCATCACTACGTCTTAGCAAACAGCAGCGCTCTCCGACTGATGGATTTCAGAAGCTGCTATTTGAAACTAATGATCTTCTGCCGATAGAGACTGTGATCATTCCGCTCCATAAAACGGGCTCTGTTAGCCTTTGCATATCTTCACAGGTAGGCTGTGTTATGGGATGCACTTTCTGTGCGACTGCGCGAATGAAGATGCGTCGCAATCTCGCATCATGGGAGATCCTCGATCAGGTAGCCCAAGCTCGTAAAATCGCAATGGCCCAAGGATTAAGGGTTACCGGTGCGGTGTTTATGGGAATGGGCGAGCCATTTCTCAATTTTGACAACGTGATAACAGCCGCTGACTGGATGCGCCAGCCGCTTGAACACGCGATCAGTGGTAAGGCAATTACGATCAGCACTGTAGGATTGGTCGCTGAAATCGAGAGATTCACCGATATGAAACTGCCATTTAGGCTATCTATTAGTCTTGGCGCTGCTACCAACGAGAAACGCGCAAAACTCGTTCCCGTGGCAGCTCGTACTCCTGTTGAGAGGGTTATGGCTGCCGCAAGACGTTACGCGTTTGCTCGCCAAGATAGGGTTAACCTCTCATACGTCTGCATCAGCGGTGAAAATGTTGGTGAAGATGACGCCCGTGCTCTAGCCCTATTAATTGGAGACACCCCTGTGAGACTTGACCTTATCGATGTGAATGACACCAGTGGCCGTTATCATCCTCCGAGCCCTCAGGAACTACAAAGCTTTAGAGACGCATTAGCAGCCCACCTCAAGCAACCAGTGGCCCGTCGCTATTCAGGCGGAGCCGATATCGCTGCATCGTGCGGGGCCCTAGCTGGAGATGCGAACTAGCGTCGCGAAAGCAAGGAGATAATTACTGCTTTTTGTGCATCGAGGCGGTTTTCGGCCTGGTTAAAGATAATCGAGCGCGGATCGTCAACTAGTTCACGAGATATCTCATATCCAGCATGAATCGGCATATCATGCATCACCTTAGCCTTTGATCCCTTCAGAATATCGTGGTTTAGCTGATACGGAAGCATCAACTCAAGCCGCTCTTCTTTCTGCTTGGCAAAACTAGGATCGTTAAAAAACTCCATATCTACCCAGGTATCAGTGTAGACGTAGTCTGAATTGTTGACGGCATGCCTCAGGTCTGTATCCCAGCTCAAAGTTTTGCGCTGCACTCCCCGCTGCACCACATCGTCGATATAGGCTCCATCGTTTACCAGCGGGGTCACCAATACCAGATTAACACCAAGGGCCGCAGTTACACCGATCAACGAATTAGTTACGTTATTATGCACTCCAACGTAACAGAGGGTTCTATTTTTTAGCGTGCCTCCATCGAGCGCTATGGTCATCATGTCCGCCAAGCTCTGACACGGGTGATAGAGATTACAACACCCATTTACCACTGGCACTTCTGATCCTTGCGCGATTGCCACCAGATCCTCATGCTTCTTCATACGGGCGACGATAAGCGACACATTTCGGGAGAGATAACGACTCTCAAACGGAATCTCTGTGAGTTCAAAATTAGAGCTCATCCAGTCTATGTAGATCGCATGGCCACCCATCTCTGTCATCGCGGCCTCGAATGACACCCGAGTGCGCGTCGAAGTCTTCTGAAAAAGCATCGCTATACTTCTGCCCAGCATTGCACCATTGTAATAGGTGCGATTAGCCTTCACATACAACCCAAAATCTACAAGTTCTTGAATTTGAGCATCACTCCAGCCCTGCCATGTTAGTAAGTCTCGCATAATTACTCCGCTTTGGACTCCATTCAATCGTTAAATTCTAGCACAGCGGCAGAGAGATTTACATTCATTTCGGTCAAATGCTTCCCCCCTATTAACACGGCAGTTAAACATCTACCGCTTTGCTTCAGCCTAACCAGCTGTCGTCTTAGTAAACCAAGCCTCATTCATTTTTTCAAAAATCACTTGCGCAGGGATTAAAAGAATAACCCCCTACCCGCCGCAGATCGATTACCGTATGATTAGACCTTATGAAAGCGATGATCTTTGCAGCTGGTATCGGTTCGCGGTTAGGGGAGTTCACTCAACACACTCCCAAGTGTCTTATGCGAATAGGGCACAGCACTATTCTTGAGCACGTCATCTCGCGATTGAAACTCGTTGGGGTTAGCGAGGTCGCCATTAATCTCCATCATTTTCCAGAGCAAATTATTGACTACCTTAATAAGCACGATAATTTTGGGCTGAAAGTGCACCTGTCGCATGAGCACACTCTTCTTGATACCGGGGGTGGCTTAAACAAACTTAGTAATATTTTTCACGGCGAGCGTGCCTTTATAGTTCACAATTCAGATATCTACTGCACGCACGACCTTACCTCGCTACTTGATGCTCACATCACAAAACAAGCTGTGGCTACCCTTGGAATTATGGAGCGGGCATCAAAGCGAGGGATTTACTTTGACAGTTCTCACCGACTGACAGGTTGGACCCAAGAGAAATCAGCTTCTCCCATAGACAGTACCCTATATGCCTTTAGTGGCGTATCAGTGTGCTCCTCTGATATATTTAATTACATGAACTCGCCCTTCATCGATTCCCGCGATGCCTTTTCGATTATTGAAAGTTTTCTCGCTGCTGCGCGCGCCACAGGACGGGTTTTTGGTTCGATTATCCCAAGTAATAGCTGGGTTGATATCGGGACTCCTGACCGGCTGACTGCTTTACAAAGGGAGCTTGGTTCATGAAACGACTTGGCCCGGTAGCGTGTGGTGAACTTATTGCTTACATCTGCGGAATACTAAGCCTCTTTCAGGGTATAACGGCGTACGGCCAAACGCCGACACCTACAGACCTGCACGCCTATCCTCAATCTTCCCTGATTACCTCGCTGCCACTAGCGCCTGAAAAGCGCGCTATTCTTGAGCAACTCTTTCTTCCTGAGATTCCAGCCCCAGCCTTGAAGAAACGCGCTCAGTCGCTCTGCCCACACACCATCATTCGTCAGCAGCCGCTCGATGATTCAATCAGCAAAGCAGTATCTGAAACACGCGCATCGATAGCCGTAGAGGTGCAGTTTAGGCGGGATGATGCACGTCCAAGTATTGAGTTAGATCAGTTTGCAGTTTTCGTAGAGTTCTCTCCATCGCGGATATTGGCTCGACACCGTTCACCTCGTTTTCCGAGTGATGCGGCAGGATTTTCAGTACCCATGGCAGATCAGACCACTCGTCCTCTCAGACTAGAGGGACAGTTCGGCGCCGATGTGCTCGTTCTCGTTCCGCCACTTCGTGAATGCGCAGTGCAAGCAGTTGCATTATGCCCCAGACGGTACTCCAAGAATAATGAACTCTTACTATCATCATATACGTTGAGCGCACTAAAGCCCCTGGTTACCATGAAATCAGACGGGGTATTTGTGTCGCCTGGCAACACAGCAGGCAAAATCATGGCCAGCCTCCTTGCTAGCAGTGGTGTTACCCTGCCTAAGCCGTGGTTTAGTTCAGTCAGTGGTAGCGGCACCCTATCCCAGGGTATCGAGTATTCCACACCCAGCGAACCCTCAGACACCTCACAGACAGCTTTTAATGCTGCCACGCTGCCGCTGCACATTGCAGTAGAGAGTCGTATTGATTTCGGACGCGATGAAATTAGCATTCGAACAGCTAGCAAACGCACAACCGTAGAGTTGGCTTCTTTCACCCTCTCGGAGCTAGCCGATCTAGAGGTAGGTACATCAGAGCTTACCGTAGCTGGGGGGACCTGTTATCTGGTAAGCCAGTGGGGTGCCCAGGTAGTGACCGGCCAGGTAAATGGGCAGCACTAGGGAGCATTGGTAAAACCTTGCTGCTGGAGCTTTTAAACAAAGGTGCGTAACTACTCTGCAAATGCAACGACTTTAGCGTCAGCCCCTGTTATTACGGAGCGGCCCTGCGGAGCAACGCTGGGTAAGAACAAGCGCGGACTCCTCACCACAATTACTGTATCCCCGAGTCAGGGGATGACATGGGCCCAATCTAGCGAAAATCGGCTATTTTTGTGCAAATACAACAGACCCGGCCCCATCAGGGTACGGACTAAAAATTGCAAAGCCTTAGCGATTTAAGCCAGATGCACTAATCTTAAGGCTGCAACTGTAGTTTTTAGATTCAATAGTTCTCGACCGCCTGGGTAAAAAATCACAAAAATTGGAGTAACATTTTTGTAACGAGTAAGATAAACGGCTGAAGGAGTTCGTTTGGGGATGAAATATAAGATCCTTGATGCGGAGAGTATTTATTAAGTAGAGAGGCCGTTATGATATCCAACAAAGCGCAACTTGCTAGCGGCACGATAAACGCACAGCTTATGACGTGCGATGATTCTTTATTATCTGTCTACACTTCATTGAGTAAAGTTTCCGCTTCTACCAAAGACAAACCAAGACAAAAAACAGCTCCACCAAAGACCATTAATGAACTATTAAGTTCCGTTAACGATAGTCTTAACGGTCTTCAAAAGTACTTGAAAACGAATGAAACCGGCAAAGCTAAATCCCTAAACAGAGAGCAACTTGATTTAGTCTTAGCTCCACTTCGTTCTGCATACGAAAATATCGATTCCGCATTTCAAAATTTCAAAACAACGCTAACCCGGCTTGGAGCCGATGCATTCATATCCGATGAGATTCACAATGAACTAATCGGCTCTCTGGAAAAAGTCATAGAACATGTTAATTCTTTCGAGGGGCTTGCTAATAATGAGAAGAAGCCAGCAGCTCCAAAAAAATCAATTAAGGCGCTGAAACAGGCGTTGGAAGAATTGAAGGGCCACTCAGCGATTGCGGTATCGAAACCTCCGGCAGAAATGCCAGAGTATCCTCTAGAGCAGCTGTTGGTAGGAATGGTTTCGCACGAATTAAATATAGAAGGGGTAGGCCAGTCGGCAGCAACAATCAACGTAGTGGCACCAGATTTTAATTATGCGGCGGCCTACCGAGAAGCGGTCAAAAGCGGTCTAAACAGGGCGTTTGCAGATCTGGTCGCCACTTCTGCTACTAACCCACTTGATTTAGAGCTTAGCCGCAAGAGTCTACATGGAAAAAGCTTGCTACAACATATTGAGACGGAACATACGACAGAGTTGGAGAGGTTATCTCATGAGATCGAACGTAGCATTAATAAACGGTCGGATATTCACAATGCCACAATTAGAAAAGCGGCTTTGCGAGAAGAATTCAGTAAACTAGATCAACAAGCGGGACAACTGCGTCAACAGCTTTATATTTCTGAGCAGCATGAATCTGAAGAGGTACTCGCGAATTCTCCTACTACAGATCAGAATTTAATCCAGCCACAGCCGCTCAGCAGAATCGTCAAATTCGTTACGGACTTGTTCAGCCTCGACAAAGCTGCACCTGGTGATATACCTCCGACAAATGGTCCATTTGACGAGTTTATGAACTGTGAGTCATTTCAGATCGGGCAGGAGCTTAACGATTTAACAGAGCAAATGGAGAAACTTGCGAGAGCAATCAGTGAGCTCAATATTCCTCAAGTTGACCTCCAGCCTGATTTAAATGAAGCCAATCACGCCTTGCGCGAAGCTCTGCGCAGTTTCTGTAGTGGTTTGACTTTTCATGCCCCTCTGAATCGTGAGGATAATTTAACTAAGGCACTCTTAGATATTAGTATTCCACAGACTGACAAACCTATCCCCTTGCTATCAACACTTCTCCAGAGACTCATTGATTTGGGAGGATCACAGGAGGAAGGCTCGGTTTCTCTCAAAGATCCAGTTACTGGTCACTCTATAAAGATTGGCAGCAATAACGAGCACAATCTTAATGCTTCTCTTGAGCTAAGAAACGATAGAGGCGAGGTGATATCCCAAGGCCCCATATGGAATCACCATCTTGAGGAGGTAATTGAACACTTCCTAAAGCATGGCAGCGCCGAGCTAGAACAGCACGAGGTCAAGACTTGGAAGGTAGCTAATCAAGAACCTTCGGTGGAGACCGAGACCAATCTCGAGCACGCTAAGTTCCCCGCTCGCGCTAAGAGAATCGTCGAGTATGTAGAGGGATCCCTTTTGCGTGCTGGTCTAGCTGTTGATCGTGGCCCGTATCAAAATAAGATCGATGTGACAGTAGGCAGCCAGGAGACGATAACGGCGATCCTTAATCCTAAGACACACGAGTGGTCTCTCGCTGGAGCTGCTGAGGCGGCCGGCATCGCCACCAAGGAAACAATAAGCACGATTATTGATTTCGTCAAAGCTAAGCATGCTAGGGATGTGAGCGTGCTCGTGGAAGATAGGAAAAATGGGCCTGAACGTGAAGATGATATCTCGCTAGAGGACTTAAAAGATAAGCTAAAATTGGCTTGGGCTTTAAAGGACCCTGAAGCTAACTATGATCGTAACAATCCGTGGACCTACACTCTCCCGGACGGAAGCAAAATCACTGCAGTTTATCTGACAAATCATAAAAATTGGTTTACCCATAGGGAAATAAACGGCCAGCGCCGAGAACCGCGTAGCTGTCGAGATGAATCTGCTGTTTTAGTCAGCTTAATCAGGAAATTAGAAAGGTGGTTTGATCAGTCAGACGGAAACGGCTATCAGCCCAAGTGAAATGCGCTCCGGCCTGGTCCAAGCTAATGACTTAATCCTAAAAAGAGCAGTTAAGGTGAGGCAGCGTGGGGCAGCTGGTTAAAAGCACAAAGGATTTTGATATTTTCGGCGCGTAACCCTGGCACCGTTAGGGTGAGCACCGAAAATTCAAGAGCCGCAGTGATTTTAGCCAGATGCGCCATTCTGAAACCCGCAACTGCTTTTTTTAGGATTATACCTAGCAAAAATTAGCAACGCTGAGTAGTCAAGTAACTAAGTAGTTAAGTAACTGAGTAGTTAAGTAACCATGCGAGGTAACAGATGAAGGTTCCCGGATCAGATGGAAATACCGATGCTCTCAAGCGCGTTAAGGGAGAGTCTGTTAACGAAGGCGCTATCAAGCGCAGACAAGCTGGTCAGACAGGCTTGCTACCAGAAGGCCCCGAAGGCGTCACCGGCGAGCAAGCGAAGTCAAAAGGCGACACATTTACAGTGTCGCCACTAGCGGCAAAAATTAGTGAGCAGCTCAGCGCAAAAACTATTGCTGAGGAGCGGCGTGCAAAGGTCAATTCGATCAAGGAGCAGATTAAAAACGGCACTTATCAACCACCTTTGGAGTTGGTGGCCGAGGCCATCAGCGAGGAGATTAATCTAGAAGTTTTGCTAAGCGGTAACGGGTACAAGGCGTAGTTCAACAATACGAGTGTAGTCTTGTGGCATCCGAATGAAGCTAGACCCCAGAGGAGTAAAGACTCTAGAGCGAATACTCGAACAGGAGCTTGCCTGTTACACTGAATACCTAGCCCTGCTTGCTCAAGAGCAGATGGGGGTGGTAGGTCTCAAGGCAGAGCTGGTAAGCGCAATCAGTCAGAAACGCGCGGATACTGTGGCGCGTATCTCTTCTCTGCGCGAGCAGCGTCAATCGATCGTCTCCGAGCTCTCTGAAGATGAAGAGAGACGGCTGAGTGACATTATTCATGCTGCATGCACGCCAAGTGATGCCAAACGCCTAGATAAGCTCATCTCTCAAATAAAAGCCATCCTCAAGGTAGTTGAATCAAAGAGTCGCGAGTTTAATCAGATTCTTAATTTCTCATTAGGGCTGGTGAATGGCGAGATATCACTGCTGTGGTCAGCATCCCAATCGGTAGCTCGGGTTTATAACGCCTTTGGTGCCGTTAACGAAGCAGCCCAGAGAAGCGCTCCAAGAGCGGGGTCCTTGCTCGGAGAGGCTTAGGTGCAGTAACTCGGCCCTAGAGCATGGGAAATCACCATTCTCGGCCTCCTAGCACGGATATTTGATGAAACTGAGTCGCGAGAGCGCCGGGAATGGTGATTTTTCGGACCCGTAGGGCGAATTAAAAAATCGATTTTTGGGGCTTCAATCGTATCGTGATACATTCCGGTCCGAAAATCGATTTTTGA
>JBKCMS010000121.1:0-8692 GCA_046300175.1 Pseudomonadota bacterium | reverse complement strand
CATCTAATCCAATGAACACCTGCTTACCTTCGTAACTGGTCGTTTTCTTATCCCTCTCCTCTCAAAGTAATGTTTGACTCCAATCACTTCGATTACTTTCGAGTCGAGAGGGATTCCTCTATGAGGCTACATAGCAACTATCCCTGTTAGGCAGCTGAAACCTTGGTACGAGTCAAGCTGCTTACTTACCGCTGTCAGCACGCCTTAGCTCCCCCTTTATCTCTACATTGGTCTCCATGAGTCTTGTCTGTCCTTGAAAGGGGCCACCACTCATTTCCATCCTCATCGTGCCACCGCCACCAAGTTTCGAATTCGGAAAGAGATGATTGGTGTTGATTTCAATTTCACCGCTAGAAAAGTTCTTTGCGGCAAACACCTTCATAGTAACTCCAGCCAATTCGACCTGATCAGGTACGATCTTCTGATCAGGTACGACGCTCAAAACGGTTGAATCCGCGACAAGAGAATCCTTCATAACCTCACGAGCGACAAAGAGCATCCTGACGGTCTGTGTCATACCCCCGATTTTCATATCATCGAAAACAACAAGCCATGTTGCACCATTACCAATCGCCTCTTCAGGCATGACTACAAGGAGATTCCGAAAAAACTGCATAGTTTGATCAATAATCTCCTTAGCCTGCGCTGGCATATCCTCTGGTACTTCGTAATTCGGCTTTTGAATTGAACCTCGTGCGTCCATCTGCCAGTTCATTTTTATCTGAGTTAAAAACTGAAGCTGACTTTTGAGCGCTGAGATTACCTCAGCAGAGACCCCATCTGTATCAGCAACATCAACAGATTCATACTCACCTGTGAGAGGAAGCCAGCCATTGTCTAGAGTTCCACTCCGTATACGCAGAGGTGTGACCATAGTCGGCGTTTTTATCGTAGGAGCAGCTTGACCATTCATTTTCATGGTCATATTCATATTCATTTTCATCACTGCTCGGTAATCAGCATCGCTGACAAGTTTGTATCGAAACATGTGATGAGGCTGCTCTCCAGGGTCTAAGAGGTAGAGGCCCACTTTCTGCGTAGAGGTCTCAAGGGTCGCTTTTGGATCAAAGGCAACAGACTTTTTAGTGCTATCTTCTCTCGTTCTTTCGCAACCAACAATCGCTAGGAGTGCAAAGACCAAAAAATGCGAGCATATAACTTTCATGAGCGTACTCTCCTTACGCGGTAGTCGTTAGCATCAAGCGATAGCATGTCAATTGCGACCGAGCAAACAGTGAAATCACGGTGTAATTGGGTAGGCGGTTTTTAGACTTTTGCGGATCTTACCCTTCGTGGCGAGGTCTCCGCAGTCCTCCTCAGGGCAGTAATTCCGGGTCTATCCGCATAACTATGATGCTTTCAGAAGCAACAGCGTTGACTCCTTATTAAGCCGGGATGCCGGCTTCCGGTTGCACCGGAAGCTATCGCGTTCTCAAAAAGTCCGTAGCGTAATCCCAGCCTTTGGAGAACGCTATCGATTCGCGGATGCTAATTAAAACAACAACTTATGGTGATGTATCGCAGAAGCCCTGCCTGTTTTACTGGCACGGACTTTTTTTGATCAAAAGTAGGAAAATCGATCGCTTGTTTATAAGTAGTAGAAGTCTGGTAACGGGCTGATGAGGGTTCCGCCCAGACTAACCAGATTAGGGTCTAAATGCACGGTGTATAGCGCTAGGGTCGGTTTCAACGGTCCAAGCAGTGCGGAATCTGGGCCCCCTAGAGGCTAAAAATAGCAATTCACGCGCACGACCGCCGTTCCGTCAGCGAGGAAGCGGGTTTTAGAAGTCATCAGGCGCTATTGCCTTGTTTTGTTCTACCTCAAATGTTCGCTCGGACAAGCTGTCTATGGAACTCCAACAGATCGGGTTCGCACCACAGAGGACCCAGCTCAACGCAGAGGTTGTGGTTCAAAAAGCCCACCAGTCACAAGACAAGAACTACGACATTGGGCAGTAATCAATGGGTCGCGCTGCCAGCCTGTCCCCTCTGTGTGCCTCTGCGTCCTCTGAGGTTTCATCCCCATCTGCTTGTATCAGAAGAGAGGTAGAACCTCACAGTGAGGGGGCGCGTAAGCGCTCCACTCGAATGTTGTGTTGTACCCATAATGTTACGGGTTTACGCAGAGATAACCACGATATCACCAGCATCGAGAAGTTTAATGTCAATGAGGCTGGGTTTAATCCCTAAACAATATCGGCACCTAATATCGGCAATTTTGCCGTTGGAAAGCCAATAATTCCAGTCTAGTCAAAGAGATAGGATTGTTTTAAAATCGGCAAATGAATGCTCAAAAAGAATCCCCACCCCGCCTGGAACCGACACTGCTAGGAGAGGTAGGCGGAGAACTTCTCGACCTGCTCACGCAGCTCCCTGCTGCTGCAGGTCGATTGGGGTCTCGGCTCCACCCCACAACAGCCGCGAGTCTTGCTGCTCTAGTGAGAGTAATAAATTGCTACTACTCCAATCTTATCGAGGGTCATAATACGCGGCCCAAAGATATTGAGCGCGCTCTTGTCGATGATTTTGACGCAGACGAAAAACGTCGCAGTCTTCAACTAGAGGCGCGGGCGCACATTCGAATCCAGGAGCGGATTGACAATCAAGCTGCCGATAACTCACTTGGTGACCCGGCCTGCATCGAGTTTATTCAGCGTCTTCACCTCGATTTCTACAACGATGCTCCTGAGTCCATATTTTATTAGTACCGTATATGATAATAATTAGACAAGGTGCAGGAGAGGACTAAAACAGCTTTAAGATATCGAATGAACTAATCTAAAATTTTCGGGGGCATGATCGTATGTGGATGCGTGACCTCCGCTTGAGCTGCCCACTGTACCTGCGAACAGCCATATCACCCCCGCCCCGTAACAACCTCTCTCGAGACCGCAACATAAGGAGGGCCGGCGGCCCGCCGGCCATGCTTTACCCCGCGACCATCGTTGCACCCGGTCGGCGAGGACGCCGACCCTCCTTCATTCGCGCTCGCATCCTTTTAACCTGCAATCAATCAAGGAATCAGGCCTATCTTTTCGAGATATGTTGAGTCTTTGACCAACTCCAGATCCAAGTCCCGCCGGCTTGGAATCGAAATGTACTTCTCCTCGCTCTCAATAGCCGCCGGGAAATCATCATCCTAATCGGTGTAGGGGGTACAATATTTTCACGTCTGCACGCAACTTTTTCCTTAAATTTTCGATTAGGCAAGAGAGCCTACTTTTATGGATGGAGGAGACCATGGAGCCAATCGAAATCGACTTCAGTGATGACGCAACCCCAGAGATGAAAGAAACCCTACTGGGCCTCATTGAACGTGCCACGACCCTTGATGAAATCTTTGAGGAGTGGTTTCTTAAACAAGGCAACCGTTTCGGTCTAAGCCTTGCTGTAGATGACGATGACAACGTCATACCAGATACCCTCTCGGTATTCTTCGACACTGCAAAGGGAACGGAGGTCCTCTCAGTAACCGTTTCGCGCAGGGAACTGATCCAAGCGTATCCTCAGGTAGCTCCATTTAATATCTTTGTTAAGGGCTGGCGTGCAAAGAGTCCAAAGCTCGAACTCCATGAGCTAAAGTACGAGAGATGGCTCAAAAAACTTGGATTTACACCAAGCTACGCGCTGATGAGTCGAACTGGATCGCGCAGTGGCGCACTGACAGTTATGGTCTCGTTTGCGTTAAGTGGCCAAGGTATTGCCCAAGCTTATCACATAGACCCAAACGATCCCGGTTACGAAGACGACGGACCTGACCTCGCTGAAGAGGGGATTGACCTCAAAGATTACTTTTACATCCAAATGGCTTATCAGCAGTATCCAGGCGACAGACGAGGCTGGCAGACGATTTTTGACCCTCTCTACTGCAAGAAAGCTGCGTAGCGGGTGCGCTAGCGCAACATCATTAAAGACTCTTCGGGACTTTAATGTGGTCCTGATAAACTAGCCACAGAGCTAATTAAGAATTAGTGATGTTGAGCTAAATACCCACAGTAATGATCGCACATGGCTAAGGAGAGAATCTTTACCGATAATCGGAAGTAGCTCCAGGCATTTGGCTTCTCAATACCTACCGGACCTAGGCGGTTGACCTCAAACCGCGGAGTTTAAAAGTAGGAAAATCGATCGCTTGTTTATAAGTAGTAGAAGTCTGGTAACGGGCTGATGAGGGTTCCGCCCAGACTAACTAGATTAGGGTCGAAATGCACGGTGTATAGCGCTAGGGTCGGATTTCAACGGTCCAAGCAGTGCGGAATCTGGGCCCCCTACAGGCTAAAAATAGTAATTATCTCCTGGTTTTCTCGTCCTGGTTCGCTTGTACATCGTAAAAAATCCCAGCTGTTAATTGCTCACTCTTGCTACAAATCATCTTTACCCGTCCCAGATTCAATTTCTGCCAGTTAGTTGCCTTAGCCAAAATGGTGCGGCCGCGGGTCTTGGGCTATGGCGTGGTAAAATCTACCGTGTACGAGTGAAGGGGGCGATCGATGGAAACGTCAAGCTTGCACTATCGTATGTGGTTAAGGCATCCGTGTATGATCACGTAGTGGATGCGGGCGCGAATGTAGTATTTGATCCTGCCACGCAGAGTCTGGTGATTCCGGGTCGCGAAGCGCCCCTTAAACTTGGATACGCTCTTAGGCGCGAGGTTTTGCGGGTTGGCACCTACGGTAAGAATGAAGCGGCGTGTGTGATCGAGCAGCCAGATGCGCAGAATCATGTGCTCTCGGATGCTACACTTTCTCAACAAAGAGAGTTTATCGCCGACTACCTTAATCGTTGTGACATCCGTCTTGAAAGTCAAAGGCATTTAGTTTCATTCCCGGTGAGTAGGCGGAAACAAATCGAAGAACACCGTCGCGCTGAGGAGATTAGAACCGCTCGCTTTTATGGCTGCAAATAAGGGGTAGCCGCTCCACACTCATCATCCCATCTTTCCAGGCTAGACTCCTCCCAGAAGACCTCAGTGGCTGCTGGTCGTTCGCACCACTCCATGCCATGCGTTTCGACAGACTCAACCCGCATATCTCTATGGTACAGGGCTACTTTCGAGTAAAAAACTTCAGCCGCTGATACAGCGCACTTACAAAAGCAACCATTTGGAGCCGCCCAGGTAAAACCTTCTTTAGCCCACATACCAGCTGTCGAGGTCTGTCGCTTCGAGAAGTAGCAGGTACCAGTTAGCCAGGTAGCATTGCCGCTCTCGCGGCTTCTCAGCGATTATCGGCTGAATCATCTCGCAGCAGGATCCCCTGCCGTAGATAGGTCGATATACACTTTGATGTGAGGCTCGGAAGGCTGCTCTTCGTGTAGCTGCTGGCCACGGCTGTTCTTCTAAAGGCCTCAGACAAGCTATCGGATGTTACAATAATGTCGGGCATGAAAAACTCCACCATCCCTGGTGGGATAGCCCCATTTGAGTGTGACCGTCGCTCTTCAGGAACCTTCAAGGGGTGGAACCTTAGTGCCTCAGGTGTGGCCAAGCCCACAGCATCGTAAATGTACCCCTCATACATAAACCCGAGGGCTCCAATTTCCGGCGCGAGGATTCGACGTTCCGGTGCTTGTATTTTGAGAGTTCGTCCTGCTGTCAGAAGGCCTTCCACTTCGCACGCGCGGGTGGTTGTGGGATCAGCACTATGATTCAGTGCAGCGGCAGACCACGCATATCCATGAAAGCCTATGACCAGGAAAACGCCGCAGAGTCGCCATGGCGAGAGCAATGCCGTCCTACTAAGAGCAATGCCGCTGATAATCGGAATGATATAGAGCGGGACGTACCAAGCATGTAGCAGGGAATGAGAACACGCATAGGAGACAATCGTGACAATGCCTCCCACAAGCAGTACAAGCGATGTGCTTATCTCGCCACTATCGGCCCGAAGACGCCGAACCTCCTCCTTGAGAGTGAAATAAATCAAAGGAATCAGCACAGCCAAGAGAGTTACGAGGATTAGCCGAGCGGCCTGAATAAAGGAGATATCACCAACATACAGCCATGAGTGGATGATCTGATTGAGAGACTCAGAGATCGACAGCCCATAAACGACCGACTTAGCCACCATCGGCTGAGGTACCAGCGTTCCATAGTAATATAGGGCTATCACTCCAAACGGAACGACACCGAGCATCACAAAGAACGCCGGCACAAAAGATCTCGACGAAAGTCCCTTACGGATGTCTCGCAGCAGGCCTGCCACAAGCGCCACGATGACAAAAACGGCCAACTCAGGGCGGATGAAAACTGAACTGCCGAGCAGCACAAACGCCACATCCGAGCGTTTACGTAGGCACAGAAGGGCTCCAAGGAGCACGACCAACGCACAGGGGGTCTCCATTATCCCCACGCTTGACTGCCACAAAACAGGGACCACTATGAGCGCAGAGAGGACGCCACTGCGCATACCTGACAAGCCACTTTGCCTACGTATACCAACGCTGACAAAAAAACATACTACGGATGTAAGTATCGCGTTCAGGGCTAATGTTGCAGTGACAAGATCGTCAAATACCAATCCCACACCAGCAAGGATCAAGATCCACACCAGCGAGGTGGATGTGTATATCGGTTCTCCAATATTGAGGTAGGGAGCGCCTGTTCGAATTAAATTCTTTGCGATGCGCAAGTGTATATAGGCATCGTCATCGATCAGGTAATGTCCGCTCAGGTGCGCCTGCAGCAGTGCCAGCGCCAAAGCGGAAAAAAACATCGCAGTAAAAAGTCCTTCGAATTTCCTCGGCATGGCTGGATCCTGCGTGATGATGACGCTCGGCGCAATCAAGATTCTTTGATCTCTGTCGGTAGTCCGTTCATCCGAGCGGTCGAATTCAGTCACAAGGGGCGCCCGGGTACACGATTGTGACGGTCCACAGCTGGAACGCCATACTGTCTGTAGTGCCCGGGCGGGAAGTTGCCGGCTTATTCCTGGAACCGGCCACGGACAAAAGTTGAGTTTAGCGCTGCTGTTAGTAACCCCGTACCGGTGTTATGAATGAAGGCGATGATACGCATCTGAGCATGGCATTTGGGGCACTCTAAGGGGTTTATTTCGTATATGCGTTTTATGCACGCAGCCCAACTACTTTTACGGCACTCTTGCCGATAGTCGCTCTCTTGCTCTTCAGCTAGAGGCTGCGCGTGCTTGGCCCGCGCACCTCTGCGCCTACAGGAGTACCTTCCATAGTATCTGGTCAGAGATTCGTAGGTTTTTGGAATAACTAGTTGCGAATACGTTCCGAACCCTTCAGGTGCTTAAATATCGGTGTCTTGATAACCCCGCCCTTAGAGTCAAAGCGGATAGCTCCGCTAGCTCCATTATACTGAGTGGTCAGTAGGGTATTTTTAAGCACTGCAGGGTCAAACGATTGAGCCCGCTCGATCGCATCTTTGTATACATAGAGGGTGTCGTAGCCGGTATCGGCACCGAGGTCAGGAACGAGTTTAAAGCGTGTGGTATACTTCGAGATAAAGTCTCGTGCTGAGTCCTCATACGATGCAAAGAGTAATCCCTCAAGCGAGCCGTTAGCGACCTCGATCTGCTTGTCCTCCAACAAGATCGTCATGAGAGCAGATTGAACGTTAAGCTCTTTAAGCGCCCTACCGGTGAGCCCTAGTTGACTGTAGTTAGTCATAAAGATGAGGTCAGGCTTGGAAACTCGAACTTTGGCGGCAACCGCACGGAGGTGTAGGTTGTCAGAGCTTGAGAATTCAAAGAAATCGGTCTCTGTGCCGCCAAGCTGTGCGAACTCCTTGCGAAACACCTGCGCAAGCTGAGATTCCCACGGCTGGGTGTTGCTAATAACTGCCGCTCTGCGCCACCCTTTCTCGATCGCATATGCGGCGAGTGCCTTTGTCGAGACGCTATCGTGAGGCCAAAGGTTAAAGATATTCGACCCGGTTTCGTTGAACGTCTCAAGACCGATCGTCGGTGCCATAAGGATAACCGGGTCGCGGACTGCCACTGGAGCTACTGCGAGCCCGCCGATCGACCAACTCGGGCCAACAAAGAGCGTTATCTCAGGGTCGAGGCGTAGTTGGCGATAGGCGCTCACGGCGTGTGACGGTGAGTCGACTTCGCGGCTATCCTGTACCACCAGCTCCACTCGTCGATTGAGTATTCCTCCCTGAGCGTTAATCTCATCACGAGCTAGCATGAGGCCGTTCAGGGCGTGAGTGCCGGTGGCCTGGCACCCTCCAGTGAGACAGAGCACGACACCGATCTTGAGGGGAGCGTTTTCTGCGTGCAGCGAGGTTGAGGAGCTAAATAGTGCGGCGAGGAGGGGGAGAAAAAGTGCAGTTACGCGAGAGATGTGTAGCAAAAGATCGCTTTTCACGGAAAACTCCTTGGAGGGTATAATAAACAAGTCAGGACAATTACCAGTCTCTCTTCGAGCACGGTCACGAGCAGGCCCACGTTTGAAAGTACCCACTAGATCCGTCGATGAGCCATACAGCAAGGATCTAGAACTTAGCCGATCTCACATGTTTTTACACCCCTGACCTGCGTGTATTTCCGGTACGGGGCTACTTTTCAAGCAACTTTCCACGGCTGATTTTCGATACATAAGATGAGCTATTCAGAGGAGCATCTTATATGCCGCGCCCACCACGTCTCTTATTTCCACATACCGTCACCCTGTTGACCACCCGGGTTCAACAAGGCTTACCGTTTGTGCATACACCGCTTAT
>JBKCMS010000120.1:0-3712 GCA_046300175.1 Pseudomonadota bacterium | reverse complement strand
AAGAGCTTACTAGCGACCTGATCTACTATGATAGCAGCGAGGCATTTAGGTTCGATTGTTGATAGCTTGGCGCCAGCAAGGGCTTTATCAGTGCTCTGCTCTACATCAACCGATCCGCTAAAAACGCTGTTCCGGGACCTTGCAACTAAAGCCTTGGGCCCTTTTCCGGAATGAGGAACGTCCGCTGGAGTATCTGGGTTACTCGGCGGAATAGTAGAAGGTGCATCTGTTATCTCTTCCAAGGCAGAGGGCAGTTTCAGTACTGCTTTAGGCTGAGTTGGCAGATCGGCAGTTTCGTCAGGGAAACGCTTCTGGATGGCGTCACGAATCTGTTGAATAACCCCCAGCCAGAGTGTCTTGGTCAGTAGGACGACCTGTTCTGCAGTTTCCTCAGCATCAAAAGATGGGTTCTCATCTCCAAGAAGCTTAAAAAAGACTTGCAGCTTAGGTGGTAAAGAAATATCGGTATCAGCACTGAGACCTAAAAGATTAAGTAATTTTGCAACTTGTGAGCGTCCAGTTTCGAAAAAATCGGCAGTTTTATTGCGGGTATTATTAGGGCTATTAATATCGCCACTCACTAAATCACTATCGACTTTCTTCTCAATTTTATCGAGCCTCTCAACAAGATCGCCTCTCCTCTTCCGCATTTTTTTGTCGAGTTGAGTGGGAATATGATTAGAAGGCGCTGTTTCCTCGGTTTTAGATGTTTCTTTAAGAGGTTCACTTAGTAATAGGATGGTGTACTGGCGACTGCAAGGCGGTCCTGTCGACTCTGAGACCTGTACCCGATACAAGAAGGCAACTAGCGATGCCGTGTATATTCTTTCATATTCAGCACTTGGATCATCATTGAAAACAGACTTAAGACGATCGGCTTTAAGTTTATGCGCGTTAAGTAGTTCATCTGGTGTCAGTAGAGTGTTTTTTGCATGGGCGCGCGCGAGGGCCACGGCGAACTGCTTCTCGGGAGTCAAGCTCGTAGTGTTTATTTGCTCGCCACCGCTTTGGTTTACAGCGTTATCACCTCCGCTGTCGGTTTTAGAAGCTGTATGACGCTCACGGCGGAGCTCTTTTTTAGCTTGCTGGCGAGCGTCTAAGAGTTCCTTTAGCCCATCAATCACGCGAGGTAGGACTTTTTGTGCATTTTGGGAGTCCGACTTGAGAAGTTGGGCGACAGAGTAAAGTTTAAATTTCTCTTGCAGGCGGTCTGCAAGCAGCTCCGGTTTGGTTGTTTTAAGCTCTCTTATCAACTTTTTAAGTAATTTACACTCATTGCCAATAGTGCCTGGTTTGGAAACTGCCCTAAAGGTGTCGGATAGGTCGAGTGATGGAGCTGTGGCTCCTTGAGGTGCTGCTTGACGATTAGCGCGCAGGGACTTATCCATAGTTAATCAAGCGGCTAAAAACATCCTATAATGATGTGCCAAAGTCCGTGCCAGTAAGCTGGCAAGGCTTTTGCTCTACATTACTAGAGGTTGTTGTTTGATTCGCATCCGCGAATCGATAGCGTTCTCCAAAGTCCGGATTTCGCTACGGACCTCTGGAGAACGATATATCTTATCTGTTATGAACGAGGACTCAAGATCGGTGCAGTAAGCAGGCCTAAGGCTGACCCACCTGTTCAAAAGCATAAATGATTTCGAGCAGCTGCGGGATCTTTCTGCGCCTGCCTGGCTCTTTTGAAGTGGTAGTGCGCCAAAAACGGGCCGTTCTTTAAACGGCTGTTTTCGTGCTATGCTTAACAGTGTAAGCAGTAGGTGGATTTTCACCGGGCTCTTTTTAGATTGATGGACTTTGAGATGATGCCTCTTAGAATGTTTGTGTGTGTTTTGCTGGCGCCGATTATATCTTTGGCGCTGACCTCATCGTGCCTGGCTCAGCAGCATCGCTATATGGATTCCTCAGGAAATATTCATTTTGTTGATAACGTTTATCAGATACCGCAGCGCTACCGCCAGCAGGTAATGACGCCGACCCCGGTGCCGGTGCTGGACCGCAAGGCTCTTGCCGAAAAAAAGCGCCAGGAGCAGCAAGCGAAACGGGAGAAGGCAGCGGAAGACCGGCGGAAAGCACTTGAGGAGCGGGCCAAAAAGCGCGAAGAGGCAAAACGCAAGGTAGACGAGGCCAAGAAAAATAAGCGCGAAGGTCAGTCTTCAGGATTCGGGCGTCTTATGTAAAGATAAACCCTGCGCAAGTGATTTTTGAAAAAAATCACTTGCGCTTGCCCAGCAATTCTCATTCACTTTTTCAAAAATGAATGAGGCTGGCCCGGAAATCTCATGAAGCCTGCTACTACGATCGCCGATAACGGTGCTTTTTCGGTTCAAAAATCGATTTTCGGACCGGAATGTATCACGATGCGATTCCGCCCCAAAAATCGATTTTTGAATTTGCCCTACGGGCCCGAAAAATCACCATTCTCGGCGCTCTCGCGACGTAGTTTCATGAAATATCCGGGCTGGATTTATCTTGGAGCCTATTTGGAGCGCTCGACAACCTTCTAGAAGCGGTGATTAGTGGCGATTTTAAAGATAAATGAGGCTGGGGTTATGCTTCTTGTTTGTCACGGGCGGGTGGGGCAATATATATGACACCCTCAGAATTAGAGTTTTCCTCTTGTGAAAAAAAGTTACCAGTCTTGCCTCGTTGGCTTCTGAGGTCTGTCTCCACCTTCTTGGCCGCTTCTTTGATTGCTTGATTGATCTCGTCTAGGTGGTCTTTTCTGGCCTCATCAGCCATTCGCTGATTTGATAAACCCCATAAAATAGCAGAGATGCCGACCAGCAGTGAGGAGATCGGCGGAGTACTAGCAGAAGCGGTAAGCGCTCCTAGGATGATCGCGCTACCAAACATGAAGTTGCCCAAAGCGTTGGCTATCATAGCAGGGTACTTGAAGTCCCCTAGTCGGTGGGTAAAGAGCTGTGCTGCTCCGGCAATCGCAGCCGTTGTGGTGCAGATTGCCCCACCTACGACAAGTGGGTGATGAAGGGCAAATCCCGTGCTAGATGAGGACCCAATCAACAAGAGGGAGCTAGTGTAGAGCGGGATATTACCAACCGGGAATAGGGCGCCCGGATTTTGAAGGTAGGATTGAATTCTTTTCGGAAGCATCGACCAAAGGGATGATAGTATAGGCTCTGGCCACCACTTCTCACGATCGGGTCGTTGCACTCCGAGGTTGCTAATTCGGGCGCCACCCAAATCGCCAACAGCAAAGATACCGCACACAACAGTTGTGACCGGGTCTCCGGAGACCGCAGCAAATAGTCCAGTTGCTACGAGCGCCAAAGCGTTTGCCTCTAGGCAAACCCCAGGAAGGGCGATGCGTTCACGAACCCAACCAAAAAAACCGCTGGCGGGCCGCTGTTGATCGTCACGATTGATAGCCTTCTGTATGTAAGAAGCGATACCTCCAGAGTCCTTAAACAGCTCATTGAAGTACGAGAGTGTCGCCAAGCCAGCATAAACCAGGGTAAACACAGGATTGTTGAGGGATGAGATCCAGATCGCATTTCCAGCACCACCTACAAAAGCAGGCGATATAAAAGCTGCTACCACCGGCGGCGGAGCAGGGGTGGAGTCTCTTGTTTCTGAGCTTGAGCCGTTTGTGTCGGCGGTCTTAGCAACTGTTGTTTTTGTTGTTATTATGATCGTTTCTTTTTTTGCGGCAGTCTGAGGGCCTTTGGCTGCAGGGGATCTGTACTCTTGC
>JBKCMS010000119.1:0-5335 GCA_046300175.1 Pseudomonadota bacterium | reverse complement strand
CTCTGCTTGACCCCTTGAAACCCTGACGCGGAGCTGGAGACTAACAATGTCGACCCTCGCATAGTTCGCATAGTCGCCTTCCGGAGGTTTCCGGTGGCCGTGATTAGAGCAACTACCGCGGATCAACTACTTGCAAAAAGTGAATTCAAAAAGTGAATTGATCTTACTATCCTTTTACTATCCTTGGATTATATCGGGCTTGGTAATACTGAGGAGGTCGTTATTGCCCTTAAGCAGCCTGCCGTGCCCTGCCAGGGGCTTGTTTCGAAAATCATCCTCGGTGAGGGTGTGCCGCTGGATCATCGTCCCCATACCACCATCGAGTATGATGTGTCGCTGGCGGAGCAGTTCTTGTATTTCGGCTAAGGCAGGGGATGTACGCATAACTATTCGATAGGTTAGCAGATGGGATCCCTCCCTTCAATGCACGGACCCTCTGTTTTGTGAGGCGTTGCCCTTGCCTGCCTTTCGAATAGATCGGATCGTAGTGGTTATAGAAGAGGACGCCATGCAACAGGAACACCGCTCACGAGTGAAAACAACGATCGCCTCTGCTCTCGTCGGGGCCGCTGTCGTCTGCGCCCTGTTTTTCTTTGGCGCTCCTCTCATGCGGTCGCCGGGCCCGCTCGCTACCCCACGTGAAGTCACCAATCGCGGGGCTCTCGGAAGCGACGAGATAGGGACGATTCAGCTCTTTGAAGCTGCTCAGGCCTCGGTTGTGTACATCACCAGTCTGGCGGTGGAGCGCGACTTCATCAGTATGAACGTCTTTGAGATTCCGCAGGGAGCCGGGTCCGGATTTATCTGGGACGCGAGCGGGTATATCGTCACGAACTTTCACCTCATTCAGAATGCACAGGCCGCGAAGGTTACCCTGTCAGACCAATCCACTCACCAAGCGATTCTTGTTGGCGCTGAGCCCGACAAAGATATCGCCGTTCTTAAGATCGACGCTCGATCGCTACGACTAACCCCGATCCCGATCGGTACCTCAAAAGACCTACGCGTAGGGCAGCGGGTCTATGCAATCGGCAACCCTTTTGGCTTCGACCACACCCTCACAACGGGTATCATTAGTGGGCTCGGGCGTGAAATTAAATCCGTAACTGAGCGACCGATACAAGGTGTCATCCAGACCGATGCTGCGATTAATCCGGGGAACTCAGGTGGACCGCTCCTCGATAGCGCCGGCCGTTTAATCGGGATGAATACAGCGATTGTTAGCCCCTCAGGCGCTTACTCCGGGATCGGCTTCGCCGTGCCCGTGGACACGATTAACCGCATCGTACCCCAACTTCTCAAGGGCGGAAAAGTGAAGAAGCCGGGGTTGGGAATCCGAGTTATTGAGAGCAACCTCGCCCGACAACAGGGGATCGTTGGAGCTATTGTCGCCAACGTACTCCCCGGATCGCCCGCTGAAAAGTACGGACTCGAAGGGATCCACCGCACGCCAGAGGGCGCTATCGAGCTCGGTGATGTCATTACTGCTATCGATGACGTAGCCGTTGAGGATGGAAACGATCTGCTGCGCGTCCTCGACGAGAAGGCGCCAGGTGACCGGGTTACGCTCCGTGTGAACAGACGGGGCAATAGTCGTGAAGTACGCATCGAGCTCGGTGTTATACGGTAGTCCGGAGAGCGGCAACGTTAGTAGGGTGAACGGGGTCTGGGCTTACGTATTCGAGGGGGAGACGTGACATTGAGACCGTAGTTGTGTCACTGGAGAGAACACTATGAGAGCTATCCTGTTTGGGTTCCTGAGATTGCTAACGATTGCGGTTTTGCTACTAGGTGTGGGCAATGCTGCGTGCTACGCGGAGCCCCTCGCTCACGTGCGGGTTGGCGCGCTGTTGCCACTGAGTGGAGGGCTCGCTGATATGGGTGGTGCGTTTAGGCGTGGAGTCGATCTCTACTTATCAGATCACCCCTCGGCGAAGATCTCGTTCGTTTATGAAGACCACAAGTACGACGGAAAGACAGCGGTCACCGGTCTGCATGCGCTACGCGCGCGCACCGACATAGACCTCATGCTCGTTTGGGGGAACATGCCGGCTGGGGCCGTTGCCCCGGTAGCAGAGCAGCAGCAAATCCCCACTCTGGCGATCTCAATGAATCCCGATGCCAAGGGCAAGCAGTATGTCGTGTCCCTGGGCCCTCCATTGGGTAATGTCGTAGACACGATTGTCGATCGCTTTCAACGGCTTGGGGCGGCACGCGCGGGTTCGGTCTCTATAGATATGGGTAATGCGCTTGAGGCGATCGACCTTGTCGATCGTCAGCTTGGAGTACAGATGTTAAAGAAAGTCGTATCGAGTGAGGAGGTAGACTTTAAGCCGATCATCTCACAACTGCGCTCGCGTGAGATTCACCACCTTGTGGTATTCCTGCTCCCTCAACAAGCTCTCACGTTTTTACGGCAGTCAAAGCAGCTCAAGTATACTCCACAGATCGTAGGTGGTGATGTTTTTGCGGTGGAATCGTTTCAACATGAGGCCCGGCAACTTAGTTCCACAGTTGGTTTTGTGTATGGTGCCGTAAAGGATGACTTCATCAAACGTCTTTCAAGCCTCCCCCACGGCAGATCCTACTTCTTCGAGGTGGCTACCGGATATTCCGTCGCTGCCATGGTCGACGAGGTGGCTCAGGGGCGCGCTTCGAGTGCGCACGCTGGGGATGTTCCTAGCGCACAAACTCTTAGTGCACTATGCGCCGTACAGCCCCCAAACCTTCCGCTGGAATCTCTCACCTTCAAGGAGACGCCTGACTTTGGACGACACTTTGAGGTACGGAATCGGTACTACCCGATCCCGTAGTGCCGCTTTTTCTAAGAGCGCGTAACAAAAATATCCTCGTCGCGAGGCCACGCGAAAGGTCGCGGGGCAAAGATGCAGGCTCAAAAAGCGCGGAGACGTGCCCTCTGTGGCACGTTGAGCACATTTTGAGCCGAAGACGCAGCCGCTCGAGCTTGCAGCTGGCCGCAGCAGAGGAGATTTTTGTTACGCGCTCTAAGAGAGTGAGCGCGGCAGCCCCAGAAATGCCGTTTTTCAAGTGCATGGATGCACTTGCAAATTCCGCTGCGCAGCGAGCTTCGTGAAAAATACGGGTTAGAACTGGTCTCAAAAGTATCTTCTGCCTCGGTTGACGATATGCGGGCTGCGACTTCGTCAAACCTCTCAAAAAAATCCTCAGTGTATCTCGGTGGATACACCTCCGGTTGTTTCGCTCGTTTTCCTCGTCTCGCCTCGCATCTCGCCAACCTCGCTACGAAGCTACTTTTGAGACCAGTTCTAGCAAAGAAGAAGCAAAAACAGCACTTTGGGAGAGCGTCTGGAAGTTGTTGATTATACCCGCCTCTCATGGTTCACTGGATCTGCCTTGACCAGTGCCTTCCGCCGCAGCAGAGGAGCATTCTTGTTACACGCTCTAAGTTGATATCCCCTGGCTCTCACTAGGGGAATGATTTTGAGATGGACCCGAGGTATTAGCCAATGTGTCGTTGCCGTGTGAGGATATTGCATGCATAGCTTAACCCTTTCGATACCCGCGGTACACGAGCCACGTCACTCAGTTCCAAACTCGGCTCTACCATTCAGTAAGGAAAGACACCGTGAAACTTTTGGTCGAGTAATAGGTATCGACTCGCGACCAGTATCGGAACTCTCTGAGGCAGACATGGCGAGCCGCGCCGTGCTTTCTCTATTTCAGCAGTTTAACCTGAGCAGGGATAACTGCGTGGGCTTAGTAGTTGCTTCCTCCTCTATGTCCGTAGAGCGCGGAGGAATTCTGTCCCCCGAGGACGAAAATAATGCGGACTACGCAGTTCTGCAGAGTCGGTGGGATGATGTTGCACGAGTAGTGCGCGCGCTTGAGAAGCATCTCTCACCTACGGTCGATGACCGATACGTAAAAGGAATAAATTGGGGGTGTAGCAACTTTCCGAAAGCTCTTGAGCTGTGCTGCCAATTCGCTCGAGAGCAGAACCTGCATGGTGACCAGTTCATTCTTCTGGTTACGACAAATCGCCTGAGCCAACATATGGACTGGAGCCAGGTTCCTACAGCTATTTTCGGGGACTATGCAACTGCAAGCGCTGTCTCACGAGAGGGAGTTTTTGCAGAGTCGAGAAAAATCTTGCACGCAAAGGCCGATTGGAGGTGGATCAATGCGGTGGGCTTCTCCTGTCGGGCTGAAGAGTCGCTGGTAGGTCCCAGTCTCACCGATACAGGAGTTCACTTTACTGAACAGCAGCGGCCTGTTGGTCTCCTTTCGATGAACGGTGAAGTGATTAACACCAACGCTCCTAGCCTGCTTACCGATATAACCCATGAGACCCTCGATAAGCTCAAGCTGCCCACCTCCAAGGTACCGCATTGGGTCCCACATCAAGCAGGGAAGAAGATAATAGATGGCTTTGCCGACAAAGCGAGAATCGACCATGATCGTATCGAGCGGGTGTACAGGGTAAAAGGTAACCTCACAGCTTCATCTATTCCACAAGCTCTGTGGGAGCGGTGGGAAAACCTAAATAAGGGGCCCGTTGTTTGTCCAAGTGTCGGTACGGGCCCTGTGGGTACGAAGTCAATGACGCGCGGCATTGTGGTGCTTGAATAGTGGATCGATAAAGAGCGCAGTGCCGATACGCTCATCGTCAGAGAAATGAATAGGCAACGACAAGCCGCGGTGAAGCTCAAAGCGAGCCGAGAACGTCCACGGGTAGGATTTGTGCGTCTCGCCAGAGACTTTTTAGTGCTGGTTAGGTTTTAAAGGTGCCTCTGGTTGCCACCATGGGCGAGACATAATCGACCGTCCCCTAAAGAGTCGCCTAAAGCACCTGCCATCACTCTTCCGCATCTTCTTAGTCCTTCGGGAAAACACGGCACACCCCGACTATCAAAACCATCCCTCAATACCTCGCTTGCTGAACTCACTCTAGAATTAATTAAGGCTCTTCGCGTTTTCGAGTGGATAGATAAACTTGGCAAGATAACATAAGGGCCTATTATCGTGAGCGTGCTCGTGCGCGTACCTGAACGTACCCGAGAATGACGCCATGGTTCGGTCCCGCAGGAGGCTGTCATAGGGCTCTGCTTGAGAAGACTCTTCGTTCGAATTCCACCACAGCGCTTGATTCCTTTGACAATAACGCACTTTGCTTAAAAGTAGGTCATGGCAATGAAAGTGCAATAAGTGCAACGCGCAGATGAGGATCATCGCCTTCATTCAGGACCAACACTCAATCAAGGATATCATGAAGGCGCAAGGCATACCGGACTTCCAAGCTCCGCCTCCAATCCCTAAGTTCATCGACACCCTAGAGGCTATCGATGACCTACCC
>JBKCMS010000118.1:0-7777 GCA_046300175.1 Pseudomonadota bacterium | reverse complement strand
CACGGTCGAGGTAATAATTTAGGTGATACTCCTCAAGTGGTATACGCAACGCACGGGGTATTGGCTCATTTACTACGTGGAGAGGATTTAAAGAAGATAGCAGGTGATAAGACGATAGTTATAATGGTCGATGAGGTCCACACTTTTAGCCTTGAAGTGGAGTCGATCTTATTCACTTATAAACGACTATTAGAACAGGGAGAGAAGGTTAAGCTTATCTGCGCCTCGGCGACGATGAACGCTCCTGAGCTGGCGAGATACCTAGGTCTATCCAATCACGATATATTTAAGATCTCCGGCCGAAACTTTCAGATATACGATCAGCAGACACAAGGCGAACCGATAGACGATATCTTGAGCTTTGTAAAGCGCTCAGATCAAGGTCATGTTTTGGTGTTCTATCCCGGCGAGCGTGAGATTCTTGATATGCAACAGAGGCTTCTGCAAATTTCGAATCTTCCCAAAGATGTCGATGTGATTGCGATTCATGGTAAGTTGCCCATGAGTGAGCAGATGCTCGTTCACCAAGAGAATGATCGAACAAAAATTATTTTAGCAACAGATATAGTGGGAACGGGGATTACCATCAAAGACGTAGGTCTAGTGATCGATTTAGCAACCCGTAAGATACTCGTGGAAACCCCGCACGGCGACATGTTAAAGATAGTCCCGTGCTCTAAAACAGACCAGCAGCAACGTAGAGGTCGAACCGGGCGCACACGACATGGTATATATATCACACATAGTAATCCAGCGTTTGGTGCGCCAGACTCGTACTATCCGATACAATACGCGCCGCTACACGGTATGTTTCTTAAGATGGTCTGTGCAGGAGAAGATCCACTGACTGCTGATTTTTTACACTCGCCTGATACTAAAGGTAATACAAGGCGACTAGCTACCATGAATTGGCTAGCTAAGCGCCAATTTGTGGAGGTGGATACCGAATCTAATCGCTATGTTGCTACCGATAAAGGTCAATTTTGCGGCCAGTTGCCACTTAGTCCGCGTGAGGCCGAGATTCTATGGCATGCATGGACAAATAAATCAGATATAGTTCCGGCGTTACGTGAGCGGCTGATAGATGTTGTGGCTATACTCAACACCAGAGATTTTCGGATTAGGAGCGAATCGGATATTTTTAGGCTAGTCGATAGAGAGCTACACAACTTTATGCGTAAAGCAGAGGTAGTGGCCAACCTCTGCGCACTAGTCACGATACTAAGTTGTCCAGAGGATCAGCAAATGCCGTTATTCAAAGAGTACGGTATTCGACCTGATGCAGCTCAAGAAGTAATAGCCCAAAGGGTAGATATAGGAGCAAGGCTCGGATTTCAAGAGATACAACCTCTAGGAGAGTTAGATCTGATAGCTGACTTCGATGCTAAGGGCATTGATATTTTCTGGGCTGCATTGGCGCAAGGGTACTCAGACTGTATCTTTAAAAGACATAGCTATAAAGATAGTAGGCCGCTCTACAAAAGGGTAGGACACGATACGGACATAGATTCTAATGATCTTGTTCTCTTTGAATTAAGTCGATATGCAACCATCGGCGCACCAGAGTATGTTGCGGGCAGGCCCTTGCTTTTAGGTACAAAGCTTAACAATCAAAACCCACTATTCAGTGAGCGAATTATCGCTAGCCCGATGGTCGTGCGTTTAGACTAAAAGATGGTGGTGGTCTACTAGCTGCGGCGCAAGCTGGTAAGGATTAGGGCTTGGTTAGTAGCGGTTATGCATGAGGCCGGTTCTGCTCACCATTAGGTCTAATCTCTGGTGCGTCTGCCGTAATCGTCTGCTGGTTCGACGTGCACAAGAACCTTGCGCACCTGCGGGAATTCAGCGTGCAGCTGCTCGCCCACATCGTGGGCTATCTCATGGCCTTGACGAATGGTTGAGTCTGGATCGCATAGGACATCGAGGTCCACAAAGTAATCAACCCCCAGTTTACGCACCCGACACTTATGAGTGCCGAGCACACCCGGTACCTGTTGAGCCGCAGCACGAATTTCAGCAACTAACTTCGGATCGGGTGCAGTATCGATTAGCTCAAGGAGTGCAGGACGGATCAGTAGGCAGGCGTTTATTGCGATCACTACAGAGGCGATCAGCGCTGCGAAGTCGTCAGCGCTCTCATAGCCACGACCACCGATCAGCGCAATTGAGATGCCAACGAACGCTGCAAGGCTAGTAATCGCATCGGCACGGTGGTGCCAGGCGTCTGTTTTTAGAGCTGTGCTGTGTATAGTTTCCCCTGCTCTCAGGACGGTGCGAAAGAGAGCCTCCTTAATCACAACAACCACGACCAAAACGCAGAGTGTGAATGGCGCCGGGGAGTGGTGTGGAGTTAATATCTCCTTTACGCTTTCAACTGCGATCAGGATGGCGGCGCCTAAGAGAATAAGCGCAACCACTGCAGCAGAGAGCGGCTCGAATTTGCCGTGACCATACGGATGATTGGCATCGGCAGGTTTGCCGGCCATACGAAATCCAAAGGCGATCACCACCGATGTAACGACATCCGAGGCCGATTCGATCGCATCAGCGATAAGTGCATAAGAGTTGCCAATAACTCCAGCTACTCCCTTAACGACCGCCAGAATCAGGTTTACAGCGATGCCGAGTCGAGCATTGCGCAGACCGAGCTCTGTTGCGCTGTTGGGTTGAAGGCGATTCATAAACGTGTCCGAGCGCGTCGATTTACAAAGCCGCTAGTACTTGACTGAGCAGCCGTATGCATCGGTGTTGGTTGGCGCTGGTAACTCTCCACGGGCCAGAGCTTTGATGGCAGAGAGGGGGTAGTTAGTAGCCGTAGCGATATCGCTTTGGCTGGTAGAAGGTGAGCTATCAATAGCGCCGGCATAGGCCAGGAAACCTTTAGCGTCTACTACAAATATATGCGGAGTCGTCTTAGCTCCATAAAGTCGGCCAACCGTTCCCTCTGGGTCAAGCAGTAGGTGCGCTGGATTAATACCATGCTCCTGGGCAGTGGCAGCGGCCTCGCTAGCAGGTATGTGCCCCTGCTTACCAGGAGCTGAGGAACTAATAGTTAACCATTCAGCACCAAGGTCGCGGGCCTGGCGCTGAAAGGCAGGCATATCCCCTTTGCTGTAGAATTTGCGCACAAATGGGCATCCTGGATTAAACCACTCGAGAACGACCGTTTTACCCTTAAAGCTTTCAAGTGCTATCTGTTGACCTAGTGCATTATAAAGAGAAAAGTTTGGCGCTTGCTTACCGGTGGCAGTAGATTCAGCGTAAGCCGTTTGAGAGATAATTACGGTACATACCAAGCAGATGATAGCAATAAAAATAGAATTTATCCGGTTCATATCTTGCTCTCTTAACTCCAAATACAGCAACCCTATCATGTTTTTCAATTACCCCATAGAGATTCGTGGCAAAAGCCCGACCCGGTTTGATAGGGCGAGCGGGCTAAAACTTAGCCGATTTCAGGAATCAATAGCGCAGATTTTTTCGTCGGTAACCCAAAGCGCTACGTAATGATCACGTAGCACCTCAGTAAATCCTAGCTCGCTCAATCTAGAGTTGTAGATTTGGGCCACCGGAAGCTCCATGATTAGCCTGTTGGCGCCGAGCGCACACCAGTCTTGAATGACCAGGGCGCTATCTGGCTCCGGGTTTCCCTTTAAAAGCCGCACAAAACGGTTGCGACGAAGCGCTGCCGCGGCCTTGCGCGGATGGCGTGAGAGAAATCCGCCAGTGATCGGTTTACCGTGGATGGTTTGCCGTAGCATGGCATATTGCGGGCTGGTCGAGAGGTCGGCCACTATTTTGGCTTCTTGATCCTTTGCAAGATGCTGAACGACCGGGCTCGGAAGGGGTAGTGGATACGTACCAAGTAATGCCGGAGCGTACTCCAGGCATGCGAGAGTAAAAAGCGCCGCGCTGCAACACTGAATGAAAGTAGATGAGCGTAGCCTCAGGATAGATGATGCAGATATCACCAGGGCAATCGAGGAGATAGCTGCAAAGCGCGCTGGCACCGATGGGTACATCGGTAAAATAGCCCGGAGAACAAAGTCGGCTGGATTAGTAAAAATAGGCGAACCGCGCCAAAGAACAGTTGGACCACAACTAAGTATAGCAAATATCGCTGCAACTGCCGCAAAGAATCGACTGAGCCGTCTGCCTTTTCTCTCGCCGCTAAAGCAAGCAACGAGTGTAGCAACGATTAAAGCTGCTCCTAGGTACAGGCTAGACTCGCCTATATGAAGAGGAATTGACCCTCGTAGCGTCAGGGCTATTTGGGTCTGACCGATACCTAGCACAGGGCTTGGAGTAAATAGTGTTACGAGGTCGGCGCTGTGATCGGCAGCGCGATGGTCTGGTGAGTACGCGCCGGATAAAGCTAACAGCGTCACATCTATTAGGTGCGGGAGGGCCATTAAGAGGCCCAAAGTAAATGGGGTGCAAACATGCACGGCAGCAAAGATCATCCTTACAAGAACAGAGTTGCCGTGTTCCTTTCTGTAAGCGGAGTAAGCGGCGAACACCGCTGTAATACTGATCAGTAAGGCTGCAAAATAAAGGTAATATAGGTTTGTAAAAGATAGTATCAGCGCTGAGAATCCGTACCGTATAGCAGCCAGGCTTTTTAGGCTTAGATGCTTTGCTGGCGTGGGGATTTGTCGATGATCTGTGGGTATTGGACTTCTCGGCGCATTAGCGATTGGGGCAAGGCCTGAAAAGATTAGCGCCCCGTGGATAGCTTCAATCAGTCCAAAGAGAGCTACAAAGTTTAGGTGTCCAGCATGTAAATGTCCCAAGCTATAAGGACTAAAAACTATCAGAGCGCTCGCTACAGCAGAGCCTAGAGGGGCAATACCCAGGGAGCGAAAGAGAGAGAGCCCGGCCGCAGCGTTTAGAGTAAGCGCAATTACTAGGCTTAAGTTATAGCGCCAGACCGGATCGATAAATCTAAGTAGGTAGGTAACCGGCAAGAGTACTCCCTCGCAGATGGTATGAAGAAGTAGGCTTGCTCCTTGAGGCGCAAAAACATTTTGTGAAAAGTAGAGCTTCTCTGTTCCGTTGAGTACGCGGTCTAGTCGCCAGGTGCTCCAGATAAATTCGAGTGCATCGGGGTGGGTAGAGGAGATACGTGGGTCAGGATAGACGCGTAATAGAGGCCAGAAGTACGCTGCAATAAGAGCTGTAAGAGCTGTAAACGCGGTAAGCCAGGCAAGGGTGCCGCAGGTCGATTGAGTGCTAGCGGTCTTAATTGGTCTGTCTATCATCCGCCAGTAGAAGGTTTGTAGGTTATGCTGCGTCTCATCCCGGTAGTTTATACAGTGCATCCTTTACGATACCCGGAGTAAGGATGTTAGGTAGGACGAGTGGTTCGGACGCGGGCGAAGTGAGCAGAACGTTAAGAGGCACTCCGCTCCTGCCAAAGCGCCTAAGAGCTGCGGTAATAGCTGGGTTTTTTGATGTCCAGTCTCCGCGCATAAGGGTTACATTTTTACGAACAAGCAGCTCTCGCACATCTGCTGAACCGAATACGATACGCTCGTTGACCTGGCAAGTAATGCACCACTCCGCCGTAAAATCAAGTAGTACAGGTCGTCCCTGCGCTACCACTTTCTTTAGCCTCTCCTCAGAGTAGTTCTCCCACAAAAGACCGTGTGAATCGGTAAAGGGGATCACCTCGCCGCTTGGAGCGCAGGCGCGAGCACGGCTCTCGTCAACTTCTTGAGCGCTTGGAATGGCGATGTAGATGCCAATCACCATTAGGACGATTGCAAAAGAGCGAGATAGTCGTTGTTGCGAATCACGCTTGAGGTGGTTAGTACGGGTAAGTATCCAGAAGGCTAAAGCTAGCGCCAGTAATCCCCACAGTAAGTCAGTTACAACGGTCAGCCCCGGTGGTTCAAATCCCATCTGTCTGGCAAAGACCCGGGTAAGCCAAACTACAGAAGCAAACAGGGGAAATGCCATCAACTGTTTAAAGGTCTCCATCCACGCTCCTGGACGCGGCAGAAATCGCAGCAAATTAGGTTTATAGGAGAGAAGGACGTAGGGGGCGCTCATACCGCAACCAAGTGCAGTAAAGACCAAGAATGTAAGAGCCGTAGGGAGGGTGATGGTGGCAGCCAGAGCAGTGCTCATAAACGGAGCTGTACACGGGGTGGCTACAGCGGTGGCGAGTGCACCACTAAGGAATGAGCCCAAGTAAGTCGTTGAGAGTCTCCACTTACCGGCTAAGTTTTGAACCGTTTGGCCGACCGTTACCTGCGTCAGAAAAAGCAGCCCCAGGACCGTAAAGACGACGATCATCACGCCGACAAATGTTGGAGACTGGAGTTGGAAGCCCCAACCAAGCTGCTCACCACCAACTCGAACGCTTGAAATAGCAGCAGCGAGTATCCAGAAAGAAACGACAACTCCGGAGGCAAATGCTAATCCGTGTCGTCGGGCTTTAATAGAGTCGTGACGAGAGTGTTCCAGAAAAGAGATGACCTTGATTGAAAGTACCGGAAAGACGCATGGCATGAGGTTGAGTATTGCACCACCTACAAAAGCAAAAAGCAGAGCTACAAAAAATCCGATCTGCCCGCGGGCGGGAGCTTTTAAGTCCATAGAGTTGCTTGAGGGACCGGTGGGGTCTGGCGTATCTGGCCCCGCTACTTCAGGCGCCGGTGCGCCCGGATTTGTATCGATCGCTACTGCCTTGCGCTTGCCGTCAGAAGACCAGCCATTTGGAGAGACGAGTACACCACGAATACGCTCAATTTGACCGCGGTTAGCTGGGTCGCGAGAGAGGGTTATGCGCAAAGAATCGCCATCTCTGGAGATCTCTTGAGCAGCTGAGTTGGAGATAATCCGACGATCCTCCGGAAAGAAGGTGATCTCTTGAGGAAACTGGCGTGGCTCAAAGGGTATTAGGGCGACAATAATCTGCTCTGGTTGCTCTTCGACGGCGATCGATACCCGTTCAAGCTCCGCAGGAACCATCTCGTATGCACGCTCAAAGAGCTTTGAATGGTTTGAGGGGCTACCTACTGAATTAGAGATCGGCAGCTCAATAGCAAGTCGCCCCTCTCCTGGCAGGCAGACATCATTACAGACTAGCCACTCAAGTGAGACCGTAACGGTTATTGTGGAACCTTTGGCGCTAGAAGAGAGTGATGCCGGGAAGGGGATTAGTACGTCGCCATAGCCGTAGTTTACTAGCGGTCCAGTGGCGAGTCGCTGTGGGTAGGGCCAAAGTGGAGCGCCTATGGCAACTGAATCGTCACTTGAGCTCCACGAGAAGCGCGGAGGTAGCCCTGAATCTCCTGGGTTTTTCCAGTAGATGTGCCAGCCCGGCTCAAGGGTGAAATTTACTCCGATAGTAAATGCAGATCCAGGTGATACCGAGCTGTGATCAGCGACCAGAGTCGCCGTGATGTGCTTGTCTGTTAATGTATTTGAGTCAGAGCACCCCGTGATAATAGCGGAGACCCACAGCGCACATGCAATATGAAGGAAGAAGATAATGCGAGTCATAAAGTATGTAACGAATCGAAGTGACCCAGACTAGCCCGCATCTTCGGATTTGTTGATGATATGCAAACTGCTATTTAGTCTCTGCAAAGCTCGTTTTTTGGAGGTTAGTTTCTGGGGTATAGGTTACCCGCAACTGAAGGCTTCGGCCAGCCAGCTAGTATCAGCTCAGAAAGACTGGCTGGAGTTTTCTAATCCATCAATCTGCTGCTAGGAGACTTAATGATTGAAAGATTATTAGGCGGCGGTGAATAGGTCAGCCAAGGAC
>JBKCMS010000117.1:0-2258 GCA_046300175.1 Pseudomonadota bacterium | reverse complement strand
GACTTGAGAGTGAAGGGATCTCAGTTGAAGTTATCGACCTCCGCACTATCGTTCCCTTTGATCGCGAGCATGTCTTTGAAAGTGTCCGACGAACCAATCGAGTCGTAATCGCTCATGAGGACGTTCTATTCGGTGGTTTTGGTGGCGAGATTGCAGCGCAGATCGCCGAAGACTGCTTCACATTTTTGGACGCTCCCGTGAAGCGCGTTGGAATGAAGTACGCAGCCGCCGTCCCGCACGCGCCAGTACTTGAGGACGTGGTGTTGCCGCAGGAAGGGGATGTGGTGGAGGCGGTTCGGGGGGTGGTTAGATTTTAATCGCCCCCTCCTCTCAATGCCAAATATACTCAGAGTATTGACTCACTGTCTCATTTAGTATACACGGAACCGCATAGCTATGAACGTTTGTTCACGCGATTGATTAGTTGTTACAAGTCAGTCGAGGTCAGTTGCCTCTTCAGTTTGCCCGTCAATTGCCAGGGCCCGGTGCATCGGTATGATCCACCGAGATAGTCAGAGGACACGCTCGCGCTCAAAAGAGCTACAGTGGGAGCCATGCGGGTTCTCGCCGGGGGCCGTGTTAAACTGGTGTGGTAGTGCAAGTGTGGTCCTTAAACCGCGTGGGTGACGGTTCCGTTTATCTGCCGCTCAACAAGTGATTTCCAGCCTACATTCCATAAAGATGTCGCAAGCTTAGAGATTACTAGGGGATCAGCAAGAGTTAACTATGCAAAGCAAACGAGAAGACCCCTGGGGAATGCACGATCCCAGCAATGCGACCCGCCATTCTAAATTTCTTCCGACGATAGAAGATAGGAGACTACAATCCGAGGGGTTTGGTCAACAGTCCGCGAAAGAACGGCAAATTGCTGGACCGGCATTATCGGGCTCATACCTCGTGAAGCTCCCCTTCCGATCGGAACATCAAGCTTTATTCGGCACCCGAATCTATCATATTTCAGACGGCCTGCTCAGAAATACCCCACCGTCTTCGCCACTCAAGGTCGCTTTTCTCACCTCCATCCGAGATGTAGGAAAAGAGGAGCGAGTAGGTAAATGTGCGACGCCAGGGGATAGTTCGTCGTATGTCAAGGGAACCATCGAAACTGCTCTGAAAGAGAGTTCTGTTGGCCGACTAGCTGGATATATTGAAGTTGTCGCTATCATCACGGATGATTTGGCGAAAGATCTCCGGGGCAGCGATTATGTTGCTAGCCCTGATCAGAGCGGCACGTGGATCTTCTCCCGTGATTTGCGCACCTCCTCGGGAGCACTAGCCTCGTCGATAACGACTAACATCCCCTCGTCTTTTCGCGCGCTTCCCCTCAACGATACTGTGGGACGGAAAAGTGCAAAACTCGAATTTGAAAACCAGATATACGAGGCAGTTAAACAGGCCGGCGCCGACATCATTCTGTCAGATCACTTCCTAGCTCGCTTTGACTTTCTGATTAACCCGAACTTTTTTCCAATGCTTGGGCGCGTCCTCAACACCCATCCGGGGATTACCCGGCACGATCACCCTTATACAACCTGCGGTAAAGAGACCTACTCGCTTATGCGTGATCATGCGCTAGGCTTGAGGTTGCAGGACGATGGAACCTTCAAGCAGGTCAAGCCCCACTCTACCGCTGGAGCATCGTTTCACCTAGTTACATCCGGTATCGATGAAGGCCCAGTTTTGTGTGACGCCGAACTCACTTCAATTTTGCCGACGGATACAGACGAAGAGATCGCGCAGAAAATGTACTCGACTTCAAAGTATCATGTCTTTATAGAAGGAATGCGGCACTATGCAAGTAACATTCATCCGCTGCTAGAGCCCCTAAAATAATAGCATCGGCGGGTGTTACTATGACGAGCAAAATACTTCCGGATCTTGATATTTCACAAGCGTGCCGAGTTAATCTTAACGACGCAGCGAGGGATTGGTATTACACTCAGGGATGTCAGGAGCACAACGCTCTCCTGGTACCCACACATACTCAGGCCTTGATAGATAACCTTCAAGCCCGTAATGGTGCGACATGGTCGTATGGTGGCTACCTAGAGGACCGGTCATGCCTGCTCAGAGGCTCATACCTTGACGCCACTGGCGGCTATATTCACCTCGGAATTGATATCAATGTACCTCCAGGCGTTCGAGTGGTAGCACCGTTTAACGCGACTATCGTCAACATGTTCAACGACGGAGACGAGCCGCAAGGATGGGGATTACGTCTAATACTACGACCAGCTGATACATATCTGTCCTACCTG
>JBKCMS010000116.1:0-3350 GCA_046300175.1 Pseudomonadota bacterium | reverse complement strand
CTAGCCCGGAAATTTCATGAAGCCTGCTACTACGATCGCCGATAACGGTGCTTTTTCGGTTCAAAAATCGATTTTCGGACCGGAATGTATCACGATACGATTCCGACCCAAAAATCGATTTTTGAATTCGCCCTACGGGCCCGAAAAATCACCATTCTCGGCGCTCTCGCGACGCAGTTTCATGAAATATCCGGGCTAAACGGAGTGTGGGTTCACAGAGAGATCTTCGGTTGTTTAAACGGAGCTAGATAGACAAGGCCTATGATCGATTTGGGTACCTCGAATGATTTAGCTAAATTTAATGCTGTGGTTAGGAACCCTGAGCATCCATTTTGTAAATTTGCAAACGATAATCGCCAAGCCATCAATATTGCCTGGCAGCGGTATAAAATCGGAGCAATAGTAGTAAATGGAGAAACCGGAGCGGCAACTGCAGCTATGGATATAGCGGATAGCTGTAGGATCCCGGTGACTGGGTTTGCCCCGCGGGACAAAATTAATGAGAGAGGCTTGATCGAGGATAGCCGAGCTGTGCGCCTGATAGAGGCGGGGGGTGCTTTTGCTTTGATAGACAAAGGGCAGGCTAATCGCGAGCGGCAAACCTTATAACCATACGCCCGCAAACAAACCTTCAGGGAGTCGGAGCTGCTCAACTCAATACACTCATGTGCTGCTTTAATTATGAGTCCTGGCGGGCTAATATCCGAGAACCTATATGATGCTAAGCATCTGATCGATACACGTTACCGGCCAACAACTTTTGTATGCGACCTGACCGGCGATCCGCAGCAGCAGGCCCGACTGCTGAAGGACTTTCTATCTGACGTCCGCCCCTGGTTTGTAAACATCGTCGGGCCACGTGAGAGCTTATTCTACAACTGCAATTACAGCATCCAAGAGAGGGTATCTAATATTCTCCGTGCCACGTTAGCTACTGGAGTTCTGTAGTACTTGAGCCGGCGGATTTATAGCGCGTAACCTAACGCCTCTGCGAGCCTTTTTAGTCTGCATCCTTGTCAGTGCACCTTTTGCACAGCCTAGCCCGGATATTTCATGAAACTGCGTCGCGAGAGCGCCGAGAATGGTGATTTTTAGGGCCCGTAGGGCGAATTCAAAATCGATTTTTGGGTTTAGGTAGTTATTGCCCATATTTACATCCAGGAGGCGGTCACCCCTTTTACTGGTACCGATCGGTAATAGAGGAAGTTAAGTGCCACATATGGTTGCCGGCAAGCCACGGAAAGCCGACGCTTGACAAGGGATGCAAAAATATTGCATCCTAGTAGAGTGCTGATTAGTTAATTGCTTCTCCCAGGGAGGTTGGCGGCTGACTAATCCGTTTTAAGAAGACAACCTACATCAAGGAGGAGTAGTACCATGAAGAGTTACCGAGTAAGTTTACTTAGCGCAGTTCTAGTTGGCTTGACGATGCTGGGAATGGCAGATGATGCCAACGCCAGCAGGAGAAAGGCTAAGCCTGGTCTGATCCAAGGAAGAATTCAGCTGCTCGAAAGCACTTTTGTTATTTTAAATAATACCCGGGTAGAGCTGACTCCTCGAACTGTTTATCAGGATCGAATGGATGCACCTATCTCACTAGCTGCATTCGCAGTAAATGACTGTGTTAAGGTAAAGCTCATAACCGGTCGAACATCGCCTACAGCCCGCGAAATGGAGCAGGACGACAACTGTACTGCACCGACTCCGTCGCGTAATACCCGTAATACTCGTAATACACGCTCCCCTGGTGTTGACTCCGACGATAATGGCGGGCAACGTAATGAGGGTGTTTCTGACGATAGCCAGGGAGACGATTGCTCAGGAGATGATAACGGACGTGGTCGTGGACGTGGTCGTGGCCGAGGTGGGAGATAATTAATTGCAAAAGTTTCTCTGCTTAGGCAGGCTTAAAGCACCACGACTTAGTTCTCAACAAGCGCGGTGCTTTGGCCTGCTGCTAAGGGGGGCAGACTTAAATTAGCTTACAGGGGCTGGCTTCAAAAACAGGTTTGTGTTCAGGTTTATAACCACCAGGCGCTACAATGAACCCGAGTAAAAACACCGAGGTGTATTCACTCAATATTATCTCATGGGTCTTTGCTCCAAGTTTAATGATGTCGCAGCCTGCATATTTTCACCGAAGAAGAGGACATATATGAGGCTCGCTGTAGCTGACCTCAGCGTCGGAAGCGCTTTAAAGCGGCCTATTGAATTATGACCAAGGAGTTACTTCTTAAATCGTTACCATATTTGACGAGACCGATCGTCAAGATATGCCTAAAGCACGGTATAAAACTCGGTGAAGTGGTTGATGCTCTAAAGCGAGTATTTATCGTACAGGCCTGTGAGCACCTAGATCGACAAGGTGACGTAGTTAGCAATAGCAGGATTACATTAATGACAGGAGTGCATCGTACCGATGTAGCGCAGATTAGAAGCGAAGCGAGCTACCAACCGAGAGAAAAGCATACGGCTAGTGATGTGATTAACCAGTGGCGCTACGATGAGCGCTTCTGCTTGCGACGAGGCAAACCCCGCCCGCTTTCGTTTGACGGTAAAAGTAGCGAGTTTGCGGAGCTAGTGCGCTCGGTTAGCCATTCTATCAGCCCCTACACCGTGGCATTTGAGCTCGAGCGTCTGGGCATGATTCAGCGTTCCCGTGATGGGCGACTCAAATTAGTCACCAGGGTGTTTGTCCCTAAAGGGGATCCGAAGGCAGTGCTTTCCATGTTAAGCGAAGACGCTGAAGATCTATATCAAGCTGTCGAAGAGAATGCTTTTCAGACCACTGATACCCAGCCCAACCATCACCTAAAAACCGAATACCGCAACATTCCAGCAGAGGCTCTTCCAGAGATTCGTAGTTGGTGTTTAAGAGAGGGCTCTGCCTTGCACGAGCGTGCCAGAAACTTTCTGTCACAATTTGATCGTGACCTCAATCCGAGTGCTTCTGGAACCGGCACCTACCGTGTCGCGATAGGCTCCTTTAGTCTCGTCTCTGAGGATGCTTACAAACCAGACCACCAGACAGAGCTCGCCAGCCAAATAAAAAAGTCTGCGACTAATCAATCGGAGTAATTATGAATTCACCTATTTTTAAGATAACCACTATCCATGAGCCAAAGAAAGTTGCTAGGACCGCGACCTCATTTTTGGGACTTATGTTCGGATTGAATTCAGACGATCGCTACTTTGGGTGTAATATGTCTGTCAAACGAGGGACAAGCATGCGCAAGTCATTACGGCAATTAATGCTAGAACCGGTCTCAAAAGTATCTTCTGCTCCGGTTGACGATAAGCGAGCTGCGACTTCGTCAAACTTCGCGAAAAAATACTCAGTGTATCTCGGT
>JBKCMS010000115.1:0-3082 GCA_046300175.1 Pseudomonadota bacterium | reverse complement strand
CGTGCAAAAGTCCGTGCCAGTAAAACTGGCAAGGCTTTTGCTGGACATCACTATAGGTTGTTGTTTTGATTCGCATCCGCGAATCGATAGCGTTCTCCAAAACTCGGGATTTCGCTACGGACTTTTGGAGAACGCTATAGCCGCTACGAGAGCACCATGCCCCACAATTACGACTTAATCATCTTAGGCGGAGGAATATCAGGGTTAGGCGTTGCCCGCGCCGCCGCCGAACGCCGTATCCCCGCTCTAGTGCTTGAGGCGGGCGAACTCGCCTCTGCCACATCAAACAACACACTACGGATAATTCATGGCGGATTCCGCTACCTACAAAAGCTCCAGCTCCCGCGGGTCATCCGATCCCTGAACGACCAGACCTTTACATCTACGTATTTCCCCGATGCCGTCAGCCCCCTTCCCTGTCTGATGCCGCTTCGGCAATTCGGTCTAAAAAGCAAAGTCCCCGTGACCGCAGCTACGCTCATGTATGGGGCAACCATGAAATTTGCGCGCTCACCACTGCCTGCACCGCGCGTGCTCTCTGCGAGAGCTCTAGAGCAACTCGCTCCACAGTTTGCCCCTCTCGCCCCTCATGGCGCCCTGTGTTGGCACGACCTCCTGATGACTGATCCGTTAGCTATTGCAACGCAACTCTCAAGAGAGGTTATCGCCCAAAACGTCACGATACTACAGCACACCAAAGCCGTGAGTGTTACCCGTACACCCCGTAGCTACACCGTCACTACGCACACTGGTGAAACATTCTCAGCGCGAAGCGTAGTAAATACCCTGGGCCCCTGGATACGCTCTATTACCCTACCCGAATCGCCCCAGCGCACACGCTCAAAGTGGTGCCTAGGCTTTAACATCACAATCTCGCGCCAACTGCATCCCACGCATGCCATCGCTGTTGAGAGCCCCGATGGACGACTCTTCTTCGCAGTGCCACGCGGCGCTACAACAACGATCGGCACGTGGTACTCGCCGTGCAATGCTCCTAGTACAAACACCCTCGGCACACCGCTGACCATCTCACCCGACGACATAAAGAGATTTATCACTGCCTGGAACACCGCCTGGCCGACCCAGAGCATCTCTGAAGGAGATGTCATTGCAACGGATGCCGGAGTCTTACCCATGCGCTGCGAAGGCAGCAGCGGCCCTGAACTTTACGGGGCTGAACTAATCTCAACCGACAATAACTACTGTGAAGTCTTAAGCACCAAGTACACCACCTTTCGCTCGCAGGGCCGAGCAGTGGTAGCGCGATTAGCCCTCCCATCGTCTTAGAATCACCAAGGTGGCCCCGCGACATCTGGACGGTTGGTCTCCGGGCCAACCGTGTGCGCGTTCCTCATGTGGGTTCGAGATTTCCATTTTCCTCCAGGGCTTTTGGTCCCGCGACATCGAGGCAGCAGCTCCCCTGTCAAAATACATTTGACAACTTCAGTCGCTACCGGCATAATTGCTAACTAATGTATATTACACGACAAATATCTGATTTAATCGACCGACTAAGCCACCAGTTCCCGGCTATTGTGCTTACTGGTGCCAGGCAGGTGGGAAAAACCACCCTTCTACGCGACCGATTTCCGAAGTACGGCTTTGTTTCGCTCGACCTGCCGAGCCTAGCCGAACAGGCTGAGAATGAGCCCCAGGTATTTCTTGAGGCTCACTCAAGCCCCCTCATCATTGACGAAGTTCAGTACGCGCCGAAATTGTTTCGACACCTTAAATCTAAGATCGACCAAGACCGCCACTCGATGGGCCAGTTCATCCTTACAGGCTCCCAGAAATTCACTCTAATGAAAGAGGTGTCTGATAGCCTCGCGGGGCGCGCAGCTATCCTTAATTTAGAGAACCTCTCTGCGCGGGAGCTAAAACTAACACCTGCAGACTCATGGACTACGGTGCTATCACGCGGATTGTATCCTGAGCTTTGGCGCCAGCCTGGCCTAGAACGCAACGCGTTCTACTCATCGTATTTGGCCTCATACCTTGAGCGCGACGTGCGACAGATCCTCAACGTGCACAGCCTAAGAGATTTTGAGAGGTTCGTTCGCGCGTGCGCAGCCCGCTCGGCACAACTCTTAAACCTGTCTGAATTAGCCCGAGATGTCGGCATCAAATCCCAGACCGCTCGGGACTGGCTCAGCGTTCTTGAAGCATCAAACCAAGTCAGCCTCTTAGAGCCATACTTCGACAATATCGGCAAACGGCTTGTAAAGTCGCCCAAGCTCTACCTAAACGATCCTGGGATGCTCTGCTTTCTGTTAGGTTTTGATGAAACATCGCTCATCTCAACACCACTTATCGGAGCGATATGGGAGACTTTTATCTACGCCGAATTCAGAAAAGCACACGCCAACTTGGGCAGTGCGGCAACTCTCTGGTACTACCGCGACGCACAGGGGCGAGAAGTCGATTTTCTTCGCTGCCAGGGGGGCTCAATCGACCTCTTTGAGTGTAAGTGGACCGAGTCTCCTGACAACCGCTGGGTTGACCAGGTAAATGATGTTGCCGGCAATCTATCGCACAGTCGCACCCATTCAGTTGGACACAAAATGCTCCTGTGTACGGTCCCGCATACCATCACTCGCGACGGCGTCAGCTGTGTCCATGCAGCTGAGTATTTTCGGGGACTCTAACCGGCGACACTTGAACCTAAATGCGGCAGTTGCGGGTCTGAGAATGGCGCGTATGACTTAAATCACTTTGTCTTTTGAATTTTCGGTGCTCACCCTGACGGTGCCAGGGTTGCGCCTCCGAAAAGTTCAAAATACTTCGTGCTTTTAGTCATCTGCACCATTCTCATCCGCCTTAACTGCCGAATTTAGGTTGAACGGTTGGTCTCCGGGCCAACCGCATTCGCTTTCCTCGGGTAGTTTCGTTATCCCAGCGCGACGTGCCGGGAGTCGCGCCCTATATTGGCAGGCAAGCGCGTTAGCCCGGATATTTCATGAAACTGTGTCGCGAGAGCGCCGAGAATGGTGATTTTTCGGGCCCGTAGGGCGAATTCAAAAATCGATTTTTGGGGCGGAATCGTATCGAGATACATTCCGGTCCGAAAATCGATTTTTGAACC
>JBKCMS010000114.1:0-42533 GCA_046300175.1 Pseudomonadota bacterium | reverse complement strand
AGAGATCAAGACCAACAGTGTTATACAGCTAGGGGGCAGGCAACGGGTCAATATCAATGGAGTCGTAAATGCACATGATCCCACCGATGTAGTCATAGAGGAAAGTTCATCCATTAATGCTCAGTCAACAATCGCCCTGCTAAAAAAACTGGAGCAAAAAAACAAATCTCTGCAATGTATATTTGTGGTGGGTATCTTTGTGGTGGCTGATAATGCTCGGTACTATCGAAATCGTAAGGTAAAAGCCTTTCTTGAAACATCCAAGGTGAAAATAATATTTTTTCCCCCTTACTCTCCGAATCTTAACCTTATTGAACGCTAGTGGCGATTCTTAAAGAAAATCGTCTTATATAATAAACCATGTATGGGCGGTACTACGAGCGATTTGCTGATTTCAAAGCCACGATTCTTAAAGCTTCTTTGCTAACATCAAGCAGTACCGTTCAGAGCTAGAGTCTCTCATGACATTAAAATTTCACACGCTCGGCACATAGGAGTTTGTTGTCTTCTACGGCGCAACTTGGCTACGCCAAGATTGCGCTCGCCCAGCAATTCTCATTCATTTTTTCAAAAATGAATGAGGCTGGGTTTACACTTAATCCTGTCTCAAGAAGCGCGCATAGCGCTCCAGCCGGAGCTCTTGCTCAAGTGCTTTCAAGTTCCTGCTAAGTTAAAAACCTACTCAGCCATCACCGGTCCCACGCTTATCAGCAACTAGATAGTCTCTTTCTAAAGCTAGAGTTTTTTTGTCTTCTACGGCGCAACTTGGCTGTTCCCTTGATCTTCATGGGCCAAGATTGCGCTTGCCCTGCTAAAATGGCGCAGGATTTTGAGCTTTTCCGAGGTGCAATATACGCTTCTTTGATAACGCTCGAGCTACCGGCGCTGGAACCATGTTAGATACATCCCCGCCAAGTAGCGCCACCTGCTTAACTATCGTTGAGCTAATATACGAGTGCTCCTCGCGAGCGGTGAGAAAAAATGTCTCTATAGCTGGGTCTAGCTTACGATTAATCAGAGACATCTGCGCCTCGTAATCAAAGTCGGAGATCGCCCGCAAACCACGGATGACCACCCTACTTTTTACGCTACGCACAAACTCCACCAAGAGGCCCGAGAAACTTACCACCGATATACGCCCTTTGTAGCGACTGAACTGGCGTTCAATCAAAGCCACCCGCTCTGATTCGGTGAAGAGGGACCGTTTAGAGGGATTGTTAAGAACGCCTACTACAACCCTATCGAATATCCCCAACGCTCGCTCGATAATATCAACATGCCCATTGGTCAACGGATCAAACGAGCCAGGGATGACCGCTATCTGGGCCGTAGAGACCTTTTTGTTGGATCGTTTTCCTCTCATAGCCAACTCTGCAACCCGATTATTCCCGCACCATCAGGCGCTGACCAGCAAATTGTGGCCAAAACTCTACCATCTTGCAACTGCTCTTTAACCTAAAAAGCAGAAGCCTCTTGATGACAATGAGTAAACCGGTGCAGGATACAGAATATAAAGGTAGACCCACAGATGAATACGGACAGAAGAACCGATAGTGCGACTGGATTACGCGCCCCTCTGCGAGAGCAACGTGCTTCGGTGATGTTTATGCTGTTCCTGCTGATTATCTCAGGAGTGACGGCTACAGTGGTGGGCTATAGGGTGAAATCAGCGGATCTCGATCGCAAGGCACAGCTTCTTAAATTATACGAAAGCTACGGCGGCAGCTTTGAGAAAGCTCACGCCCTCGATACTAGCCTAGTCGCTGCTTCGCGCACCCCGGAGCAGAACACCTTCCTGGCCGCATACGAGATAAATTGCCGCTCCCGCGCACGCGGATTGTACCGTGTGCTTGAGGCTACTCCTCCAGATGTTATGCAGCAGATGATTCAGAGTCTATTCGCTATAGAGGCAACAGAGGCGGCTCGCAGCACTCAGGATGCTTGGAACGCTTACAGGACGCCTCCTCTTTCCGAGGGTGCGGCAGCCGGTATTCGCCCTAACTCCAATCCTAAGGCGATCCGTTTTGCAAAACAGTACGACCGTTACATTGCGCGTGACACTGAAGTCAAGATTTTTCGATATGTGCAGGGGTGGAGACCCTCCGGCACTAACCCTTAGACTTCTTAGTAGCAGGAGCCTTCTTAGCCGCTGTCGATGAAGTAGCTGAACTAGGCGATGCCTTCTTGACCACAGAGCTACCTGCTGATTGCTTGCGACTGTTGCCGTAAGAGCCCTTAAATATCTTTCCTCGACGTGACCGCTTATCCCCTCGTCCCATAACACATCCTTAAAATGTAAAGACCTAAAACTGTAACGAACTACCCCAATCGCCGCAGGCGATGAGAGACTTCCCGTGCCTCAGCGCTATTGCGCCGATTACTGTCAGAAATCACCTCTGGAAGCATACCGCGATTTAGCTAGCATGTACACGAAAACCCTCATCTGAAGACCATCAGAGCGAATGTGAATTCAGTTGGGAGTTTTTTTGCCTCTTCGCTAATACCGAGGTTATAATATCCCGATATGAAAGATACTGCTGATGATAACGCTCACAACTCAGTCCGGCCACGAGAGATTAAGCGCCTCGGAACCAACGGCTTGCAGATCACCTGGCAAGACGGAACAACACAGGAGCTATTAAGTGAGGTCTTGCGCAAAGGGTGCCCGTGCGCCGGCTGCCGTGAGGCAAGGGGTGATGACTCACACGCCAAACCACTGACCGGCAAGAAACGCTCGCTAAGCATCATCCAAAGCTCTGCCGAACAGGAGCTATCGCTTCAAGAGATATGGGGAGTCGGTCAATACGCCATAGGACTGCGCTGGGCCGACGGCCACAGCAGCGGTATATACACGTTTGCTTACTTGCGAACGCTTTCAGTTTGAAAGGGAAATAAATTTAAGTTTCAAGTGTCTACGGCCACACTGGCTGCACGACTAAGCGGGCTTGCTCGGATCACTAGTACCACCGCCGGGGCCGCGACCGCGAACCTCAGCTATACGCCGCACAATGCGACCTTTCGAGAGGTCGTAAGGGGATATCTCAACTACTACCTTATCGCCCGGAAGAACGCGGATATAGAACTTGCGCATCTTACCTGCCAGGTGGGCCAAAACTTCATGGCCGTTATCACACTCAACACGGAATGCATTAGGAAAGCACTCCTTTACCACACCGTTTAGTTCAATTGCGTCTTTTGCCATGCTTCCTTACTACTCGTTTTTAATCACGCCTGGGTTAAGAGACTACCCCCGACAAGAAACTAAAGCAACTACAAGCCACGACAGGCTCTTATAAGGCGATGGCTGCCGCCCTGTGCTGAATGCCATTAGTTCTCCGAAAAAGGCCCCATTTTCCTGAATTTTTCGTAGCGTTTGGCCACTAAGTCCTTTACCGCCATCTTTGATAGAGGCTCAAGGTGCCTAACCAGCGCCGCTCGTAACAGCTCTGCGGCCTCCTTGTGATTACTATGGGCGCCTCCTACCGGCTCCTGCACTATGTCATCGATCAGATTTAACCGTTTTAAGTCCTGGGCGGTTAGATTGAGAGCCTCTGCCGCTGTTGACGCCTGTTCTACTGAAACATCAGCTTTATCGGCTGAGTGCCACAAAATAGACGCGCAACCCTCTGGAGTGATCACAGAGTAGCACGCGTTCTCTAACATTAAGATTCGATCGCACACACCAAGCGCTAGCGCACCTCCGCTTCCACCTTCCCCGATCACAACGCTGATAATCGGAATAGTCATCTCTGAGAGTTCAGCAAGATTGCGAGCGATCGCCTCAGCCTGACCGCGCTCCTCTGCCTCAAGACCGGGGAACGCTCCCTGGGTATCGATAAAGGTGATCAGCGGCAAGCCAAACTTCTCTGCCATCCGAAAGAGCCGCAGCGCTTTGCGATATCCCTCAGGATTCGGCATGCCGAAGTTACGCTTAAGCCTCTCCGCAGTTGTGCGTCCGCGCTGGTGTCCGACGATCATAACCGGCACCTCTCCCAAACGGGCCGTGCCCGCTACGATCGCTGGGTCATCGCGAAACAGCCGGTCGCCGTGCAGCTCCATGAAATCAGTAAAGATGAACTTGACGTAATCAAGGGTAAAGGGGCGATCAAAGTGGCGCGATAGCTGCACCCTCTGATACGGAGTCAACTTGCCGTAAATCTCTTTCCGCACCTTAGATACCTTGGCCTCCAATGCTGCGTACTCCTCGCGGCGAGAGGTATCTCCACCGGCTAGCTCATCGCGTAGCCTCTCCAGCTGGTACTCTAGCTCCACTAATGGTTTTTCAAATTCAAGTGGGTGTTCAATTGGGCTCATGCAGCAACAACCTCTCAATAGTAAATGGCCAGGACCCCTATAGAGAGCATGGGCTCCCCCCGGAAATTTGCTAGCCGCCTGGAATCATTCCACAATGATACCTGAAAGGTCAAACCTCGATTAACACAAAGCCCTTTTGACAACCTATTGAAACTAATGGGGTAAAATCTCCTATAGCGCTATCAATCTGCCTTTTTTGAACGACGGGGCAGGCTGCTATGTTTTACCCTAAAAAGAGCAGTTAAGGTGGGGCAAAATGGAGCAGCTGTTAAAAGCACAAAGGATTTTGATATTTTCGGAGCGGAACCCTGGCACCGTCAGGGTGAGCCCCGAAAATTAAAAAGCCACAGTGATTTTAGCCAGATGCGCCATTCTGAAACCCGCAACTGCTCTTTTTAGGTTCACAAGATAGAGTTACATCGTCGAACTTCAACTGATATACTTGCTTTGCGGTTAAGCTGATCGTTGTGCTCACCGATCAGCTCTACTCAGATCAGCAAATAGTTAGCGGGTTGCACTCTCTATGAACAACGGACCATCTCAAAATCTTATTGAAGTACTGCTTGCAAAAAAATTTGACTACGCGGGTATGTTTCCCCCTGCTGCTCTCAACTTGGAGCAAGCTATTAAAGAGTGCCTAGAGCACCCGCGGACACTAACTCGACCGTGGCTGGTGGGGACAGAGCTAGTGCTCACGACCCCGAATGCCAAGCAGTTAGCAAATATTGGAGATCTGGAAGATAGGCTCCTAACGGTCTCTATCTTAGTGACTGATGGAGCTAAAGAAGCTCTAGCAGCTGCCCGTGCCCTAAGTGCCGTTGAGGATAACAAGAGATTTAAAGTGGTATCCTTTGAGGCCAAGATATCAAATGATAATTTAGCTGGTGCGCTAGAAGGTCTCGGGTCTTACGCTAGTGAAAACGAAGTAATAATTGCGCTTGAACCAGACTTATCAGTCGAGGGATGGCGCTCAGTTTTAAATTATACTGTAGGCGCCATAAAAAATTCGCCTCTCAAAAAAAACCTAGCACTTAAGTGTCGCTGTACTGGAGACACCGGGATCAAAGCTGATCGATTAGCCGGCGCTATCGCTACTGCGGCGGATGCTGAGATTGGATTTAAAGTCACTGGTGGTTTTCACCATCCGATCGTAGAACCTGAGGGATCTCCGATGGGCTTCCTTAATCTTACCTGCGCGGTCTACATTCGTCGCGCTTTAGGGGTTCAATTCACAGAAAATCAGATTGCTGACCTGCTCACCAACGACTCTCTTAATCGCCTATCACTTAATGCAGGTATACGATTCGATGAAGTCAAAATATCGCCAGAACAACTGACCACAGCTATGAACATTGCTCCGTTTTCGATCGGCAGCTGCAGCATCCGTGAGCCGGACCAGGATCTTACGCGGCTAAAACTTTGAGCAGATGCGCGGCTTTCAGACCGGCAACTGCTCTTTTTCGGTCACAAACCACACCTCCGTGTGAGACAAGGGGTCAGTGTCGAGCGCAACCCTAAGCCTGGCTCTTACCCTCTCCACTAACTCTTCTCGGTTCCATGAAAAGGCGCGGAACCCTTTCATGTGTTTCTGAGCCCTAACTGGAAACTCCTCAAAACCTGACACAAACTGAGCTGGTTCCTGTTCAGTGGGTCGAACAACCCAGCCTCGCTTCATTGGTTCATTGCGCCAATATGTCATCTGGCGTTTGGCAAAACGTCGAGTATGTAGAGCTATCTCGCGAGCGATCGCCTCCTCTGGCATATTTCCATCTAGATAGTCGCAGGCCTGTTTGTATCCTAAGGTACTGAGTGCCGACACCTGACCATAGCGGTCTCTTATTCTCGCAGCTTCAGCCACCAGACCCGCTTTGATCATCTCTGACGCACGGCGATCTATCCGGTCGTAAAGCTCATTACGCGGTTTGCAGATGACCAATACCAAGGATACTACATCTACTGAGGTGAAGGTGTGCTCGGCAAGTATATCGCTTGCTGGGCGTCCAGTGATCCTGCATATCTCAACTGCTCGTGATATACGCTGACTGTCGTTGGGGTTGAGACGAGTCGCACTTGCCGGATCGACGCGTTGCAATTCAGCATACTGCTCCGTCAACGAGAGAGAAGCTACAGCCTCGCGCACATCTGCCGGAGTAGGTGGAACTTCGGCTAGTCCATGCAAGAGGGCAGTCAGGTATAGACCAGAGCCCCCTACAAGGATCGGCAGCCGGTCCCGCGATATGATATCGTCGATCGAATGTAACGCTTGTTGTCTAAATGAAGCCACATTAGCTGCCTCATTAGGGGCGAATATATCGAGTACGTGGTGCGGGATTCCACACCGATCCGCCTCCTTTAACTTAGCCGACCCGATATCCAACTCGCGAAAAACCTGGACTGAATCAACATTCACTATCTCGCCACCTAGATTCTGCGCCAGGTGTATTGATAAATCGCTCTTGCCAGATGCGGTTGGACCACAAACCGCAAGGGTGCGCCGCAGCGAAGTCATCAGCGATCCCTTCCAAACCAGCGCTCAACCATATCACGGCTAAACTCGGTTACCACCGGTCTGCCATGCGGGCATGCTCCTGAAAGCTCTGCCTCATCGAGTTGGCTAAACAACGCATACGCCTCTTGCTTTCCGATTAGATCACCTGACCGAACACTAGCATGGCAAGCTACTCTTGCTGCTATGTGGTCGATTCGTTCCTCTAAACGCTCTCGCCAACCTTCAGCCAGAGGCTCAGCCGCGCACTCCTTAAGAAGCGATACACAGTCGAGGTGCGCTACCACTCCAGGTACTCCTTGAACACAGACCGTCTCGGCCGAAACCTGCGAGATCTCAAATCCGAGTTCGCTTAGTATCCCCTGCTGCTCGATGAGATTTACCGCCTGCTCTTCAGTCAGCCGCACTGTTTCCGGTATCAGCAGGCGCTGAGTCGTCAGCGCACTCTGAGCACGTGCCTGTCTGATTTTATTATAGTTGACTCGTTCGTGAGCTGCATGCATATCAACAACGACCAGCCGCTCATCAAGTTCACAGATCAGGTAACACGCTAAGGCCTGGCCGATATATCGAAGCTCTGAGAATCGGAACGAGCGGTCGACATTAGCCGCAGAGGCCGCGCATACCTCCACACTCTCCATCCGACCTATTAAAACTGGTGAGCCATCTGCGCCTGGAAGAGAATCACCGTACAAGGACTGGCGCTCAGCTAAGAATGATTTGGCACCTGAGGCTAACCCCAGGGTTGGTTGCATAACCTGTGCTGTACCTGGTGCTCTGTCAAATGAGGCAATCGGACGTGGGACTACCTGCACTGGTCGACGGATACTTCGAACGCCTGCGCTCACCGCCCCTTGCACCACCGCGAATACCTGCTGCGGATGCCGAAACCGCACCTCACTTTTCTGCGGGTGCACATTGACGTCCACACTATCGCATCCCAGTGAGATAGCCAGATAACCAACTGGGTACTCCCGATCTTTTAGCATCGAATCGTATCCCTCACGAACGGCGCGCATGATAATCTTGTCACTGACGAGCCGTCCATTTATTAACACTACGAATCCCGATTGGTCGGAGAGAGCTTGTCCTGGATGACTCACCATGCCATCTACTCGGATGCCGCCCTCGCATAGGGATACCGGAATTAAATCGTCGGAGAAGATCGACGTGGCGCGATCGGCGATCGTACTAACTGGCGCTAGGTGCAGAACCTCATCACCATCCGATACCAGACGATAACGTACATTGGGTCGAGCGAGTCCTGAGTGTGCCAGCCAAGTTCTAATTCTGGCAACCTCCGAGCGCGGCGACTTGAGGAACTTACGTCGTGCTGGAGTATTAAAGAAAAGGTGCTCAACCTCTATCTCGGTGCCCACATTCCACGGAACACTCTGCACATCCGATAGCTTTCCTCCACGGAATATAACGTGCGTTCCCACATCGCTGTCGTGCTCCCGGGTTTTTAGGCTGATCTTCGATACTGCGGCTATGGAGGCTAAAGCCTCTCCTCTAAAGCCGAGAGTTTGGAGCTGCAACAGATCGTCTATTGAGGCAACTTTTGATGTTGCGTGTCGCTCAAAAGCTAAGATCGCCTCATCCTTGGTCATCCCACAACCGTTGTCACGTACTTTAAGTCGGCTGTGTCCACCACCCTCAAGGGCGACAAAAATATCGGTGGCCCCGGCATCAATAGCGTTATCTACTAATTCACGCACAACACTAGCCGGTCGCTCGACGACCTCACCAGCAGCTATCTGATTTATAACCGTGTCAGGAAGCACCCGTATTTTCATAGCTCGTACGCTCTCCTTCCCGACCCGCTACTCCCAGCCTGGCACAACCGCCACTCGACGTTCACGGCCGTAAACCCCGCCTGTGCGCAAGGTAAGCTCCACTGAATCACCCTTTTTGACTTTGCGAATCACATCCTCTACTTCGTCACGATTGCGAACACGTTCCCCGTCAACTTTATAAATCAGATCTGCACCCTCTATATCCCGACGATAGCCCCGCACAAATGCACCACTGGAAAATACTTTCTCAATCGGTTTTATCCCGCTTCTCTCCGCTGGACCATCCGCAAGCACTCGTAGCACCATTGGTCCCTGATCGGTATCGACCAACTGCCATCCCAGTCGCGCCCGGCGCACCTTACCGGTCGCTAGAAGCTCAGGGATGATCCTCTTGATACTGTTAATAGGAACGGCAAATCCTACACCGGCCGAGTCTCCGGATTGGCTCAATATCGCCGTATTTATGCCGATCAAGCGCCCATCTGCATCGAGTAGAGGCCCTCCAGAATTTCCGGGATTTATGGCAGCGTCAGTCTGAATCAAGTCCTTTAGCACTGCGCCGCGCGGAGTTTTCATCGTCCGATCTAGCGAGGAGATAATTCCTGCTGTCAGACTTCGATAGAGGCCAAACGGGTTGCCGATCGCCAGAACCCTCTGACCTACTTCTAAAATGGCAGAGTCACCGTAGGGCAACGCGACGAATCCCTTTGGAATATTGAGTACCTGAAGGGCCGCTATGTCGCTCTCCGGATCAAAACCCACCAGGCGTGCTTTCGAATTCTGTCCATTTGCGAGCATGACCTCGACGCTACCACCTGATTCAAGAGCGCCCTCGATTACATGCAGGTTAGTGATAACAATTCCACGTTCGGCATCGACTATGGTTCCTGTTCCCGTTCCTTCTTGAGGTCGCACCTCATCGAAAAAGGTAAATGGGTCAACTACGTAAGTGCGAGTAGTGATGAATACCACTGCCTGATTGGCTCGTTTGTAAACATCGATCGTTTTCTGCTCTTCAGCAGTGCGAACTGCCGCCCCCGGAGGCGCGATCCCAACCGGTGCTGCGCTGGCTGCTGCACAAAATCCGAGCACGCCGATGACCAGAAATGCCAGAATTCGAGATGCTTTCATCGACACCTAGTCCGCTCCCTCAAGGCTATCATCTGCCGCGCCGTTAGCGATATGCTTCACACGCTCTACCTTGATCACACCAGCTACCATCTCAATCGAGCGTTTAATCTTTTGCAGCTGCTCCGCGCTCGATACCAAGATCTCAAAGTTAATATAGGCCCTTCCGTGAGCAGTTTTAATCTGTGCGCTGGTTATGTTGGTTCCCTGCCCTGCTACAGCCTGTGAAACATTCGCCAGAAGTCCCATCTGATCTTGCGCATGAACTGTGATTCGCACCCTCTGTGCCTCACGCGCACCGGAATCCCAGTCGACTTCTACTCGACGCAGAGGATCGCAATCAAGTACATGCGGGCAATCGGCGTAGTGCACAGTTACACCTCGGCCACGAGTAATAAAGCCTACAACGCGGTCACCAGGCAGGGGCTGACAACATTTAGCAAACCTTATAACGATATTATCCAGACCGGATACTTTTACTCCAATACGCTCGCGACTGACCTGTGCTGCTCGATGAAATATACGCTGAAGTGGAGTCGGCTGCTCATCTAATTTCTGAGTTGCCTCCCCCTGCTCAGGGAGCAATTTGGCGATAATCTTAGAGGAATTGATCCTTCCGTAGCCAAGCGCCGCAAATAGCTCTCCGTCGGTCTTAAAGCCCAATTCGTTCGCTACGCTTGAGAGGCGCCCGTCCTTCTCGACCTTTTTTAGGCTTAGCTTGACCTTGCGCATATCCTTGGTCAGCAGATCCATACCGAGAGCTAATGAGCGTGCATGCTCCTCAGTCTTCAAAAAGGCCCGGATACGCTGACGGGCCTTAGAGCTCCTAACAAATCGCAGCCAATCTTTACTTGGCACGTGCGACTTGGAGGTGACTATCTCTATCGTGTCGCCATTTGCAAGCACGTGGTCGAGAGCAACCATCTGTCCATTCACTTTGGCGCCGATTGTGCGATGCCCAACATCAGTATGCACAGCATAAGCAAAATCAACCGGAGTTGAGCCGAAGGCTAGACGTACCAGGTCACCCTTCGGGGTGAAAACAAAGACCTCCTCTGGATACAGCTCGCCTTTGACTGACTGGATAAATTCATCAGGATTCTTCAGGTATTGCTGGGTCTCGACCAATTCCTTAACCCACTGTAGATCAAATGCCGGAGCCGCTCCTCCTTCCTTGTAGCGCCAATGTGCGGCAATCCCCTCCTCTGCCACACGATGCATATCAGGGGTACGAATCTGAATCTCTATTCGCTGCCCGCCGGGCCCAATCAAAGTCGTGTGCAACGATTGGTACATATTCGGTTTTGGCATCGCTATGTAGTCTTTAAAGCGCCCGGGAATCGGCTTCCAAGTAGAGTGCACGATGCCTAACGTTTCATAGCAGGCTCTAACAGTTGGAACGATTACGCGAAAACCGAGCAGATCATACATCTGCTCAAAGGAGATATTATCTTTCTCCATCTTTTGCCAGATCGAGTACAGGTGCTTACCGCGACCTTTTACTGAAGCTGAAACACCGGCATCAGATAGAGTCTTTTGAATCTCTAGTGCAGTTCGCTCAACATAGGCATCGCGACCTGGTGCCGACTTCTTCAAGTACTCATCGATCTGACGATACAGCTCCGGACGTAAATAAAAAAAACAGAGATCTTCTAATTCCGATTTCAGCCAATGTATACCAAGTCTGTTCGCCAGCGGTGCATATATCTCTTCAGTTTCCTCTGCTATGCGGCGCTGTTTCTCTTCACTGAAAAATTTGAGTGTTCTCATATTGTGCAGCCGATCGCACAATTTGACCAGAATCACCCTAATATCCTTGGCCATAGCCAACAACATCTTGCGGAAGTTCTCGGCCTGCTTCTCCTCGCGAGATTCGAATTCGATTCGCGTAAGTTTAGTGACGCCTTCGACGATATCGGCCACGCCAGAACCGAACTCTCGCTGTATGTCATCTCTGGTGACATCACAGTCCTCAATCGTATCGTGCAGCAGCGACGCAATAACTGAAGGCTCGTCTAGCTTCAGCTTGCAAACTAGAAGTGATGTCTCTTCTACGTGGGTAAAATACGGCTCGCCAGAGGCTCGAACCTGACCACTGTGACTTTTTTGGGCAAACTCGTACGCTTTCTTTAAAGTCTGAAGGTCTGGACTAGGGTGATACTTTTTTAGGGCCTCGGCGATCTGCTCGAAGGACATAGGAGCCCCTACCAGTTGTTACTCAGACCACCTTCTACAAACAGAACTAATCCTCGTCTCCATCATCATCATCACCGGCCGCGATCGGACCAGGCTGCATCAGAGCTTCTCGAAGGAAATCCATTGAACGGGTCTCGTCACCATTAGAGAAGAGACCAGCTCCGATCTCTGGCTTACGCTCACGCTCAGCCGCTGCTGCAGCACGAGCTGCCTCGGCCTCGCGAGCCTTCTGCTCCTCGAAAGCCTCAGCCTCTTGCTGAGTCATAAACCGAACGCGGCCATCTGCTATCTCTCGCAGTGCAGTAACCACTGCCTTGTTTCTGCGATCTGCGGTCTGAACTGTTGAACCTTGTAAGAGCTGCTTCGTTCGCTTTGAAGCAAGCTGCACGAGTGCAAAGCGGTTGTTCTCTCGTGTGAGGCAATCCTCAACGGTAATTCGAGCCATATTAAACTCCTAGCCTACAAAAACTGCACCAGCGCTGCGATAACGCCGTGGCGATCAGGGTAGCAAAGCCCGCAACTACTGTAAATGGCTGAGAACATTGCCATTCGCTTGCGTAGCTAGCCTTAGTTACATCTAACCCATTAAAACTACACAACTTATCTTAAAAGACCTAATCCCTAGCGCGGATATTTCATGAAACTACGTCGCGAGAGCGCCGAGAATGGTGATTTTTCGGGCCCATATGGCGAATTCAAAAATCGATTTTTGGGGCTTCAATCGTATCGTGATACATTCCGGTCCGAAAATCGATTTTTGAACCGAAAAAGCACCGCTATCGGCGATCGTAGTAGCAGGCTTCATGAAATTTCCGGGCTAGGGCCTTTTTACCTTACTGCGGAACTTTTCTGGCCAGCATATTTCTCCAGTTCTTTGTCCCTCGGTATAGCTATAGTGACGTGCAAAAGTCCGGGCCAGTAAAACTGGCAAGGCTTTTGCTGGACATCACTATAGGTTGTTGTTTTGATTCGCATCCGCGAATCGATAGCGTTCTCCAAAACTCGGGATTTCGCTACGTACTTTTGGAGAACGCTATAGAACCTGCGCGAGTTGTTTTTGAAAAAACGCAACTGCTCAGCAAATTCAGCTACTGTGGCGTTAGGGCCTAAACTTTAAAACCGGTGAGTAATTACGAAAAACAACACACAACAGCAACATCAGAGCCCAGCCGACTCGGACCGCGGTCTACAACCAGCTCATGCAAGATAATCCTGGAGTGCCCGAACCGATAGAACCTGCTTTTTCTGAACCAACTCAAGAGCCTCTGCCGCAGCTCGTGCCGCCGCTATCGTTGTATAGGTCGGCACACGCATCTCATTGGCGACTAAACGAATAGATTTTGAATCCATCACCGGCTGCCACCCTTCCGGCGTGTTGATGACTAAGTCGATCTCACCGGCACCCAACGCATCAACGATATGTGGTGATCCTTCACGGACCTTGTTCACGCGCTCGACAGTAACTCCCAATCCGCGCAGAAACTCAGCTGTTCCATCTGTTGCTACGAGCTTAAAGCCTAGGCGCTGCAACCGCCGCGCAACTTCAGGCAACTGCTCTTTATCACCATCTTTTATACTCAAAAAAACTTTGCCAGCATCCGGCAGAGCGATGTTAGAAGCAAACTGACTCTTGGCGAAGGCCCCCGCAAAAGTGGCGTGGATACCCATTACTTCACCCGTAGATTTCATCTCCGGTCCTAAGATCGTATCGACTCCTGAGAACTTAGAGAACGGGAAGACCGAAGCCTTTACCGATACGTACCCTTTCGGTACCACCTCCTTAACACCGATCGCTTTCAGTGTATTCCCAGCCATAACGCGACTGGCTACCTTAGCCCACGGCACGCCGGTAGCCTTACTCACAAATGGAACGGTTCTGGAGGCACGTGGATTCACCTCTAGGATGAACACCTCACCAGACTTAGGTACTGCGAACTGAATATTCATCAGTCCCACCACCTTGAGCTCCTTAGCTAATACCACTGCCTGGCGTCGCATCTCCTCTATCACGGAGGCACTTAGAGTTTGCGGCGGAAGACAACACGAGCTGTCTCCAGAGTGAATGCCCGCCGGTTCTATATGCTCCATCACACCAGCTATAATAACATCCGTACCATCGCTTACAGTGTCTACGTCAACCTCGATCGCTCCATCCAAAAAGCGATCAAGCAACACTGGACGATCGTGTGAAACTTCCACTCCCTCGCGCATGTAAGTCTGCACCTCATCTTCCGAGTAAAGGACCCGCATTGCGCGGCCGCCCAGAACAAACGAGGGTCGGATCATCAAGGGGAAGCCGATATTACGCGCCGCCTTGACAGCTTCCTCGGTCGATCTAGCTGTAGCAAAGGGGGGCTGACGCAATTGAAGTCGTGCTATAAGAGCTGAAAATCGCTCGCGGTCTTCAGCTATATCGATTGAATCAACCGATGTGCCGATGATTGGAACTCCTAATGACGCTAGCTCGCCAGATATTCTAAGCGGAGTCTGGCCACCGAATTGAACTATAACGCCCTCTGGCTTTTCCCGTTCCACTATCGCCAACACCGACTCCACCGTGAGCGGCTCGAAATACAATCGATCGCTTGTGTCATAATCGGTTGATACGGTCTCCGGGTTGCAGTTAATCATTATCGTTTCGAAGCCATCAGCACGAAGCGCCATCGATGCATGCACACAGCAGTAATCAAACTCGATTCCTTGGCCTATACGATTCGGGCCAGCACCCAAGATGACGATCTTGCGCTTACCTGTCGGCGGTGCCTCCGACGCTCCATCGTACGTTGAGTAGAGGTAAGGAGTGAACGCAGCAAATTCAGCGGCGCAGGTATCTACTGACTTAAACGAGGGGACTACACCGAGAGCCACTCGGCGCTGGCGCACGTCACTCTCAGCAGTCTTGGTGAGCGAAGCTATGCGTCTGTCAGTGAAACCCTGTTGCTTGAGCAACCGTAGCTGCTCCCTAGAGAGCCCTTCGAGTGGAAGCTCCTTTAACTCCTCTTCCTGGCGCACCAGTTCCTCTATTTGCTCCAAGAACCAGGGATCGATTTTACTCGCCGCAAACACATCGCGTACCGAGAATCCACGTCGAAACGCCTCTCCTACTAGCCATAAACGCTGCGATGTCGGTCGTGCACATGCATCGCGCAACTCTCTCTTACCTAGGTCCTTAGCGTACTTTGACCCATCAAAACCAAATGAGCCCAGCTCCATCGACGCCATTGCCTTCTGCAGCGCCTCTTTGAAGGTACGACCAAATGAAAGTACTTCACCTACCGATTTCATCTGCGTGCCAAGAGTTGTATCGGCCAGCGGGAACTTCTCGAAGTTGAAGCGCGGTATCTTAACCACTACATAATCGATTGACGGCTCGAAACACGCTGGTGTTTCTTTGGTTATGTCGTTACGAATCTCATCAAGTGTGTAACCTACAGCGAGCTTTGCTGCAATCTTAGCGATCGGAAACCCAGTGGCCTTTGATGCTAACGCCGAGCTACGAGAAACCCGAGGATTCATCTCAATCACTATAATTCGACCGTTATCAGGGTTGATCGCAAACTGCACATTCGAGCCACCCGTATCAACCCCGATACGCCGAATAACTTTAATCGCGGCATCGCGCAGGAGTTGATACTCCTTGTCGGTCAAGGTTTGGATCGGAGCAACGGTTATTGAATCGCCAGTGTGCACACCCATCGGATCGAAGTTTTCGATTCCACAGATGATTACCACGTTATCCTTGGTGTCACGCATGACCTCTAGCTCGATCTCCTTCCACCCCAGGAGCGACTCTTCGATCAGCACCTCTCGATTAGGACTAGCCGCCAGCGCGATCGACACCTTTCTGTGCAACTCCTCTGGCGCATGCACAATTCCACCGCCGGTACCACCGAGGGTACGAGATGGGCGCAGAATCATCGGATAACCTAACTTCTGCGCTGCTGCCTCTGCATCCTTGATTGAGGTGACGATCATCGATCGAGCAGATTCAAGTCCGATCTCATCCATCGCCTTGCGGAATAACTCACGATCCTCCGCCGTTTTAATAGCCTCTACATTGGCACCGATAAGTTTGCAGCCGTATTTCTCAAAAACCCCGCGCTCGTCGAGCTCCAAAGCTGTGTTGAGAGCTGTTTGCCCACCCATTGTTGGCAGCACTGCATCCGGTCGCTCGATACGAATAATCTCCTCTACAAAATCGGCAGTAATCGGCTCTATATAAGTCCGGTCTGCGAATTCAGGGTCGGTCATAATTGTGGCAGGATTGGAATTGACCAAGATGACCCGATACCCTTCCTGCTTGAGGGCTTTGATAGCTTGAGTCCCTGAGTAATCGAACTCACATGCCTGACCGATTACTATCGGACCTGAGCCGATCAGAAGTATGGATTTTATATCGTCTCTCTTTGGCATACGTTGTCCTGTTATCGTCCTGCTACCACTCTACTTTACCCTGGTTATAATCTACGCAGCGCTAGTTACTAACCGATAGAATCTCTCGAAAAGGTATCTCGAATCGTGCGGTCCGGGTGATGCCTCTGGGTGGTACTGCACTGAGAAAGCCTTTAGCTCTTTGGACTCGAGCCCTTCGACTGTCATATCGTTCAGATTCAGGTGCGAAACGAAGGCATGCTTCTCTACCGAACCCTTATCAACCGCGAATCCGTGATTCTGTACCGTAATCTCTACCTTTCCGGTCGTCTCATCACGCACTGGATGATTTCCACCACGATGGCCGAACTTTAGCTTGTACGTCTTACCGCCGAGCGCTTGTCCGAGTATCTGGTGCCCGAGACATATCCCGAAAATCGGAACTTTACCGACCATCTCTTGCACCGGTTTTACCACGTAATCCAGAGTTGCTGGGTCACCGGGCCCATTTGAGAGGAATAAACCGTCGGGCCTAAGAGATAAGATATCAGCAGCGCTAGTACCCGCCGGCACTACGGTTACACGGAAACCAACATCCACGAGCAACCTCAGAATATTCGTCTTTACCCCACAATCCACCGCTACAGCATGGGGACGAGATAGCAACTGCTCCTGTGACAATCGTCGCCGATTGCCGTGCTCTAGACTCCACGGAAGGTAGTCCCACGTATACATCTCTGAGCACGCAACGTGCTTCACATAGTCCTTACCCTCCATCGAACCAGCTGCTTTGGCTTGATCGACTAGAGTGTCCGGGTTTATCCCCTCGCCTCCCGCCATGACCGCCATCTGCGCTCCATGCGTACGAAGAGCAATCACCAGTTCACGGGTATCTATACCTTCAAGCCCCATGACGCCGTTTTTCGCCAGATACTCCGGTAGGGAGATAGTCGAGCGAAAGTTCGATGGGTGCTTGTGCGCAGCCCGGACCACAATGCCCTCTGTGTACACGCGTGAAGACTCCACATCATCCTCATTGCATCCAACATTACCGATGTGCGGGTATGTGAAGGTCATTATCTGGCCCGCATAACTTGGATCAGTCAGTATCTCTTGGTAACCGTACATCGAGGTATTAAAGACTAGCTCACCGCATACAGGATTATTCTCGTCTCGCAGTGCGCCGAAGCACTGCCCCTTAAACACTGTGCCATTAGCGAGAGCTAGGTACCCCGTCTCTCCTATAGCTTGCCGCACCGGCGCTGATTTTTTTTTCATGGTCATGATAGCTCACTCTACCCTAAAGCAATTCCCTCTCTCGCTGCATATCGCTGAGATCAGTCTCCCTTCAAGTCGGCAACCAGGGCACCTTCTCGAACCACTTGACTCCCTTGAACAAACACGTGTTCGGTAGCGCCCTGCAACTTGCGACCTAGAAATGGACTGTTCTTCGACTTTGACCGCACCGATTGTTCAGAGAAAAACCATTCTCGCTTGGGGTCTAGAACAACTAGATCAGCAGCGCTGCCAACGCGTAGCGTTCCATACGGCAGACCGAACGAACGAGCTGGCCCGGCACAAAGAAGGTCAACCATTCGCTTACGAGACAGTGTTCCGGCCAGGCACATCTCTACCAACAGTGGCAAACTCGTCTGCAAACCGAGAATCCCCACAGTGGCCCGAGAAAATTCCACCAACTTACTATCCCGGTCGTGCGGAGCGTGATCACTAGCGATCGCATCGACCGTGCCATCCGCCAAACCAGCCAAGAGACCTTTAATGTCTTCATTGTCTTTCAGCGGCGGCATCATCTTGTAATTAGTGTCGTAGGTCGACACACTCTCTTCACTGAGTACTAAATGGTGCGGAGCCACCTCGCACGTTACGTTAATTCCGTCGTTTTTAGCCCGCCGAATAAGCTCTATTCCTCTGGCGGTCGACACATGGCATATGTGAACCTTGCCCTTAGTGAAGCGCGCAAGCTCAATATCGCGAGCTATCATCACGTCCTCAGCAACACCCGGAAAGCCCTTAAGCCCCATTTTAAGCGATAGGGGCGATTCGTTCATGCAACCACCGCAACTTAAACTACGGTCTTCTTCGTGACACGCAAGCGGCAGACCTAGCATCAGACACCACTCAAGCGCACGACGCATCAGCCCAGCGTCTGCTACCGGATCTCCATCGTCGGAGAAGGCTACGCATCCGGCTTTTGCTAACTCTGAATAAGGCGCGAGCTGTTTGCCCTTGCGCTCCATTGATATAGAGCCGATCGGTAACACTCGTGCTGCGCCGGCAGCCTTGGCCTTCTCAAGGATGTACCTAGTAATCTCTGCAGAGTCGTTTGCCGGTCGTGTGTTCGGCATGCAGCAGATCGATGTGTACCCACCGAGTACGGCTGCCTCTGCTCCGGTTTGTACTGTTTCTTTCCACTCTTCACCGGGCTCTCGCAGATGTACGTGCAGATCTACACATCCCGGTATGACCCACTTTCCTGAAGCATCTACACGACGCACGTCACCTGTGGCACTAAAAGCCCCTGGCTTCTCGATCGCCTCGACTACCCCGCCTCGAATCAATACATCGAAGCTCCCGTCACGCTCCGTTGCAGCGTCGATTACGTGGCCGCCTTCTATAACTACTGGCTGCTCCTGATTCACACTATCTCCTCTCACGGTCTTACTGCCCCCTCTTCACCGGCTTCGCGGCTCTCTGTTGTCCGCGCTAGTAAGTACAGGACGGCCATACGCACCGCCACTCCGTTATTAACCTGCTGTCGAATTAGAGACCGTGGACCATCTGCTACTTCACCGGATATCTCTGTGCCTCGGTTCATCGGTCCAGGATGCAGCACTACACTCTGCGGGGCATACCTTTTGAGCAACCGCTCCGACACGCAGTACTCCTTGCTATACTCATCAAGATTCGGAACGAAATTCTGATCCTGTCGCTCTAGCTGCATTCGCAGACACACCACGACGTCAAGACCCTCCAGCCCGCTTGCCAGGTCGTGTTCGACGGTCACACGGTTGCTACCAAATGCAGCTGCGAACTCCTCTGGAACGAGTGTGCGCGGACCGATGAGTCGTACCTCATTGCCAAGCGCGATGTGCGCCCAAACATTACTTCGCGCTACCCGCGAATGTCGGACGTCGCCGACAAATCCGATCCTTAGCCCCTCGATACCGCGCCCCTTGTCCGAAAAATGTTGTCTCAGGGTCAAAAGATCCAGCAGAGCCTGCGTTGGGTGTTCGTGTGCTCCATCTCCAGCATTGACAACAGCGGAACGGGTCAAGTGCCTCGCCGCAAAGTGAGCTGCTCCACTCTCTGAGTGCCTAATGACCAAGACATCGGGGTTCATCGATTCAAGGGTGCGAACCGTATCTAGCAGGGTTTCACCCTTCTTAACCGAGCTGGAGCCTGCACTGATGTTGATTGTATCTGCCGATAAGCGCTTACCAGCGATATCGAAGCTCGACAGAGTTCGAGTGCTTGGCTCAAAAAACACGTGTATTATTGTTTTTCCGCGGAGGGTCGGCACCTTTTTGATATCGCGCTCGGAGACCTCTACAAAAGAGTGTGCCGCGTCGAGGTACCGATAGATATTTGCTTTCGAAAGCCCGTTTATGCCCAACAAGTGGTCGACCATCGAGACCTTAGTAAACACCTTTTAGAGGATATTTACAAGGGCGGGCGGATAAAAATTAGGTCATCGAGTGGGGAATAAAGAACCTTAACGTACCCGAGCCAGCAACTCTCTACGAACTGCCCCCAGGAACTAATCGCCCACGCAGGATCTATCTATCATCCCGATTAATCAGATAGGCTCCATCCTGATAGCCCATCTCTCTGAGCCTCACCCGCACTAGCTGGGAGCGGTCACACGCAACGGTTTTTCCAATGTAGTCGGCCTGGATCGGCAACTCCCGATGGCCACGGTCAACCAACACCGCTAATTCAACAGTCTTTGGACGACCAAAATCGATAATTGCATCGAGAGCAGATCGGATTGTGCGACCTGTGAAGAGCACATCGTCCACCAAAACGATGCGCGATCCAGCGATACGAAAAGGTAGGTCTGTACCCCTAAGCGTTGGCTGTGACTGCGCACTGAGGAGATCGTCACGGTAGAGCGTAATGTCGATTACACCGTATGCCACCTCGACCCCCTCGATTCGCTGAATCTCTTGTTGCAACCGCTTTGCCAGATACTCCCCACCGGTACGAATACCAACGACTGCCAGATTACCTAGATCGCGATCCTTCTCAACGATCTCAAAACTCATACGGGAGATAGCTCGTGAGATCGTCTCCTCGTCCATGACCTGCTGCCACTCTCTGGGAACCGGCTTGAATTTAGCGTTCATGAAAAACTCCTATCACCTACAAGGCTCGCTCTCCGGAAGCCCGCAACGTCAGGTCAACAATACCTACCTTAGCCCCGGCAAACGGAAGACCGATCCGGTGCCTATACGGGAACTCTACACGCACCCGACTATCCGAGCGCTCTATTACTATGTCCCGCTCCTCGCACCTTAGCTCAGCCCTAATTGCGAGTGCAAATATCTTTTTACGAAGCTCCTGGTCAGACTCTATATCGGCAGCTCGCAGAGCTACCGTTATGTTATTTCGAATGTCGTAATACCGGTAAAGCAGGTCTAGGGAGAGGCAGACCACCAACACTCCTATGACGAGCCACAGGCTTTTGATAATTAGTCGGACCATCCTTTATTTTTACCTTAACCTAAATATAGCGGCTATAGTGATTCTCAGCCGCAAAGCTATATAGCTTCCGAGAAAGTCGAGATTTAGCCGGGGACCTTTGAAAAATACCGAACTCTCGATATATCCAAGACCCCGGAAGGCTGCGCGGCTGGCGGGAATGCCCCTATACTTCGGTTTCCTCGTTGTGCGGGGGACGCTTCTGGTCGTTTGTCCTTACAAAACCCAGGGCTCCGGCCCCGCGACGCGATAAAATATCTAATTTACTTAGGGCTTTGTTAATTACTTCAAAAGCTATCACCCCGCGAATCTTAGTAAGATCATCACGACGTATCTCATGGGGCAATTTATCAAGAAAAATACTGCTGGCAAGAACAAGTGAGACGCCGCCCCAAACAGCCACCAGCAGTGAAGATCGAAACATCCCCCAAAGGGCCTTAGAGACACTTATACACGAAACAGCAAGGAGTAGTATGCCCGCCGACCCCTTCCAGCCAGGGAAGCTCTCACTAAGCGCCTGCGGGTTACTAACTAGCAATGCCGCTACCATTAGCGCTGCCCCGAGCAAAACGAAGTAGCCCAGCTTGAGCACGCCAAGACTGGTGACAGCCGCTGACACAAAAGGGCGAAGCAATGCCCAAGCTATCAAGCAAAAGAGGATACTACCCCACACCCCTCCGAGTAGGTATGCCTGCGGCAGATCAGAAAACTGACTTAAGAATGGCAGCTTATTGAGTGGCAAAACGAGCGGTAGCCCTACTCCGGCTAGAGCGGCGCGGAAAGAAATCTTGAGGAGTTTGCGCACCAAGAGCGAGCCAACTATGGCTATGACAGGCACCGCGAGCAACCACCCCGACCCGCTCGGTAGAAAATCCATAACACTCCCCACTGCTACTACCTTGTAGTAATCGGTTGCCTAGAGCAAAAGACAGAGCTCCGTTATTACACGAAGATTACTGCCATTCACCGAATGACCCGCGCGAGCGGATCGAAACAACACCCTATAGTGAGTGAACACAAGAGCTGAGCCAGCTTTGCCGACACGGAACCGTATCCCTCCCCCCACGGAGCAACCAGATTTACTACCCGGTACGAGGCGGGTGCACCTGTTTAGGAACATCCTCCCCTTACCCACAGAAAGTATCGGCGGCCTCATGGTTGGACTTAACGTCCTTTTCTAGTCGACTATTAGCCCAATAAGTAAAGATGATGCCCCCCCGGGCTATGGATTCTTGCACCTCCCGATTTATTTGCTAGTTAGATGCTAACAAGCTGATTTTATGAGGATTCAGACTAAAAAGACGCGCAGATGTGCTATCGACTCGCTGAGCTTGCCTAAGTCTGCAGCACGTTGAGCACCTTTTTAGTCTGAGACGCAGTCGGCGCCACTTGCAGCCAGTTGCAGCGAAGAAGCGCTTTGGTGCGTGCTTTAGGAATTACTCCGCCTATTTCGCGCTGCCTGCGGTGTTGCTGCCAGCGTCAGCGAAGGGGCTTTAGGATAGCTAAACCCTGCGCGAGTGATTTTTGAAAAAATCGCTCGCGCAGGGTTTATCAAGAATCGCCCTTATCGCATTCGGTATTAGCAGAACCCTCCGCAGCCCGCTCTAGTTTGCCTATTTAGCTCTAGGTAAATAAACCGGGCAGGATCTGGACGAATTTCGAGCGGGGCATGACCTCATTAAAACCTTTACTACGCGCATCTTCCGCTGTCTCAACATGCACATGAGAAAAGAAACACACGCACCTCCAATTTGTCGATGCAGAACTGGCGATCATCTTTTGGACTAAATCAAGCTCGACCGGACACTTCTCAAGATCAAGCATAATCAATCCCCGTTGCTCTTGAGATGAAGAGGCACTAACTGCTTCACTTAGCGCAACCTCATTCTTGACCACCAGAACCTCAGATCCGGCTACTGCCGCAACCTCTTTAACTCGACTAATAAACATCAGGTCTTTTGAGAGAAGTATTGCTTTCACGGTGATCCTCACTCCAACCCGTACTCACGGCATTTGGTGATTAGATTCGAACGGGCAATCCCTAGCTTTCGAGCCGCTTCGCTCTTATTACCTTCACATCGGACTATAGCCTGCTCAATCATTTCACGCTCAACCTGGTCGAGCACCTCTTTTAGGGCACGCTCCTGACTCGCTAATATCTTTGGAAGCGGCGTTTCGACTCCTGCTACTGTCGGCGAAAGACACTCGCGAGTGATCAGATTTTCCTTGCCACTCATCACACATGCTCTCAGCATCTCGTTCTCAAGCTGCCGTATGTTTCCTGGCCATGGATAGCGTTCAAGACACGCCATGGCATCAGGAGCGATACTCTTAATCGCCTGCTTGGTTTTATCTGCAATCTTACCGAGGAAAAACTGAACCAAGAGTGGCACATCTCCCGCCCTATCACGTAGCGGTGGTAAGCGTAGACTAACCACGTTCAGACGATAGTAGAGGTCCTCGCGAAAGCTTCCCTTTTTGACCATGTCTTCTAAGTTCCGGTTTGTAGCCGCAATAATCCTTACGTCTACCTTGCGCTGCTTGGTGCCCCCGACCGGCATAAAAGTTCCATCCTGCAGCACCCGAAGCAACTTGACCTGCAATGCGGGACTCATCTCTCCGAGCTCATCGAGAAAGAAAGTTCCCCCATCTGCTACCTCAAATAGTCCTTGCTTATCGCGCATCGCCCCGGTGAATGCGCCCTTCACATGCCCAAAAAGCTCTGACTCTAAAAGATTTTCGTTAAATGCAGAGCAGTTCTGAACAACAAAGGCCTTGTCACGTCGCGGACCATTAGCATGCAGCGCTGTAGCGACCATCTCCTTTCCTGTGCCCGACTCACCGGTGATCAGCACCGGAATATCAGCATCGACCACCTTGGCCATAATCTGATAGAGATCTCCCATCGCCGGGCTTTTTCCGATAATCGAGCCAAACGAAAAGTTCTCAGTGAGCTTTGCCTGCATGTGCCGATTAGCGGCTCTGACATCCTTTAGCTCAGTATACAGTCGTCGCACTCTGAGAGCTGCATGCACTCGAGCTACTAGCTCAGCAGACTGATACGGCTTACAAATATAGTCATCTGCACCCTGCTCAAATCCGTGCAAGATATCGGGCAATTCATCTTTACCTGTGAGTAAGACGATCGTTGTGTAGCGCAGCTCAGGATGTGCCTTGAGTGTCTTGGCTACCTCGTATCCATTTGGCTCAGGCATGACCACATCGAGTAAGATCAGGTCAGGGCGCTCAGTCTCAGCTTTTTCTAAGGTATCTTTTCCTGAACTAGCAGTGACTACCTGGAATCCACGAGAAAGCAGGAGCTGCTCAAGTGCAAACAAGGCGTCGGGGTTATCATCAACCGCAAGAATCTTTACCGCTGAGTTATCTAACGCCATTGTATGCTTTCGAGCTACTAACCCTTCATCATGTCGAGGAACTCTTTGTTGCTCTTAGTTCCCTCTATCTTACTCAACAACCACTCCATTGCCTCAACGGTATTGAGGGGATTGAGAACCTTGCGCAGCAACCACACCTTCTGCAGAACTGAATCCTCCAGCAGCAATTCCTCACGTCGCGTTTGCGAAGCTTTTATGTCCAGCGCTGGATAGATACGTTTCTCAGTCAGCTTTCGATCAAGCACGATCTCGGAGTTACCTGTACCCTTAAACTCCTCAAAGATCACTTCATCCATTCGGCTTCCAGTCTCGATTAGTGCTGTACCAATAATCGTCAAACTGCCACCCTCTTCTACATTACGCGCTGCTCCAAAGAAGCGCTTAGGCTTGTGGAGTGCGTTTGAGTCAACACCTCCAGAGAGTATCTTCCCGCTTGGAGGCACTACAGCGTTATATGCTCTAGCCAGGCGGGTAATCGAGTCGAGTAGAATAACCACATCACGCTTATGCTCAACTAGCCGTCGGGCCTTTTCAATGACCATCTCTGCCACCTGCACGTGACGTTGTGCCGGCTCATCAAAGGTAGAGCTAATCACCTCTCCTTTCACCGAGCGGGCCATATCGGTCACCTCCTCAGGTCGCTCGTCGATCAACAGAACGATCAGCACCACCTCCTTGTGGTTCTCAGTGATCGCATTGGCGATGTTCTTCATTAAGATCGTCTTTCCAGTCTTGGGTGGAGCAACAATCAGTGCTCGCTGCCCTTTACCGATTGGACAGAAGAGGTCCATAATTCGCGTCGAAAGGCCGCCTTTCTTGCTCTCAAGATTAAGCCTCTGATTAGGATGTAACGGCGTAAGGTTAACGAAATCGGTCTTAGTCTTGAGGACCTCCGGTGAATCAAGGTTGACCGAGGTAACTTTTGTCAGAGCAAAGTAGCGCTCGCCTTCCTTTTCGCGTGGCGGGCGAATTTGACCTTCAATCACATCTCCGGTCTTTAAGCCAAAGCGTCGAATCTGCGCGGGAGATACGTAAACATCGTCTGGACCTGGAATATAGTTGTAATCGGGCGATCGTAGAAATCCGAAACCATCAGGGAGCAGCTCAAGGACCCCACCGGCATAGATGTTTCCATTGGACTCAGACTGGGCTGCGAGGATGCTAAATATCAACTCCTGGCGGCGCATCGAGTTGGCCGACTCGATGTTAAACTCAGCCGCTACTTTCATCAGCTCATCTGTTTTTAGTTGCTTTAGTTCATTAAGATTCATACGCCTTACACTACTACCGTTTAATCGACGTTAAGTTGACTATAGTCTCCACACTTCTCATACGCCCCACCCACACAGTCCAAGCCTACACAAAGAAATCGATACAGGCTGCGGATAGGAAGGGGAAGCTGATGAAACTGAAGGGATTTGAATCGGGGAACGGCCCGATAGCCGAAACTGCTTACCTGCCAGTGCGAACCCCAAAAATCAGAAGGATTCCAGAAGGATTCCTATGTCTGGCCTGGCTAGTGCCACCATCCTAAAACTCTACAGCCCATAGCTCAAGTCCAAAGGCCTAAGGATTAGACGCCTGAACTTACGGCTAGGGCAGCGCGTCGGATTTAACGGCAACCAATTCTAAAGAGTTTCTTAACGCGAGTTTCCCCTGCTGTCAAGAGCCCAGTCGAGCCCTCTTAAGCCCCAAGATTGCGCTCTTCGATCGACTTTGCCGCCACGGCCCTGATGTAATTAGGCTCTAACTGCGCAAGCTCTATAACTGAAAATGGTGGTAATGGTCCCACATCTGTAAGCAAGAGGCCGGTGGCGATATCTGATTCAACTTGCAGCTGCACCTGGTTAATCAACTGCAAACCCGCGTTAGGGGTGGCAACGATGCCTGTAGGGTGCACCTTCATCCATTCGATAACTTCGGAGGTTGGCGCGATCCTGGGTGCAAACACCTCCTGCACTACCGAGGCAGAAACGAGATACTCGGCTAGAAAGACCTCCTCACGGCGAGCGTCAGCTATCACAATCATACGCCCGTCCGGACCGGTCCCCTCAACCGCGGCTAGAGTTCGTGCAACACCGAAAAACGAACAGACACCGATCAGCGGCACCTTGGCAGCCATCGCCAGCCCCTTGGCAAAGCTCATACCGATCCGCAGGCCAGTAAAGGAACCGGGGCCGACGCCGATTCGGATGTGACTGAGCTCTGAGGCACGAACACCAACCGAATCTAGCAGCTCAGACACTATTTGTGAGATACGCTCGAAGTGGTCACCGGTCCCCTGCGAGCCGCGATGATGCAACGCACCAGCTTCAGTTATGAGAGCTACACTGCAAAAAGAACCGCTCGTATCGATTGCAAGCGCCGGTGCTGACACAGGGGCCTTCACAACACTCTAGAAAAGCGCGCGCGCAAGGTCGTTGCCAATCGCAAAGACCATTAGCGACAGAAGTAAAATTAATCCAACGTTGGTCACTGCCGCCTGAACCCGCATACTGAGCGGCTTACCTCGCAGCTGCTCTATGGTAAACAAAGTCAGATGCCCTCCATCCAAAACTGGTATCGGCAGCAGGTTCATGATCCCAAGCGTGACATTTAAAAAAATCATAATACCGATCACCGCCATCCAACCCTCATCTGCACTGGCTGCCGTCTGCTTGATGATCTCAATCGGACCACCAATGGTCTTGGTCGGCGAAAGAAGGCCTGTAACCAGCCCTCTTAAAACTCGCAAAGTTTGTCGTGATAGCTCAACAACCTGACTGGCCGCTGCTACTGCCGCCACTCCAATACCTACCTTTGTATATGAAACATTAGCCATACCAGGGGTTATGCCGATCCGGTACGTCTGGTTAGGGTTCTTGCCCTCAAGAACATCGAGCTCTGGACTAGCATCTGAAACCGGCTGAACTGGAATGGTAATAGTTTCTGTCTCGACCGACTGGCCGCTAGCAGGCACACCTTTCGGGCGCTGAACAGAGAACTCAAGGCTCTTACCATTCGAAGAGCGCACCAGATCCACTAGCTCCTTAAAGGAAACCACCGTCTTGCCATCAACTGAGACAACCCGATCCCCGCTCTTTAGCCCCGCCGAATCAGCCGGAAGTCCCTTCTGTATCCCACCGATAGTTACCGGCCCGTCAACAAGCGTTGGCAGACCCAGCGACACATAACTCCCAAAAGCCAAGACCCAGGCAAATAGGAAATTGGCGATAGGTCCAGCGAGTACTATCGCTATGCGCGGAAAATACGATTTCTTTAAGAACCAGCGCGATTCGTCTTGAATCAAAGCCTGCTGCTCCTTGGAAAGCTCCTCCTGAGTCCCTTCAATCGGAGATGCTCCACTGGCTCCACCAGTAGAACCAGTAGCTTCCTCTCCGTACACCGTAAACGGGTCGTCGCCGGTCATGCGCACGAAACCCCCAAGAGGAATCGCCCTAAGCGAATAGGTTGTTTCCCGACCCTGCCACCTGGCGAGCACTGGACCAAATCCTATCGCAAACTCTAGAACGCCGACTTTAAAAAACTTAGCTACCAAGAAATGTCCCAGCTCATGAACGAACACAAGCACGCCGAGGACCAAAATTGCAGTAATAATTCCCATAGCTCCCTACTCTTACTCACTCCTGACAATCTGTCGAGCCCACTCAGTTACCGTTGTGCACAATTCATCGAGATTATCCAGAGTTGTGTAGCTATTACCGCCAAACTGGTCTAGAGCTCGATCGACAAGATTAAATATAGACGAAAAAGCTAGCTTACCGTTCAAAAATTCGGCAACCGCCACCTCATTAGCCGCATTGAGCACTGCCGAAGCCCCCCTGGCTCCGCGTAAACACGCTAACGCTCTATTGATACTTGGGAATTTTACATGGTCAACATCCTCAAAGGTAAGCTGACCAAGCTGAGCAAAGTCGAGTCTGGGGATTACACCTGACAACCGCGGGCCTGGAAAGGTCAGTGCGTACGCTATCGGCCCTTTCATATCAGGCACCGATAACTGCGCGAGCAGTCCTCCATCACGAAGCCTCACCATAGAATGAATAACGCTCTGTGGATGAACCACGACCTCTATAGCATCAGGCTCAACGTCAAAAAGCCAACGAGCCTCGATCACTTCAAGAGCTTTGTTCATAAGTGTTGCCGAATCAACCGATATCTTCGCTCCCATATTCCACTTTGGGTGTCGCACCGCCTGCTCTGGAGTAATCGAGCTAAACTGCTCTATCGGTGTCTTGAGAAATGGACCACCAGAAGCTGTTAGAACTACCGATTGAACATCTTCTTGAGGCACCCCCTGCAGTGCCTGAAATATCGCCGAATGTTCGCTATCAACCGGAATAAGGCGCACTCCGCGAGCCCTGGCCTTCTCGACTATCAAGGACCCAGCTACTACCAAGCTTTCCTTGTTGGCTAATGCTACATCTTTGCCGCTCTCAAGCGCCGCCACAACGCCACCTAGCCCCGCCATCCCGACTACCGCTGCTACGACGATCGATGCGTTACTCTGGCGCACAGCCTCCAATATCTCATCATTACCCGAAATCAACTGCGTGTCGCCGAATCGTCGCGCCGTTTCCGATATACCCAGCTCTGCACAGAGAGCTGTTAACCTCTCACGCTGTGCAAGCCCCGCGACCCTTGGTCGGCAGCGTCTAATCTGTTCCGCCAAGCGAGCTACGTTGCCTCCGGCCACGAGTAAATCGACTCTAAACTGCTCGGGTGCGGCCTCGACGACCTGTATCGTAGAAACACCGATTGAACCGGTGGAACCAAGGATTGCTATGTTCTTCATTCCTACCCGCGAATAGACCCGACCTAAACCAAGCCCAAGAATACCAGAGCCGCCAGCACCACCGGGGCTGCGGCGATCAGAGCGTCAAACCTATCGAGAACGCCTCCGTGACCTGGCAGCAAAGCCCCGAGGTCTTTTACCCCTCGTAGTCGCTTGAGGTAAGATTTGGCGAGATCGCCGGTTTGCGCCGCAATCGTCACTGCTAATGAAAGCAAAATTACACTGCCGGTAGGCACACGACAATCGACGATGAGCCCCCAGAGGATTGCACCGGAAAGCGTTCCAACTAACAATCCTGCAAGACACCCCTCAAGACTCTTATTTGGCGAGAGTGCCGGTGCCATTTTGTGTTTGCCAAAGGCTCGCCCGACAAAATACGCCGCTGAATCATTGAGCGCTGAACAGCCAACTATCCACCACAGCAAAGCGATCCCTCTGGGAAGACCACTGATTACGATCAACGCCGGCGCACACAGCGAGATGATTAAAAACCCTACCCCGTAACGTTCGACAAAACGCGCCGCTAAATCAAGCGAGCGCCGCCCCTCCAAGACAAGACATACCATGAACGCCTCGGCTGCACATACGGTCGCCAAATACACTGCATGCCACCATACTTCGCCGCTGATTACTCCAAAAACCGCCGAAACTGCGGCTACTGCGGTTGGCAGCATCAGCACCCCGTACATTACGACTCCTGCTAAAGGGCGGTACGCTAAAGTATCCTGATGGCGAGCAAATAGTCGAACCACCTCAAAAGCTGCCATGGCGACAAGCGCCGTTGTAACAGCTACACACAGGAATGAGCCGTACGGGAGATAGAGAGTCGCCAGAGTGAGGGCGAACGCGCCGACGATAACGTAGCAGGCCGTGATAAGCCGGTCTTTGAGCGAACCCGTGCCGTCGTAGGTAAAAAGGTTGCGCAAAGAACTAAGCCCCTGCAACCTGTTCTTGGGTGAGTCCGAACCTTCTGTTACGCCCTGCAAAGACATTGAGACACCTATATAGTTCATCACGCGAAAAATCGGGCCACAACTGAGGCGAAACTACTATTTCAGCGTACGCCAACTGCCACAGAAGAAAATTAGAAATCCGCGTTTCATCGCTCGTACGTATGAGCAGATCTGGGTCTGGCACATCGGGTAGGTACAGGGAGCTTGAAACGACCTCCTCAGTTATCGACTCCGGGTCGAGTTGACCTGCCTGTATAGCTTTTCCGAGCTTACGAAACCCCTGCACCAGCTCATCCCGCCCACCGTACGATACAGCCAGGATGAGGTCCATACCGGTTAGGTGCTTGGTACGCTCCTCATTGCGCTCAAGCAACGCGCGCACCGCAGGTGGAAGCTTGGAGAGGTTGCCCATGGCACGCAACCGTATGTCGTTCTTGAGCAGTAGCTCCAACTCAGACTCAAGGTGCTGCACAAAAAGATGCATCAGCCCACCTACCTCATCTTCAGGCCGACGCCAATTCTCAGTGGAAAACGCAAACAGGGTCAGGTGCCGAATCCCCAGCCGCCTGGCCTCTTCCACAACCATGCGCACAGTCTTTGCCCCATTCCGATGGCCTTCCAGACGTGGAAGAAAGCGCTTCTTTGCCCACCTTCCGTTACCGTCCATGATGATCGCCATGTGGCGCGGCAATACCTTTGGGGCACCGCGTACGGCCTCGCTTGAATGTGCTACCTGCTCAGCTGAGATTGTCGACATTGAACTCCGTACGAGAACATGAAGGCTTTACACCTCCATCATCTCCTTTTCCTTAGCCGCTGCTGCACCGTCGACATCAGCGATAAACTTATCCACTATCTTCTGTATTTCATCCTGAGCACGACGAGAATCGTCCTCGGACATCTCTTTATTCTTAACCTGCTTTTTTACTCCTTCGACTTCATCACGGCGCAGATTTCGCAAAGCAACACGAGTCTCCTCAGCCATTTTATTGACCTTCTTGATCAGGTCTTTACGGCGCTCTTCGTTGAGAGCTGGGATAACCACTCTAATCAGCGAGCCATCACGACTCGGATTCAAGCCAAGATCCGACTGCTGAATCGCTTTCTCAATCGACTCAAGCGCACCTCCGTCGTACACCTGAATCGTCAACATCCGCGCCTCTGGTGCGGACACCATACCTAACTGCTGAAGCGATACACTTGACCCATAGTAATCAACCATCAATCCCTCAAGAAGTGACGGGGTAGCCCGACCCGAACGTAGTCGAGAAAGCTCCTTCTTGTAATGATCGAGTGTTTTAGCGCACTGTGCTTTGTAACTTTCGAATTGCGAACTCATAATCTGCTCCGCCTAATAGGTTCTAGTTGGTACTACTATCCTTGAACGAGAGTGCCGATCGACTCACCACATACGATGCGCCGTAGGTTACCCTCCACTCCGATATTAAAAACGATAATCGGCAACTTATTCTCCATGCACAGAGAGATAGCAGCGGCATCCATCACTCGCAATCCCTTCTGCAACACGTCCATGAAGGTGATCTGCCCAAAAGGCTTGGCATCTCGATTCTTAACCGGATCGCTGTCGTATACCGCGTCAACCTTGGTTCCTTTCAGCAATACCTCGGCTCCTACCTCCATAGCGCGTAGGCTGGCGGCCGTGTCGGTGGTGAAAAACGGATTTCCTGTACCACAAGCAAATATAACCACGCGGCCTTTCTCAAGGTGTCGGGTCGCTCGGCGCTTTATGTACGGCTCTGATATCTCGCGCATTTCGATTGCAGAAAGCACACGAGTATAGACTCCATCGGCCTCAAGTCGATCCTGCAAAGCGAGCGCATTGATCGCCGTGGCCAACATCCCCATGTAATCGCCGGTCACTCGGTCAAGCCCTTGAGAGCCAGCTTGGACTCCCCGAAAGATATTGCCACCGCCAATAACAACGCCGACTTCAACTCCGAGCGATATCACCTCGTGAATCTGCCGGCACAATCCATTGAGCACGTCTGGATCGATCCCGCTCCCCTTCTCACCAGCGAGAATCTCTCCGCTCAGCTTCAGAAGGATCCTTTTGTACTTTACCGGCTGTCCCTCTCTGCTGACTGCGTTCATTGAATCTTCCCCGCTAACATCCTACAACCGCCTAATACATCGGCTACCGTGTACCCCAAGCGATCTGCATCTAGTGCAATTCTATACCGCTAACTAAGTGAGTAGCATCGGGAATTAGTTTCGACCCGATGCTACCCAGCTCGATCGACCATTAGGCCTGGCCAACCATCGCTGCAACATCAGCTGCAATGTTGCTCTGTACCTTCTCAATCCCCTCACCGACCTCTAGACGCACAAAGCGGCGAACGCTAACCTTCTCGCCGCACTTCATGCTTAAGGCCTCAACGAGATCCTTAATCTTCTTAGACTCCGTCTCATCCTTGATGAAAATCTGTCTAAGTAGAACAGCGCTCTCCAGGAACTTGTCCACCTTTCCTGGAAGGATCTTGTCCGCCTTCTTTTTCTGGTCATCTGTGAGCTGCTCAAAAGCGATCTCACGCTCCTTGGCCAAAACCGCCTCTGGAACATCCTCATCCGAGAGATACGCTGGCTTCATCGCCGCTACGTGCATAGCTAGGTCACGCGCCAACTGTCGGAACTCGTCACCGCGAGCAACGAAATCAGTCTCACAGTTAAGCTCTACAACTGCTATTACCTGATCACCCGGGTGAACATACACACCCATAGTGCCCTCTGCTGCCGTCTTTCCGGCACGCTTAGCGATATCCTTGAGACCTTTCTTGCGAAGTATCTCAATCGCCTTATCCATCGACCCTTCAGCCTCATTGAGCGCTGACTTGCAATCCATCATCCCTGCTCCAGTCATCTCACGGAGCTTCTTAATCATCTCACTCGTTACTTGTGACATTGCTTACCTCTATTAATTTTTAAAATCTTCTAAATTCGAAATTGCCCCTTCTAGAAGCGCTTCTTGTGTAGCTACGCCACAACGGCCAACCATCTCGGCCCTCCGTTGTGGCATCGCTAAAAGATGAAACCACTAGGCAACGGCTGCGCCGCTCTCAGGTGCTGTGGCGCCGTGAGCACCGTTAGCAACCTCGCGTCGCTCTTCTCCGCCCTGCTGACCACCCTGCTGGAAGCGCGCTGCCTGCAACGCACGACCCTCATTGATTGCATCTGCAACTGCCGAACAGAATAGACGGATAGCTCTTGCTGCGTCATCATTAGACGGGATCGGGAACGCTACTGCCGCTGGATCTGCATTCGTATCAACTAGCGCAACGACTGGGATGTGCAAACGATTGGCCTCTGCGATAGCAATCGACTCCTTGACAACATCGATGATGAAGATCACATCTGGAGTCTTCTTCATGTTGCGGATACCACCTAGATTTGCCTCAAGCTTCTCTACCTGCCGGCTGATATCTAGACGCTCTTTCTTGGTAAGCTTCACCTTAGAGCCCTCTGCAGAAGCTTCTGCCAGAAGATTCTCTAGCTTGCGCATACGCTCGATTGAGTTCTTGATCGTTTGGAAGTTACTTAAGCATCCGCCGAGCCAACGCGATGAAACGAAGAACGCACCGCAACGAGTCGCCTCCTCTTTAACGATATCCTTAGCTTGCTGCTTGGTTCCAACGAAGAGCACGTTTCCACCAAGGGACACGCGGTCTACGATGTACTTACGTGCGATCTCCCACTTACGCATCGTTATGTCGAGGTTGATTATGTGAACACCATTGCGAGCGCCGTAGATGTTTGGAAGCATCTTAGGGTTCCATCGCTGCGTTTGGTGGCCGTAGTGTGCCCCCGCATCGATCAGGTTCTTAATAGTTATCGGAGTGCCCGGCTCGATAGCCGGTGTTTTCTGCGACGCGGCTGCGTCAGTTGCTGTTGTCATACGTTTCCTTACAGGTGTCTTAGTTTGTCCTCCCCGCCCGATAGACCAACCCATCCTTCACCGGGACCCAACTCCCACTATGGGGCTCTAGGGCACGCTGAAGACTTTTTGTGTCGGCACCAAGACCGTTGCGGGTGCGAAAAGTTGAGGGAGCATAGCACCTTTGGGCTCTGCGTGCCAACTGCCGCCCACGGGATCAGACAGCTGGTCGGGGAAAACAGTCCCGGAACTGCCGCTTATGGGCTCAATAGACAAAGTTATAGGCGAGCATGTCTAGTGATTACAATCTATTACGGTCAGCGACTAAGGCTTTTGTAGCTGACTAAACCTGCTTCTCGCCAAATTCCAGGACCTAGGCCTGTAGTACAACCTGAGCCAAGCGCTGAAAGGCTGCCCTGCCGGTGCTACCGAGGTCGTGCGTCCACTGGTTGACGTAGAGCTCTACGTGCGACCAGATCGCCGCATCGTCTAATTCCTGCGCATGGTCGCGCATGGTGCCCAGAGCCTCTTGGCGATTATCCAGGCTGTATTCGAGTGATCGCCGGATAGCGTGCTCAAGGTCAGTCCGCAAACCGCGGCTGACCCGGTTGTGCACTACCAGACACCCCAGCGGCAGCGGAACAGCATAGCGCTCCTCCCACAAAGCCCCGAGGTCCGCCGCACACTCAAGACCGAAATTTTTATAGACGAAGCGACCCTCATGAATGACTACCCCATAATCCGCCTCGCCTCTGGTCAGGGCTGGCATAATCTCTGAGAATATCATCTGTTGAACCGATTGAACCTGAGGGAAAAAATGACGCAGGAGGGCAAAAGCAGTGGTTGTTTCTCCAGGAGCTATGACCCTGGAGCTCGCATCAAGAGGACGGGCTCCAGGGCGCGCTACGAGCAAGGGTCCCACCCCATACCCCAGCGCGGCCCCGACTGAACAGATTCGATAACTATCGGTTAGTCGAAGCGCGGCAACACTGCTTACCTTGCACAGGTCAAAACGTTCCTGTCTCATCCCCTCATTGAGCTCTTGAATATCTTGGAGCACAACCTGCATCGGCTGCGGAAGCTCTATGCGGCCAGTCATAATTCCGTGAAAGATAAATGTGTCGTTCGGACAGGGAGAAAAAGCGAGAACTGCCGCCATAGCTTGTTTTTTCGTACCCTCCTTTCTAAGTCAAAGTGTAACTACTCAGCTAATGCAGCGACTGTAGCGTTAGCCCGTACACGTTCACGTTTACGAGCACGTTCACGGGGAAATACGCGATTTAAACCCAGCCTCATTCATTTTTGAAAAAAATGAATGAGGCTGGGTATATTTACCCCATCTCTTGATTAAAAGTGGGGCCAGCTTATAATCCTGCAGTCACAGTGGCTGCGGGTCTCAAAATGGCGTATCCGCCCCAAATCACTGAGAGGAAAGACTATGGGCCGCATTTTTGAAAAGCGCAAAGACAGAATGTTCGCCCGCTGGGCTAAGACAGCTAAAGCATTCACCAAGCTTGGGAAAGAGATCGCTATCTCAGTAAAGCTCTCAGGGCCCGACCCTGATAATAATCCGCGGCTTCGAATGGCGATTCAAACAGCTCGTTCGCTTAATATGCCAAAGGACCGGATCGAAGCTGCCGTCAAACGCGCTTCGTCGCGCGACGAGGCCGAGCTAAACGAGATTACTTACGAGGCTTACGCACCGCACGGAGTTGCGATGTTTATCGAAACAGCAACAGACAACCCAACGCGGACCATCGCCAACGTCCGCAATATTGTGACCAAGCACGGCGGAAAGATGGCCACTACAGGAGCTCTGGAGTATGTTTTTGATCGCAAAGGGGTCTTTAAAATCGCAGCCCCTGATGGTGACATGGACGATTTTGAGCTGGAGATGATCGATCACGGACTAGAGGAGATATTTGCGGCTGATGATGGATTGCTGCTCTACTCAAGCTTTAAACAGTTCGGAGACCTCCAAAAAGCGTTAGAGTCTCGCGGCGTAGAGGTGAAGAGCGCCGCCCCGCAACGGATGGCAAATAACTTCGTGGCCGTTACCGAGGAGCAAGAAGCTGAGATTCAGAAGATGGTCGATCGACTAGAAGAAGACGACGACGTACAGACCGTATTTACCAACATGCAGGCCAAGGAATAGCCTGGCTATATTAGCAAGGTAAGTTTCATGACACGACCGAGCCAACAAGACCCGGGGAAAAAAGGCTTCGAGGGTCATTCGCAGACAGTCTCAAACCGTCGCCAATTCGCGGCTGCCTTGGGTATCTTTGCTGGTCTGGCGGTTCCCACTGCCTTGAGAGGGGTCTCTAAATGGCTTAATCGCTCGTTGTCGATTATCTCAATCCGTTCCGCCCTGGAGAATATCCCTGAACAATCCAGGCTCGTAATTACCGATAAGAACCAGTTTACCGAGGTCGCTTATCTGGCGATAACCACCTTAAATTCGATCCCCAACAAGGAGCTTAACCAACTGTTCGTGCAGGGACTTAAGCTGGTCCAAAAAAATGGCTACAATTTTGAACTAAATACCGAGACCCTTGATCCCTACATAGTTGATACAAGGCTTCGTGTGATCGCGGTCTCTTCTAAATGGATCGAGCAGGAGAGTTCACGTGCTGAAAAGTCAGAAACTAATCACCTCACAAGCACGGCGTTTTGTCTAGCCGCACTTGGTGGTGCTCTGGCTACGATCTTAGCAGAGGATCGGATTAGCCTCGAAGATGGCTTCGCTGGGCGCAACAACCAACTCGGCACTCAACCGATTCATAGTGGATTGCAGCGTGATAAGAGTTCTACTGGATCTGATTTAAAGATGCAGGCACACCCAGCGGCGCTTGTAGTGGGGATCTTAGTAGCTGAACAGATGTACTCGCGCAACCTGAATCGCGATTTCAACGAATGGCACATGATCTCGCCAGTGGCACTCGCACGGAATGATGACAACTCTCCGGTTAGAGAATGCATCAGGCGTAATGCTGACCTGCTTTTTGGGGAAAGTCCCACAAACAAGCAGATTGAACTCGAAGAGTTAACCTTGACACGAGCCCAAGAGCTTATGAGGAGCCTAGGTTTTGCCGACCGAACTATTGAGGGTAGATTCACCTTTTAGTGACCACTGAGCAACACTTCGCATGGGGCCTTGCAGGCACCCCTTGCAACTTGCGATTCAACTTCGTAACCTGTAGGAATAACGGGGTGTAGCTCAGCCCGGCTAGAGCGCACGGTTCGGGACCGTGAGGTCGAAGGTTCAAATCCTTTCACCCCGATACAGCAGACCTCATTGCAATGCGCCTCGGGAGCTGGCCTTCGAGAGATTGCCCAAAGACGCTAGCGCTCAAACGATGGCTAAACCCCTAATCCGTCTGCTATAGTTACGTCCATGTCGGAACGCAGGCTCCTTAAATTTGGCGGCTCATCGGTAGGTACCCCAGAACGTATCCGTGCCATAGTTTCACTAGTCACCGACCCCGAACTGTATCCTCCGGGAACCGTACGCGGAGTTGTTGTTTCTGCCTTTCAAGGGGTAACTGACTCGCTCATTCAAATAGCTAGCTCGGCGGCCGCCAAAGACGTGCGCTACAGAGAGCTGCTCTCTCAACTGGCAAGCCGACATCACGAGGCCGTGCAGGAATTAGTCCCTGCCGCCACTCGCGGCGCGGCTTTAGCTACAATCAAGGTAATGATCAATGAGCTAGATGAGCTTCTTTCGAGTGTTGAGATACTCGGAGAGTGCAGCAACCGCACTCTCGACCACGTAATGAGTTTTGGTGAGCGTCTCTCTGCTTACATAGTCGCGCAAGCATTTACTGCGGCTGGGTATCCTGCTGAGGTGCTCGACAGTCGCGCACATGTTCTCACTAATAACACGTTTGGGCACGCTCTTGTCGATCGTCCCACCACCTATCAAGCGATAGCCAAGCACTTTGATGCCCACCCTGGATTCCAGATTATTACCGGTTTTATCGGGTCGACGCCCGATGGCGCGACTACAACGCTTGGACGAGGTGGTTCAGACCTTTCGGCTTCACTCTTCGGCGCTGCTCTTGAAGTCGATCAGATCGAGATTTGGACCGATGTTGACGGGATGCTGACATCAGACCCTCGTAAGGTTCCCAAGGCTTTTACCATCCCGGAGGTTACCTTTGAGGAGGCGATGGAGCTTAGCCACTTTGGTGCTAAAGTAATCTACCCGCCAACTATGCAGCCGGCGATCGACAAGCACATTCCGATAGCGATTAAAAATACCTTTCGTCCGCTTGCTGCTGGTACGCGTATTGTAGAGCACCACGTTGATCACCCCTACCCGATCACAGGTGTGTCATCGATTAGCTCATTGGCCCTTCTACGCTTACAGGGGTCCGGCATGGTTGGGGTCTCTGGCACTGCTGCCAGATTCTTCAAAGCACTCGCTGAAGGTGCAATCAATGTTATCTTGATTACGCAAGCATCGTCTGAACATACGATCTGTTGTGCGATAGATCCGCGTGGAGTCGAGTTGGCGAAAAAAATGGTTGCAAGCGAGTTTGCCTTGGAGATACAAGCCGGATTGATTGACCCCTTAATAATCGAAGAGGGTCTCTCTAGCATCTCTGTAGTCGGCGAAAATATGCGCAATTCGCCGGGTGTGTCTGGACGAGTTTTTTCAGCACTGGGGTCTAATGGGGTAAATGTTGTTGCTATCGCTCAAGGCTCATCCGAACGGAATATATCGGCTATAATCAACGCTACTGACGAATCAAAAGCGCTTAACTCTATCCACGACGAGTTCTTTACCAGCCGAACTAAGACTATAAATCTCTGGGTAGTTGGCACTGGCTTAATCGGCTCGACTCTGCTCAAGCAACTCAGTGATCAAGCCCACACTCTCAAAGAGACCTGCGGACTGGAGCTTAGGCTACGCGCTGTTTCGAATTCACGACGGATGAAAACTTATTGTAACAGCTCAGGGCGTTCCGAACAGTCGCTCCCATTTGACGAACCCTTAGCAGCGGAAAGCGCATCTGCATCCGCGGCTGAGTTCGTATCGGATTGCATAAAAGCCAATCTACCGAATACGATCTTCGTAGATTGCACTGCAAGCGACGAGCTCCCATCGTTTTACCCACGCCTACTTGAATCGAGTATCGCCGTGGTGACTCCAAACAAGCGTGGGTTCTCCGGTTCGCTTGAGTTTTATTCCATGCTGCGAGCATCTGCTGGCTCGCGGCGATCGCCCCTACTGCACGAGACTTGCGTTGGTGCTGCCCTTCCAATCCTGGGCACGCTCAGCGATCTGGTACGCAGTGGCGACTCAGTTCAATCTATAGAGGCGGTACTGTCGGGCACGCTCAGCTTCATTTTCAACTCAATGCGCGACGGCGTTAGTTTCAGCCAAGCAGTGCTTGATGCTAAATCCCGTGGCTACACTGAGCCAGACCCGCGAGATGATCTATCGGGTATGGACGTAGCTCGTAAGGTACTGATCCTGGCGCGAGATGCAGGAGTTCCGCTTGAGCTTGAGCAGATTGAAATTACCCCGATCCTACCTGCAGAAGCTGCCTCCTGGTCAGTCGATGAGTTCATGGAGCGGCTACCATCGCTTGATCAGCATTTTGCTACGATGATCGCTAAGGCAAATTCAAACGACACGAGGCTTTTTTTCGGGGCGCAGATTGACTGCGATAAACTCACTGCGCGTATCGGCATACAGCCAGTGGCGCTGAATCATCCTTTTTGCTCCCTGACAGGAGCCGATAACATAGTTGCTTTCACCACAGCTCGCTATCACTCAAATCCTCTCGTTGTAAAGGGCCCGGGAGCGGGAGCGGAGGTCACCGCAGCAGGTGTATTCGCTGATATCATTCGAGCAGCGAGGTGATGCTGTGAGTAGCCATCGGCAATCGGTGACAGTTTTTGCTCCAGCTACCGTGGCAAATGTCGGCTCAGCTTTTGATGTACTCGGCTTTGCTCTTGACGCACCAGGTGACACTATTACTGCCACCTTCTGTCAGACACCAGGTATCACCGTTAGGGATATCTCCGGTGATGGAGGCCTACTTCCATTAGATCCGGAACGCAACACAGCAGCGGTTTCAGCCAGGGCGTTACTCGACCATTTGATTCGTAAGGACAGCGCTACCTACGCTAAATTGGGCATCTCTCTCTCTATCCAGAAGGGTCTTCCGATCGGTAGCGGACTCGGCTCAAGCTCGGCCAGTACTGTTGGTGGAGTCGTCGCAACAAACGAACTCCTCGGTGAGCCGCTCACACGTTCCGAGTTACTTCCCTTTGCCATGGAAGGTGAGCGAGTCGCCTGTGGCGCAGCACACGCAGACAACGTTGCTCCCTGCCTTCTTGGAGGATTCGTCTTAATTCGCAGCTACACCCCTCTCGATGTTATTCCGCTGCCGTGTCCAGCCTCGGTTTCGGTGGCAGTAGTATCCCCGCAGCTAGAGCTACGCACCTCGGATGCGCGAAAGGTTCTCAAACGTTCTGTGCCCCTTGAAAGCGCAATTGTCCAGTGGGGAAATGTTGCCGCGCTGATTGCTGGTATCTTTCGCGACGACGCAGCGCTTATGGGGCGAGCACTCGCAGATTCTATTATTGAGCCTGAGCGTGGACAGCTAATTCCGGGATATACTTCGGCAAAATTGGCTGCGCGGGAGGCCGGAGCTCTAGGATGCGCGATATCGGGGTCGGGACCGGCGCTTTTTGCCATCTGTCGCGACCGCGTCAACGCAGCTCACGTGGCCTCAGCGATGGAGGCAGCTTTCAAATCTGAGGCCGGTGTGGCATCAACGAGCTACATATCTGGAATTAACACCTTAGGCGCTAAGGTTATTAATCGGGGGTAATCCTGGTGCGACTTTACTCTACGCGTGATGAAACTATAAGAGCTTCATGGCAACAGGCAGTACTTTCAGGAATCGCCCCAGATGGAGGGCTCTACCTCCCCGTAGAGCTACCGCGCATCTCTTCAAGTGAGTTAGCCGCTTACCGAGGAAAAAGTTTTGTACAGCTCGCTACTGGCCTGGCTGAGATCTTTATTGGTTCGGAGGTTTCACCGTTGATTCTGTCGGGTATCTGTGAGACGGCCTTTAATTTTCCCCTCACTCTTAAACAGCTCGATCAGCAGCTATATGTTCTGGAGCTGTTCCATGGACCCACTTGCGCCTTCAAAGATTTTGGAGCGCGTTTCATGGCCGGGCTATTTCGTCATTTCTGGGGCAAACAAGACACTCAGCTGACGGTACTAGCGGCTACCTCTGGGGATACAGGTAGCGCGGTTGCTGATGCTTTTTTTGATAGCTCACCTAAACCTCCGATCCGTGTAGCGATCCTCTACCCCAGAGGTAAAGTGAGCGATATTCAGAGAAAGCAGATGACCACCCTCGGCCACAACGTTGTTGCGTACGAAGTCGATGGCACTTTCGATGACTGTCAAGCTTTAGTGAAACAAGCGCTGTGCGATCCAGCCCTGCTGCAAAGCACGCCACTGACCTCGGCAAACTCAATTAACATAGCCCGTTTGCTGCCGCAGATGTTCTACTACGCTTTTTCGACTCTGTGCTTCGCCCCTGAAGATCGGCCCATTTTTTCAGTTCCCAGCGGGAACCTAGGTAATCTGACAGGTGGAATCATCGCTCATCTACTTGGATTTCATGTGGCGCGCCTGATCGCTGCCTGTAACTCAAATGCAACCTTTCCGAGGTTTGTCACTACTGGTGCCTTTACTCCGGAGCGCTCGCTTGAGACCATCTCTAATGCTATGGATGTTGGGAACCCGAGTAATTTCTTTCGTATTGCTGCCCTTCTATCTGAGCGCCATAAAGCTCCCGTGCTTCAAGATCTCGTATCTGGCTACTCTATCAGTGATACTGAAACACAAGGGGCGATCAAAAAATTCTACTCGCAGTACGGCTACATACTTGATCCACACACGGCAGTGGGGGCGTGCGCTCTGGAGAATTACAGAGCACTACAGCCAAACACACATCCTGCAATCATAGTTGGCACCGCGCACCCAGCCAAATTCTCAAGTGTAGTACAACAGGTCTTGAACCTCTCACCTCAAGTACCCGAGTCTCTACAGGTGGTACTCGCTAAGCCCGAGCAATCTGTCAAACTGGCTAATTCCTACGCGGAGCTAAAGCAACACCTGCGGCTCTAAACCACATCTGGCTAGCCTAAACCGTGCGGTTAAAACCTGCACGAGTGATTTTTAAAAACCATTTGCGGTAGCAGGGCGAGCGCCACTTGTGCAAACCAAGATTGCGCTCGCGCTCGCCCAGCGATTCTCATTCATTTTTTTCAAAAATGAATGAGGCTGGGTTATATAGTGACGTGCAAAAGTCCGTGCCAGTAAAACTGGCAAGGCTTTTGCTGGACATCACTATAGGTTGTTGTTTTGATTCGCATCCGCGAATCGATAGCGTTCTCCAAAACTCGGGATTTCGCTACGGACTTTTGGAGAA
>JBKCMS010000113.1:0-2232 GCA_046300175.1 Pseudomonadota bacterium | reverse complement strand
TGATGGCTTTCAGAATGTACGTAAACCTTGACAACCCGTTCTGCACAGCCGATCAATCGATCGCGGTGCACGAGTTTGGGCATGCCTTAGGAATGGGAGTGCACTTCGAAGGGTTCGGCTTCGGTCCGGCAATCAGCAGCTTGTTTTGGAGAGTGTTACGCACGATTTACGCGAACGCGCCGGGTACCCCCGCGGCCTCCATCGTAGTGCCCTGACAAGCAGGTTACGCCACAGTTGAAGACAGTGGATACGCAGCATCTCCTCCTCCGCAAACGGCGGCCTGGTGTGCATCGCGCGCGGTGTCATCAACGACACCAAGTGCGATCAGGGCACCACCCAGTCCATCTTTTCGAGGAAGACCACCTTGCGGGTCATCTTGTGAACGGGATCAATGCCAAAGTTGGTCTGGTTGATGCCCCACATCTTGCACAGCGTTTACGCCACGAACCAGTGGTGATGACGCGGGATTTTGCAGATCTTCCTCAGGTAACCGTGCAACAAGGACGCGATTATGGCGGATAAAGTTGAAAGGCAAGCGCGCGAGCGTCTTAATGATGAGCAGTGGGAGAGGTTAAAAGAAAATAGGAGTTTTTACAATGATAGATTGATACTATTGTTGGAAGAGGTTTCAAAACATCAAGATGGATCCCCTGAGTATGACCGGCTGACTTCTGAAATCGAAACAATCCGTGAACGTAGAGAGATTAACAAGAGAGGCTGGCGAACATACTATAGAAAAGAGGTAATGTACTTCTTAATTCCCGTATTCATAGCTATCGCGGTCCTCATATTTCCGTTTTTCAACAATGGACGCACCCTCGAACAAGTTGCTTATGGGGAGAAGGCATCGCTACATTTTGCCTTGATCATAGGTGCAGGGTATGTGGTGTTACTGATCATGGAAGCAGCTATAAAAGCCGATAAAAAAGATCCCAGCAGATTAACACCACAGTGGGACTTTCCGGCCCGAATTCGTCGACGCTGGACTATAACTTCAATCGCCTCAATCGCGATTGTGGCGATCTCTGGCCCGATGATGTCTATGATTTCTCATCCTTTGGCTAATATCAAGGCCAAGGCTCGACAAGGCCAGGCTATCGATAAGTCCATGGCAAATCCTGGTGAGAAGCAGGCTCTCCAAGCAGCCGAGGAAATCCTACCACTGGTTAGAGCTAGCGCGCAGAGCGCAAAATCATTAACTGATTTTTACGCACGACTCTCGCCTTACGGTCAATTGGCGTCAAACGCCACCATTGCGCGAATCCAAAAGGAGCGCAGTGTTCTGGTTGAAGATGGTTCGGTCGAAGGCCTAGCTGAAACTTGTCCGGGCATCATGGTGATCCCAAGACTATCTAAAGAGCAAGTCACTAAAGAGGTTCAGGAAAATGTGTGGAAACGCGGAGTCAGGGCTGCCACTATCGCTAGAAACAAGGAACTAGGCATCGGACGGGTGGTCATTTCCTTGGCGCCGTGCGGCGATGTATCCATCGAACAGTTTTCTTCAGACTATAAACGTCAGGGTATCAACGCAAACGGAATTAGAGTGGAATTGTTCCGCTGAGTAGGTCAGCCCTGCCTTAGGCGGGGGGCGTGATCAATAAACTATTCTGGTAATGAGAGCCGAAAGACATACCCGGCGGCTGCGGCATCGATCCACTAAGTGTCTACCTAAAGTCGACCGCTTAGAAGGATGCCAGAGCATATCCGGTAGGAGAATTTCATGTCAGTTTTAGAGACGTTGACATCAGCTATATACTTCACGATCGTACTCGTGCCTGTGTATATCCTGCGGTGGGCACTCATGTCGAGCTATTACAGAAGCATGCAGCGTTCTTCACGCTATGGCCTAAGTACCAGCAACGTTAATTTTTATAGATTCTGGTTCCACCTGCCCGTCTTTCTGATATATGCGTGTTTCATCGGATGGCTCTTGACAAAATTTAGCCTCCATTCCATCTTCCTCATGGTGTGGTTGATATTTCTCGAGTTTACTTTTCTCCGCAATATGATGATCAGACTTGCAAACGTTAGAGACGAATTTGTGTCTGTCTCACAGAATAAATCTGATACTGATCTAATAAATCAGATTACTACATCCGCTAACCAAGCCAAAACTTCTTACGCCATTACCTCATTCGTCTTCGTAATTACTTCGTTGATCTCTTTCTTGGTTCTGCAATTTCTTTCCGGAAGGCCTTTTCTTTTTCTTGAACAGCTAGAGTTGTTATTTTA
>JBKCMS010000112.1:0-28100 GCA_046300175.1 Pseudomonadota bacterium | reverse complement strand
AGGAGGATGTGGTGCCCCTCAGATAAACGATCCATACGAATCGCGTACACACGGTCTTTAAAGAGACTAAAGCAGGAAGCGAGAAGAGTACTAGCGTTATGGCGCATGGGAGACACCACGGCAAAGTATCCGCCTGGGTTGTATCCTCCATCGATGCCCAAGCTAGCGAACGTCCTTATCGCAGCCTAGCGCTCGCCTAACCACCACACATGCGATCTCCGATTCGCAGGGCGGAGGTGTATCTACAGATTCAATTTTTACCAGAAAACGAGAGTGCACTGAGGTTGGGCCTATTGTCCTGCGGGGGTCTGGCTGCCCCCTTGAACTCCCAGCCTCGGATAGTAGACCCCCTACAGTAAGTAAACAGTAAGTAAAGTAAAAAGGAGCTATTTCCGGCGGAAACGGTAGCCCCCAGAGGTGCCCTTGCCCAGCCTACCCGGAGGCCGATGCTTTGTTAGCCGCGCCACGAGCTCTTTTAGGGGCCTCTCTAGCGCAGGGGCGATATCATCACGCTTCTCAAGGACACTGAGCACCTCGCCAGTAGTCTCTAGGGTTGAGAGGCAGCCTTTACGCGGCTCCTTTCGGATTGGGTCGTATAGTGAGCGTTTACGGGTGTGGATAACCAGCCGACGTAGTTTTAGCAGCCACGCATTACGCCACCAGAGGGTCTTCGCTTGGCTCCATGTGCCATCGAGCAGTACTATGCCCTCCAGCTTGTTTAACACCTGATCCTGATCTGCGAGGGGAGCCCCTTTCTTATCAACGGTAAAGAGGGTTCTGCCTGGCGGCAGCGTCTCTGTGTGCACGCTTCCCAGGTAGAGCACCCCCCAACGTTGCGGATCAACCTCACGCCCAAGGGCTTTCTTCAAGTTCGGCCACGAAAGCCCGGTCTTTATCACGGCATCCGGAAAGGTTTGCGCGATAATCGGAACGGTGCCGATGTCCACTCCGGGCTCCTGTGGGTGCTGGAGCACTAGGATCCCGGTTTTCACCACTAACGGAGAGACAAACTCGCACACGCAATAACGTGGAAGCCGGTCACAACGCGGACAAGACTCTTGGGGTTCGCCGTGTAGCTCCATTGTTCGGCCGAATTAGTTGGCCGATACAGGAGGGGTGCCCGTAAGGGTATTGAGGAACGTAACGATGCTCGCGACCTCTTCTTTCGAGAGGTTCTTGCCGAGCTGATACTCACCCATCTGGTGAACAGCCTCCTCAAGGGTCTTCACACTTCCATCATGAAAGTAAGGACCAGTCTTGGCGACGTTGCGGAGCGAAGGTACCTTGAACATCTTCTTATCAGCTTCGAGCTTCGTGACCTCGAAGCGCCCCAAATCTTGTGTCGGGTAATCCTTTACGAGCCCAAGCTTTTGGTACAGCTGCCCTCCCAGAGTTGCGCCCATGTGGCACGCAGTGCATCCGGTTTGTACGAAGAGCTTTCCACCAGCCTTCTCTTCAGCAGTGAGAGCGTTGTCATCGCCTTTGAGGTACGCATCGAAGCGAGATGGAGTAATGAGGGTTCTCTCGAACGCACCGATCGCTTCGCCGATATTTTTATAGGTCAAAGGGTCGGCTTGCTCAGGGAAGGCAGCTTTGAACGCAGCCACGGTGTTGGGATCTTTTTTAAGCTTCTCGACGACCTTCTCTTCCGACTCCATACCCATCTCTATCGGGTTCAAGATCGGGCCGAGGGCTTGTGCTTCAACATCCTTGGCTCGTCCATCCCAGAACTGTGCAACGTGTAGTGCGGCGTTAAATGAGCTTGGAGAGTTTCTTCCACCACGCTTTCCTTCATGGCCTGGAGAGGTTGGCTCATTGTCGACTCCGAAGGTAGATATGTTATGGCAGGTGTTGCACGACATCTTGTCGTTCTTTGACAGTCGCGTGTCCATGTATAGGCTTTTGCCAAGAGCGATCTTCTCTGGCGAAGAAGGGTGGTCGGCAGACGGAGCTATTTCAGGGAGTGGTTGAAAAGCGCCCTTCCAGGAGTTGTCTTCGGCGTGCGCCGTAGAGCAGATGCTGAAACCCAAAAAAGATGCGAGGCAGGTGACCGATAAGGCAGTAATGTGTTTTTTCATGACCTTTCAAGGCTCCTAGGAGAGAACTTGCGCGCGTCAGTGCGCGACTTGTCTAGTCTACACCGAGGCGTAACAAAAAGGTAGTCCATCCAGATGTGCAGACCCTTACGTGGTTATGCCCTTGTGCCAGCAAATTCGACAAGCTTTTAGGGTGCCCAGCCATGACCGTGAGTAGTAGACCTCAATAACATCGGTTCGTCGGTTGCTTATCGCATATCTTCGACAAAATGGCCCATGATTACGCATAAAGCTGCGCCCGAGTGACTCAAGTCGGTGACGTTTGTCGTGTGTGACAGCGGCTATAGCGGGATACATGGCCAGCTGAGAAATGTGCCTGGTCTTTACTTCAACGATCAACAGCGTGCGTTTATCGATGGCGATTAGGTCGAGCTCTCCGATTTTATTACGCCAATTAGTAGTAACGGCGATTGCCCCGGTGGAGCGTAAATATTTACGTGCAGCTCGTTCGCCCCACCTACCGATGAGGTCTTTAGGTTTTGTCAGCCTGAAATAGCTCCTGAGCCAACCGGGTATTCGTATTTTATGACTTGCGATGGCTGACATACTCCAGCAAATGTCCTGCGATGAATCCTACTCGGCCCCAGTTCTAGAAGCGCGGCCCTATGAGCAGCGGTTGGATAGCCCGCGTGCTTCTCAAGCCCATAACCCGGATAACGTTTTGCGAGCGCTTGCATCAGCCGGTCTCGCCAAACCTTCGCCAGAATCGAGGCAGCTGAAATCTGCACGTGCAGTCGATCGCCTCCAATAACCGTGCGCTGTGGAATGGCGCAGATAATTGGTTGATTGCCATCGACCAGCACCAGGTCTGCAGAGACCCGCTCAACTGCCAGTTTCATCGCTAGCTTGGTAGCCTGGAGAATGTTGATCTGGTCGATGCGACGCGGCCCTACGGCTATAATCGACCATGATAAAGCGCTCTCCTTAATATAATCGAAAAGTTTCTCTCTTTGTTTCGCCGAAAGGGTCTTGGAGTCTCTAATACGCGGATCCTGAAACGATTCGTCGAATACAACGGCGGCAGCCACTACCGGTCCAGCTAGAGGGCCTCTGCCAGCTTCGTCAACTCCGCAAACTCTCATGATGCTATAACTTCCTTTTAGGGGCTGCTATTAATACGCAGGCAACAAAACAATAATCCCCTTAGCCGGGACCTCTTTGCTGTGGTATACCAGACAGACGATATGAAGAAAAACAATAAAAGCAAAGCCAATAAGCAGGTTCCCTCAGGCTCACGCAGTCGTGCTAAGCCTAAATCACGAGTGTCCAGTTCTATGGAGGCCCGGGGCAAGGCGCCGCATCGACAAAGAGCCCAGTCTGGTAACGCCCGTTCCAAGAATCAAGGAAGACGAAGTGAGTTGCGACGCCATCTCGATGAACGTCTGCGCTTGCTTTACCAGCGTACGATGGTTATTGAGGCTGAGCTCCGTAAGTTAGACGAGGATCGGTTTTACCGGTGTTGTATATTCGGTAGCGCTCGCATCAAGCCAGACACCAAGCAATACGCAGAGGTGTTTGAGGTGGCGCGTTATCTTGCCTGGGAAGGGATCGATGTTCTTACAGGTGGTGGTCCGGGACTGATGGAGGCCGCCAACAAAGGAGCGCGCTTGGGTCGTGAAGAGAAAAAAACGCGTAGCCTATCGTATGGGCTATCAATCCAGTTGGAGTTTGAACCAGAGCCGAATCGGCACCTAGATATAAAAAGGCACCATCATAAGTTTTCCTCGCGTCTGGACGATTTCATGCGCCTTTCACACTCTGTGATCTGCACTCCGGGAGGAATCGGAACGATACTGGAGCTGTTCTTCGTCTGGCAGTTGATCCAGGTAAAGCATGTGGCCCCACGACCAGTGGTGTTGCTTGAGAAAGCCTATTGGCAGGGGATTCTCGATTGGATGAGGGCGGAGACCTGTGCTCGTGGTCTAATGAACGAAAAGGATTTTTCATTCATTCATCTGGTTGATACGCCAGAGGAGGCGTTTGAAATTATATCTGCGCACCACAAAGAGTTTCGCTCCCGAGTGATAAAAGTTGGTGAGCCGTCTTAGCAGCTTATTCAGCTACCTGCTCCTCAGCTTCAGCTTGGCGTCGAAGAGCAGATGCTCGAATAGCCTCCAGGAATCGGTTTCGAATCGCCTCGCGCTGTGCCTCTTCTGGGCTGATGGTGGATGAGTCAACCTCACTAGTTTGTTCTTCGGCCGGGACAATAATATTAGAGTCTCCAGGATTAATTGGCTGCGGGTCATTCTTAGATCCACTTGCGGCCTCCAAAAGTGAAAATAGATTTCCCGAAGGCGCCTGGCGCTGCTGAGCGCTCTCAGACGCGGGCATTTCAGCAGCTCCTTTATCTGCCGCACCACCAAAGTCGATTAGACCACGCGCTGTCTCAAGTAATGAGGCTTTAATTGCGGCAGGGTAAGAATCGAGAAGATAAGCTGAGTCAGTCGCCGAGACCTTGCTGTCCCCAACCTGTGCTGGTGCTACAAGTGAGGAGCGAACATCAGTGGCAGCTGGTGCTTGAGAAACGCCAGAGCTCTTATCCTTTCCAGACAGATCAGCTTGTGCAGCCGGTGGGACTTGATTGGCCGCAATCCTCGCGTCCGAGGGGGATTTAGCCGACTTTGGCGTGTTTCCCGTAGGGTTATACATCGACACCGCAGTAAATAGCGCCCAACCTCCTACAGAACTTCCGATTAGGGCAAAGAGAAGCTTTCCGATCACTGATACCCAAGGCTTCTGCGATGCGACCAGAGTGCTGGCAGGGTCAAGGTCTGTGGCCTTGATTCCTGCGGTTATAGCGCCAGCCGCCGCAGCAGTTGTAGAGCGCTGATTACTGCCAGTGATCTGCCCCGCAAAACGTGGATCGACTCTAAGCTGATTGCGAATATCTTCTATTGGCGCGTTGCTCTGTGAACCAGCGGAACCGAATCCGATGGTACGCTGAGATGTCTGACCGACCTCGATACGGTCGATTCGATCATTTGCTACCCAGGCTTCCGGCCTGTACGTTAAGCTGGCAATAATGATCAGCGCGTTCCGGCTTCTCGCAAACTCCGCTAATAGCTCTGCTACTCGCTCACGCCACTTGCCTGAAACATTTTCGAAAGGATCGTTGAGCACTATAACCTTATCGGGCTCGCCAGTGGCAGCTAGCAGTCGGAGTCGGGCCTCTTGATCAGCAGTTAGCTCCGAGCAGCGCTTATCGATTACATCATCGAGCCCGACCGAAAGCAGCTGAGTAGCTAGCGCTAGATCTGAAACACCACGACTAACGGCAAACTCTTTAACGGTGTAGCCACTAGTGGGCGAAGGTTCGCCGAATCCAATCAAAGTGTGCTGGTCTGGTTGGAACGGTGCTCCATCGCACAGAATCTCCAGATTATCTCTGCCGCTTGAACCAGAGAGCGCACGTTGGTACGGCCGTAGGTCGCTTGGTGTTGAGGCCCTCAATACCGATATCTTGCCGGCAGAGCAGGTTGCAACGTTGAGCAACTCACCTGAATTCGACAGGAGTTTTAATTGAACTTTAGCCGGCATTACAGAAATCCATTCCTCGTTTTAAGCCTACTCTTAACATTAGATGCAATCGGTAGGTAATAGAGAACCTGTCTTAAACGTTCCCGACCGTTATTTTTCAGCTAAAAATACCTAGTGTATATAGCTGGATACGCCCAATTTTTTACTGGTAAGCGGATTTTAAGCACCTTAACGACTTGACCGGTATTAAAGGTAGTGGTTCATGCCGCATTTTCATGCTCCTTAATTGCCATTTTAGGATAATGGCTGTTCGCCAGGATATTACATTTCACGTTCGGGAAACTCATTATAGGCGTTTGACGTGATAGAACAGTATATTGTTTAAGTCTTACGACAGCGGTCATACCAGCACTAAGCAATCTACTGGTCCTTAGGTAGTGTAGGGTTTCTGTGCTACGTTTAAAACAGTAGCGGTTGGAAGCTATAGGTAGAGACCCTTTTATCGATACCGCTTGTTGTCTATAGTGACGTGCAAAAGTCCGTGCCAGTAACACTGGCAAGGCTTTTGCTGGACATCACTATAGGTTGTTGTTTTGATTAGCATCCGCGAATCGATAGCGTTCTCCAAAACTCGGGATTTCGCTACGGACTTTTGGAGAACGCTATAGTGCCATATGCAAGAAGAACGTTCACCAAAAAAAATGCTGCGCCGACCTTATTGGCCCACTGCGGTGGTTCTAAAATATTCTACCTTGCTTTGCTGCCTTAGCGTGCTTCTGATTGCGACATTTACCGTTGGCTGCGAGGGCGGTAATTGCCCCTTTAATCGGCCAGCGTGCTGTGACAATGCCCTGTTCGGATGTGGTCCGTTTGATCTTCCGGAGGGATGCTCCTGTAACGATTACTTGCAACGCTCCTTTAGTGGTAAATCGATAAAGCTAAACAGCCAGTCACCTCGTTCTCAGGCAATACTACAAAATAGCACGTGGCGGGTGCAGTTGCGTAAGGAAGATGATAACTGTCCTTACCTCGGCCGATCGATTCAACGAACCGTAACAATTCGCAGACAGGGACGAAGGGCCGAGATTAATCTATTCGGTTATTCTAAATTGCGCGGAATCGTCTCTAATAAAGAGATCAGGGTCCGGGGTGTACACCGGCTTAACTTTCCGCGATGTGACGTAAGCCTAACTGCATTGATTAGCGAGATGTCATCGACCAAGGGCACAGCAACAGGTCGCGTTGCTATCAGATGCCAGCAGCAACCGGCACTTTCATGCTCAACTAACTTTTCGGGGGTGGCGCAGAGGCTTTGATAAAACCAGACTTGTTCATTTCGGACCTGGATAGCTTCCAACACAAGCAATAATAGGTATTTTTTAGCCCGAATCTGGCTACTTATCGGAGCTATGTTATAGCTGCCAAATTTAGCTGCCACTGCTCGGCCTGAGCTAAATCGAGGCTCAGTTTGCAATTTTTAGGATAATATCCTCTGGCGCATCGCCGATGAACTCAGGGACACACACCAGGTGGTCGAAGACCTTGGCCTTCTCAAAGGCTTTGGTGTTAGCAGAACGAAGTCGCTTTGGGATGCGTCCGATGCCGTATTTTTGAGCTCCGCAGAGCAGAGCTTCAACTCCAGCGCGAGTCTTTTCGGGAGGAGTGAGTACTCGCACTCCTTGTCCTAGAGGCGCTCCTTCCTGGAATATGAAGCAAGCGAACTTAATGCGATGCTTGTTGAATCCAAGTAAGCGATCAAGTTGTCGATGTAACGGAGGTTGCTGCCATTCAAGTGTTCCGTGGCACCAGTCGCTCGAGGAAGCTTGAAGCATCGGGCAGGGCCCAGAACGCAGGCAAGGGTATATCGGTGTAAGATGGCTGTGGTTTGTAATGATCTTGTCTCGCAGAGCCATAAGCCGCCGAGTGTGATGAGGTTGGCCCGGTTCAAGAAGTATCAAGTGGCCCGAAGGTCTTAAAGCCTTGGCGAGAGTATCCAGAGATGAATCGGCTATGTCGTTGGCTAGTTCTGCAAAAACATTTGCAGCTAAAACAATATCAAAAGAGGACGGTGAAATGCCGTTGAGTGTCTCAGAGATTTCGAGCTCTACTAGGGGCTGCTTAGCCGGGAATGAACTCAGGAGCTTGTGTGCCACGGTTCGCATGGGCGAAGAGCGCTCGATGCAGGTCAGAGAGATCGGAACATTGAGTGCCGCCAGTAAAGCCAAGCCAACAGTGCCCGGACCAGATCCGAGATCAAGAACTCGTAGAGGGGCTCGGTTCGCGGCAGTTTGAGTGCCGCCAGTTTGGTGGGCACTGATAGCTTCTAGGCGCATGTGCTTTACGCAGTGCTCAATCTTTGCTGCGTTAATTGGGGTGTAGTAGAGTGCATATGCTGTTGCGGCTGTTAGTGACTCAACTGGTGATTCAAGCCGCTGTCCTGATTCATGGGAGATATAAGCTGACGATATTGCATGCAGAGAGTCTAAAAACGGGGCAAGCTCGCGCTTGGCAACATCTCCCTTGGAATACTGCGTCGCCGCCACCGGGGAGAGGAGCGTTTTTACCAGGTGTTGTTCGATCTGGGCTAAGGCTGACATCTGGTCTACAGGTATAGCCGGGAAAAATAGCGGACACAATCAGCATGCGATAGCTTGTCACACCTTGATAAATCGGCCACGCTATAGTCATGACAAGTTCAAAAATAATAGGGCGAGATGAGGCAGCTCGACAGGCTGCCGCATACAGAGCAGGCGGCAAGCGAGTCGGATACACCAGCGGGGTCTTTGATATCCTACATCCCGGTCACGTAGAGTATCTTGAGACAGCTAGTGCGCTGGTGGATGTCCTGATAGTTGGTATTAACTCGGATACGTCAGTTAAGGAAAACAAGGGAGACTTGCGACCCATATGCAGCGAGCAAGAGCGTGCCCAGGTGCTTGCAGGTCTAGGCTCTGTAGATCATGTTTTTATCTTTAGTGAGCGGAATAACAACGTAAATGTGGAGCTAATAAAGCCCTCGCTTTATATCAAAGCAGGTGACTATTCGGCTGAGCAGCTTTCGTCAAAGCAGATAGTTGAGAAATATGGCGGGCGTGTTGAGCTTGTGCCGTTTAAATCGGGGCACTCTACAACTTCGGTAATTGAACGGATACAGATGTCTGTTCTTTGCGATGCAGGAGAGAAGATCGCTCATGAGCGCAGGCCAGCGGTATTCCTTGATCGCGATGGTACGATAAATGAGCACATTGAATACCTAAGTGAAGCAGCTCGATTCAACGAGATTCCTGGGGCATACACAGCGATCAGGCGCCTACGTGATAGCGGGTTTCGAATCGTTATAGTTACTAATCAACCGGGGATAGGCTTAGGATACTTTACAAAAGAAGATTTTTACTCTGTAACAAGGGAGATGATGCGACAGGCCTCACAACAGGGGGCCGCCTTTGATAAGATATATTTCTGCCCGCATTCCAAGGCGGATAAGTGTGCGTGTCGAAAACCAGGAGTTTATTTTCTAAAGCGCGCAGAGAAGGAATTGAACGTGGACCTGGCGAAGAGCTATGTGATTGGTGATATGACTTCGGATGTCCAGCTTGGAATAAACGCGGGATGCCAGGCTATTCTTGTAAAGACGGGGCGGGGAGGCGATGACCTTATGTATCAGAACCACCCGCACTATATAGCGCAAGATTTAGCAGATGCCGCAGAGTGGATAGTGAGTGCTGATAAGCAAGAGCAAGCATGAGTGTGAGCCGATATCAGCTTTTTAAAGAGCGGGTGGTCGGCTTTCTCCGTAAGCATTTCAAACGTCTCTCTTGGTCGCCGGTTACGTCAGTAACGGCGCTTGGATGTTTAATATTTGTAATCTGTGTTGCGACCAAGATACATTTTTCCTCGGTTGGCATATGGAATTCATACCTACAAAGAGACCAGGCAGTGCCGGGATTGCTTTACGGCTCACCCAAGGCTATTCGTAGTGATGAGTGGATGCTTGGTGCCCCGTGGTTGCTTTCACAGGCACACACTAATCCTGCTTGGTCTCCCGATAATCCCTCAGTAGGACCAGATACTTCGGCGCTATTGGTGGGGTTGCCGACTTCTCACTGGTCAGCGATTTTTCGTCCCTCGCACTGGGGATTTTACTTGCTTGATACGGAGCGTGGATTTTCGTGGCTATGGATGTGGCGCTCGGTAGTGCTGTGTGTTGCACTCATGGTGTTGGTCCTGGAGCTCACCGGAGGCTCCTACGCATGCGCTCTAGCAGCAACGGCTTGGATATTCTTCTCTGGGTTCGTTCAGTGGTGGCTGTCGAGTGTCGGTGAGATGCTTACTTACTGGACCCTTGCATGTATCTCTTTGCGGGCGCTCTTTAGAAGTCAGAGCAGTGCGGGGGTTTTAACGGCAGCAGTGGTCATGCTGGTTGCCGGAGCCGGCTTTGGTTTGGCGCTTTATCCCCCATTTCAGGTGCCCCTGGCCTACCTTGGATTAGCGCTTATTCCGCTGCTTTTGAAGGACTGCGCTAACAGAGGTGGTCCGCGTCTATCGACCCGCTTGTTATTGCTGGCAGCTGTGACAGTTGTTGGCGCAGCCTCTTTAGTTCTGTTTATCAAGGATAATTCGGTAGCTGTAGCTACCATGGGTAACACAGTGTATCCGGGTCGCCGGGTCTCGCTCGGGGGAGATCTATCACTCTGGCGTTACATCTCTGGCTTATTTGAAAGTAATTACTCAGAGATGGTGTTTCCAGCCATCTCGGGTAACATCAGCGAGGCAAGTTCATTTATCTTCCTCTGGCCAATCACACTCGTTTTAGTGCCGTTTTTTCGAAATCAGCGAGAGGCTCTAAGGTGTGCTCCTCTGATAGTCTATCTTGTACTAATGATACTGTGGGGAGTTTACGGAGTTCCTCAGTCGCTTGCAGTAGTGACGGGCTGGTCGTTTGTACCGACGAGTAGGGCCTTGCTTGGGTGGGGAGTAGGAGGGGCTCTGCTGTGCGTGGTAGCGATCTGCCAACCTAATCGCCTACCTCGATCGGTGGGGTTGGTATTCGTGGTGTTAATTGCTGCCGGGGTGTTTTATCTTTTAAGTGAATTTACGCTTCGTTTTCCATCGGCGATCCCCCAATCTCAATCTCTCGTGGCGGCGTCACTAATCTCGCTTGCGGTCGCCGGAGTGGTGTTTCGTTCTGCCTGGATTCTGTGTTTGGCGATGTTTTTCCTGTGCGTAGTGCCACATTCTCAGGTTAATCCTGTAATGCGCGGTCTAAGAGTTATTAATGATGTTCCGCTGGTGAGAGCGGTGAAACGTTTTGATCCTCAACGAGAGGGTCGCTGGGCTGTCTTTGGTTCACCAGTGATCGCACAGTTGGTAAAAGTTACCGGACGAGATGTAGTGAATGGTTCGCAGTACATACCGAATTGGGATGCGCTGCGGCAGCTAGACCCACAGCAGCAATACCATGAGGTATACAATCGTTACGCTCTTGTAGCCTTCACTCTTGCTGAACCCGGCTCACCGCTCTCGTTTCGCTTGCTGGCTCCGGACACCTGGGAGCTTTCTGTAGATCCGTGTGATGATAAATTTAAACAGCTGGGTGCACGCTATATCGTGTGGGCTAACTACTCCTCGCAACGTCGGTTTGACTGCTACGAGCGGGTGTTTGTGGGAACCGATTTCGCAATATACAAGAGCAAGCTTTAGCTCTTTCAGTTAAAACCCGGGGGAGTTATAGCGTTCTCCAAAAGTCCGTAGCGAAATCCCGAGTTTTGGAGAACGCTATCGATTCGCGGATGCGAATCAAAACAACAACCTATAGTGATGTCCAGCAAAAGCCTTGCCAGTTTTACTGGCACGGACTTTTGCACGTCAATATAGCCGCTGAGGGCGAATATCCGCCATAAATTCATGCTAAAGAAAGCGGTCGATTCCGCCGACTCCTTCTGGTGGGGGGAGAAGGGAGATGGAGTACGAATTCTCTCTACTTTTCAGAGGGCTAAGTAACACGGGGCTTAATGAACATGGGAAGTTTCAAGGGAGATGCTAATTCGCGACGCATCGATCGCGCATTGCACCACGTAAGCAAACCGTGGTTTCCGATGAATCCAGATGTGCTCAAGCGTGTCCGTGACGGACTAGAGAAAAATACTTATGATCACAAGTTTGATTTACTCCTAGAGGAGCTGAAAAGCGATTTCGCCCTTTTTACCTTCATAGTTAAAGAGCTATCTCAAAAAGCAGTTCTGTCTGAAGATGCTCGATCTATCATCGGCAACCCTATTGAACTACTTCGTTGGGGAGGCGCTGAAGCAATTAAGGATATTTTGACCGAACACCAAAAGCTTCCAAGTATCCACTCGTTGCACTGGAGTGAGCCGTTCCAAGTGCAGAGGCTGCGTGAAACAGCCATAATCGCATCAACAGCATCAGCGCTGAGCGAGAAAAAGAACTTAGATCCTGAGCTTGGCTTTTCGAGAGGAGTAATCCGAGAGATCGGTCTTAATTTGATCGCCTGGAATTATCCATCGGTATACACAAAAGTACTCAACAGTCTTACTGCCGAACAGAATCTAGACGAGGAGCTTGCTAAGGAACTAGGATTCACTCCTGCGCTGCTTGGCACACGCCTCTTTAGGCCTGACTGGGCAGCCGATCCTGCGCTACAAGATACTGAAGATACAACCTGGGCATCTTACGATGAGCTGTGCGAAATAGGAGAAGCTGTTGCTCGAGCTGAAAACCCTGAAACCTATCCATCTGCCGAAAGCGATTGGCAGCAGGCACAGGGGGTTTTAAAAGAGACTTTGGGTGAAAACGCAATCGATGTTATTCGCGAAAAAACCGTAAAAAACTCAAAAAATTACCAGAAGTCGCTGCCAGAGGTGTTTGGCAACATCTCTTCGCTAGACCCGGCCCAACAGATTCAGCGTCACAAACGGGTCTCCCGAGCTATCGACGAGAAGCATCTCAAGTATTGCCCGGAAACGGTCAAAAATGCCCTCAAGGCCCTGTATTCCGAAATGTCGGATGACTCCGTTAACAAAACCGTAGTAGGCAAATTACTGAAAGACGTAGTTCCTGATGCTGGATTCACCGGAGGCTGCGTTTTTGTGGTCGATCCAACTTCACTTTCACTCAAGCCGCGAACCCTAATCGGTAAAGTGCAGATGCGACAGATAGCAAATGTGGCTTTAGAACCTGGAGATCCAGCCGTATCTGCGCTTTCTGACGGGCCGCCTATAATAAAAAACGGAAATGCCCCCGACAATTCGCTCTTTGCCGGAATTTATAGCGCGTTAGGAGGCCGAAAGAAAATCGGAGTGTTCTACCTCGAATTGCCCCAGAAAGCCTCCATGCCTGTTTCGGAGGAGACTCTTGGCGTGTACAACGTCCTAAAGAAGGCGCTCTCAGATGCCCTATTATTGGATTGATCGTACAGGAGAGTAACCACCCTGCTCGCCGCCCTTCGAGTACACGACCTGATAAAGCTGTACCATGCGTTCACGAAAAAGAGCCTCGCAGCCATGAAGGTAGTATCTCCACATGCGCCTGAAGGGCTCTCCATATGCTTGGGCTAACCGCGGCCATGCTGCTTCAAAACGCTTGTGCCACTCATTTAGGGTCAAAGCATAGTCGAAGGAGAAATTGTGAACATCCTCAATAACCATACCTGAGTGAACCGGATCAGTCAGATGTCTGATGTTCGGAAGGTACCCATTCGGAAATATACGTTTTTGAAGCCATAAAATGTATTGATCAAGCGTAACCGCTGATGAGCGTGAGAAGGTCTCTGCCGATATAGCCTGGAGAGCAAATAGCCCTCCAGATGAAAGACAGCGTTGAACCATGGCAAAAAATCCAGCCATATTTTTGCGCCCCACAGCCTCAATCATCTCAATAGATACTACCCTATCAAAAACTCCGCTGTAGTTTCGATAGTCCTGTAAAACTATCTCGACATCGAGCCCGACACATCGCTGTTTGGCAAGCTGGGCCTGCTCCTTGGAAACCGTTAATCCTACCACCGACACGCCGTAGTTCTTAGCTGCGTAGTGGGCGAAATTGCCCCAGCCGCACCCGATGTCAAGCACTCGCATACCCGGCTTTAGGTGTAGCTTCCGACACAAGAGATCAATTTTTGCAACTTGGGCTTGCTCAAGATTAGCGGCACTACCCCAGTAACCGCAGGTATAGGTCATCGTCTCTCGATCAAGCATCTCTGAGAAAAGATCGTTACCGAGATCGTAGTGACGCCGCCCAACTTCAAACGCCCCATCATTAATCTGCGAGTTACGGAGTCGGTCCGCAATCACGAATCCGAGAAAACGGGCACTGAATTTCGAATAGGCCACAGGGATTCGAGCACTCTGCGTAAAGACGTGACGCATTAACCCCACCATGTCCGCCACTTCCCACTCACCTCTAATGTATGACTCTCCCAGCTCGTACAGTCCACCACGTTTCAAACTGGCTAATACCTGCTGCGGGACAACTGCCGGCAACTCAGCACGACGGCGGCGCTCATGATCGACCGATGTTTGAGTGGACTCAGATTTAAGGGAAATGGCAGCTTCCATACCTTACTCGTATTGGTCTTTAGTCTTTCGTAACTGACGCATCTTGAGCAACAGCCACAAGCGCGCCTTGTGAATACTATTCTGTTGTGAGCGAATAGTATAGGGACTCGCCGGAGTTGGCTTTAAAAATGGGGTCACCTTTGTGCGAGCAAAGAGAATCAGCGCCTGGAGATGAATTCGCGGCATCGTAAGGAGCAACGTGAACGGAAATCTGATCAACGTTTTTAGAAGGTTAGCTGACGAAAGGCCCTTCGCCGCTCCGGTCAGAGATGACCCAAATACCATCTCACCAGCCTTGAACAGGTCAACCTTTATATCTAGTTTTTGGCCCTCACTACCCACTACCACCCGATACTCCCCCGTGGTGTCAAAAAACGGAGATACATAGAAGGATTTAGGGAACCTCCACTCTACCGGCAGAGAGCTTGGTTGGCATACAAGCGGATAGATATGAGCCTCTCCAAATGTATTGTGAACCTCCGTAATACAAGCGATCAGCTTGTCCTGACTGTCAAAGCAGAGAAAGAAGCTAACAGGATTAAATATATAACCGCATAGCCTCGGCATAGTAACTAATGTGATTCGCGCCGGCGACTCTACTCCCCCCTGCCGTAAGATCTCCGATTCTATCCTTTTTCTTAGCCTGCCGCTGTTCTCCATAGATATAGGCTGGCAGTCAGGCTCCGGCTCTCGTAGGTAGTCGCTCACTCGAATCGATAACAGCCTATCTCTTTCATAGCCGAACAAAAGGCTGTTTAGTTGATTGCGCTCAAGTTCATCGATATCAAGCTCCAAAGCAACAACCGGATATGAGAACTCATGACGCCGCGGCTCCATGCGGCAATGAAATACTGTACCCCGTACGATTGCTGAGCGCATACGTATCGAGGACTGAGAGCTGCTCATAGACTCATACCAAAAGCGCGAGCAACCTCAAGCGCAGACCAGACCGCGTCCTCGTGGAAGCCGTAGCGCATGTATGCACCACAAAAAAACGTATTGCGCGTGCCGTTTAATTTGAGCAGCTCTGCTTGGCTTCTTGGAGAGCTAGGAGTGTATATCGGGTGCGTATAAACCGTCTCGTACAGCACCAAACTCGGATCGATCTGATCACCCCCATTTAGAGTAACGAAGTAGTCTCGCTCTGCTGCAAGCCGCTGCAACTTGTTCATGTAATAGGTGATTGCAACCGGGCTCTGTCGATTTGCACCTTTACGACGATGATAGTTCCAGGCCGCCCAGAGCCTCTTATTTGGACCTAGCACCCGGGCATCCGTGTGCAAAACTGTATGATTAGTGCTGTATCTCCAAGCGCCAAGCGCCGTTAGCTCCTCGTTACTGGGGTCTTGCAGTAATTGCAGCGCCTCGTCCGCATGTGTCGCAATAACAACTTTATCGAATGATTCAGCTGGCCGCCCATCGGCTATAAGCTCAACTCCTGATTGGGTTCGTCTCACCCGTTGAGCCTCAGTTTTTGTTCTCACCTCGCCCTTAAATGATCCTAAAAATGCCCTTACATAACTCTGACTACCACCTACGATCGTCTGCCATTGCGGTCGTGTACGCATCTCCAACATTCCGTGGTTTCGGAAAAAAGTTAGAAAAGATAGCGCTGGGAACTCCAGAGCATTAGAATCTGGAGCCGACCAGATTGATCCGATCAGGGGTGCGAGATAATTGTCAAAGAAGTAATCGGTTGTACCTAGCGATCGCAGATACTCCCCTAGAGGCACCTCAGCGAGTGAATTAGCGTTCAGATCTGCTAGGGCACGTCTATTAAATCTTTGCTGCTCGATGATCATCGCTATAAATCGAGGGTTCAGCAGATTAATCGGCGCCTTGAGGAATTCAGCAATCGATGGACCCATATACTGCAAGCCTGTTTGCTCGCATGAGAATCCAAACGTCATGTCTGAGTCCTGTCGCAACACCCCTAGCTGATCAAGAAATCGATAAAAGTTTGGATAGTTTCGGGAGTTGCAGACAATAAAGCCTGTATCAACGGGCAGAGTAGGATTACGAGGGTCCGCGACACTTCGCGTATTAGTGTGACCACCAACATAAGCGTTACGCTCTAGAAGGGTAACTTCATGCTGCCGAGAAAGAACGTATGCTGATGTTATTCCAGCTACACCACCGCCGATCACAAGAACCTTCACGGGCCTACCTCCTACCAACACCGATTAACGATACTCTCGTACAACGGCGCAGGGAGTACGCGAGCTATTTTTAGAACCCAATTAAATGGGAACGGAAACGCCACCTCTCTCTTCCCGCGCTCTATTCCGTCGCAGATAATTTTAGCTGCTCTAGGCGCATCAACCAAAAAAGGCATTCTGAAATCATTTTTGTCTGTCAGAGGCGTCTTTACGAAACCAGGATTTACGATGGATATCGTAATCCCCTTATTCACGAGGTGAAAACGTATGCTCTCAAGGAAATGAATCATAGCTGATTTACTGGCGCCGTATGCCGCTGCTCGTGGCAATCCGCGATACCCGGCAAGGCTAGCTACTGGTGCAATTCGTCCACCACCTCGCTGTAGCATGCCTGGCAGCACTGCCTCAATGCAATGCAGCATACCACCAAAGTTAAGCTCCATAAGCTCGATATACTCCCGGCTATTGAACTCTTCAGGAACGGTGAAAATATGCGTGCCTGCATTAGGGATAGCAAGATCAATCGGCCCCAGCTCTCCTTCTATGCTGGCCACTATCCGCTTCATATCGTCGAGGTCGCGAACATCCCCTGGAAAACATGCAACTGTTCCACCCTTTTCAGTAATCGCTTTTCTTAATGACTCCAATACCTCGGCACGTCGTGCTGTGATTGCAACTCTTGCTCCTCGTTTAGTCAACTCATGGGCTAGAGCCTCACCAATCCCACTACTGGCCCCCGTAAGCCATACACAGGCACCCTTAAAATCAAATCTTCGCACTTTATTCTCCCTCGCCTGTTATTGCTCTAACTGTGTTTATAGAGCTACCATAAAACCCCGCTTAAGTAGTGGATACTACTTGAGCACGATACCACACCAGGGCTAATATACCTAGAACCGCCTTAAAAAGAAGGTTCGTAGCAATGAACGATCAAAATTTATCAAACCCTAGCTCGCTACTTGCTGTTTTCGCGGCCTACCTATTTGTATGCGGCGCGTCTGCCATCCTGTTCCCGACCTCATGGCTGTGGTCAGCGGGGTTGCCTACGAGCCTGTCGCCAGAGCTATCTCTTGTATTCGGTGTGCTGGGCGCTTACCTGCTGAGTCTGGCGGTCGCTGCGTGGATTGCGTCACGAAATCCGGTGATTAATCAGAGCATAGTCAAGATCCTTCTAATCTCGCAGGTACTCGATTTTTTCACGACTCTGCAGGCTGTATACAGTGGAGGGCTACCGCGCCTCCCAGGAACACTTTTTCTGGTAGTCACTGTAGTGTGGAGCACACTGCTAGGGCGAATCCTCTACGAAACACGTGGCGCCTCTAATCGCTGATGAAACAGCGATCAATCGCAAGGTGCTACATTGCGTGATGAGCCGAGTCGGAATTTAACGGCTACTGTACTGCCTTTCTGAGGTAGTTTTTCAATCTAATCAGGGCTCGCGATCGAATCTGTGATGCACGCGACTCGGTTACACCAAGGATTTCACCGATCTCTTTCAGATTCAATTCCTCATAAAAGTAAAGGCTTATAACTAAGCGCTCCTTTTCTGGCAGACGGTCGAGAGAGCGGGCTATCAGTCCTACTTTTTCGTGTCCTAGTAACTTATGTAGCGGGTCCTGCCCTTTACTCGCCAGCCAATCATCGGCTTGAAAACGCTCCTCTCCATGACCGAATCCAAGCTCCTCGAAGCTAAGCATGACTATACTTCCGACCTCTCCGAGTAACTGCTGCAACTCCTCCATGTTTACCCCAAGTTCTTCTGCAACTTCCTCATCCGTCGCTGGGCGCCCTAGGCGCTGCTCGATGCGATGGTAGGCCATTTCTATCTTGTGCGACTTAAACCTAAGAGATCGAGGCAGCCAATCCTGAGAGCGAAAGCTATCAAGGATAGCACCGCGAATTCTAAACTGGGCATAGGTGCTGAAATTCGTCTCATGCTTGGGATCGAACTTCTCTAAGGCATCAACTAAGCCGATTATTCCTGAGTTGAGCATCTCCTGGAGATCGATATCTCTTGGCAGCCTTCCGGATAGCCGGTGCACTACCTTCTTAACAAGAGGTAGATAGCTGCGAATGAGATCTTCTTTCTCGTATGCATCAACTTGTCTGTAAGCTTCTACTGCTGATCGTTTTGGCTTAACCACCGCGTGTCTCCTCGTAGCTCGCTACAGCTTTAACGACTATTCCAAATGCAATACCAATCACTGTGGTAACGGCCAAACATCGGTAGAATATACCGGCCGTACTCGCACCGCTCTTGATACCACCGACGCACACCACACTACAGGCAACTAAAATGGTCACAGCGCATAGCACCTTGAAAAACCTATATCTCGGTGCCACAACGGCCTTACCTGGACCAGACTGCTTCTTCGACATAATCCGGAACCTGTAAAAGCTGTTGGAAGAAGAACTGCATTCCACCCTTAACACGCCGTTCCGGCCGGCTTTCAGCTAACCGCCGCGCAATATCTGTTATCCGAATTGCTGCCCGACTTGACGGACACTCCAACGCAATCGGTCGTCGATCCATCACACATTGACGCACCGTAGCATCACTCTGAATCCACCCGATCATTCGCGTTTCTATCCTCAAGAATTTCTGCACTGCATTCGACAAACTATTGAACGCCGTCTGAGCTTCCGCTTCAGACGCCACATCATTAACCACTACCGAAAAAGACTTCTCGCCATATGCGGAATGCAGAACCTTCATCAACGCATACGAATCGGTGAGCGATGTTGGCTCCCCGGTAATTACGCACACCACTTCTCCCGCCGCGCTGTTGAAATACATCACATCCGATCCAATACCTGCTGGAGTATCGATTAATAAAAAATCGTAGTGATGCGCTATTTTCTCTACTTCAGTCATCAAAAGAAGCTTTTCTGCCGCTGTAAGCGATTGAACTTCTTCCATGCCACTTGCCGCGGGAATGATGACGATACCACCTGGCCCCTGTACCAGAATTTCATCCAGTGAGCAGATACCTTTCAGAACATCATGCAACGTCCCTCGAGGCGAGACTCCCAAAAGTACATCGACATTTGCGAGTCCTAGATCGGCATCGAGCACGAGAACCGAATATCCCATCGCCGAAAGCGATATGGCGGTATTGACCACTGTGTGGGTCTTTCCTACCCCTCCCTTGCCGCTAGTGAAGCTTATGACGCGGGTAACATCTCGGGATAATCTGCTGATTTTTTCTCTTTCCACGCAACCAACCTATTAAAACCGACCCCTCTCCTAGTCGTGGGGGTCCCTGTTATGATTCAGCGAGTCGGGTTCCCGACTCAGATATTACTCACAGCCTGTTAACTTAATTACTTTCAACCAGTTACCTCTTTGTTGCACTACAACCACTGACTCTAAACGAGGCTAGCCATCAGCCCATGCCCTATTCCCCAATACTGACAACACCAAGCGACTGCACCTTAGTGTTTGGCGCAATCTCGTGATGGGACAACACGGCATACCCTGGGGCGAAGCGGTCAACAAAATGAAAAACTGCCGGCCTCAGATGACCAGGAGCAAGCAGCACGGGAGTCTGTCCAAGCTCTCCAAATTTCTCCGCTGCTCTGCCGAGCTTGTTGATTATCACCTGGGCATTACCAGGCTCCAGAGCGAGAAATGAACCCTCATCAGTCTGCTGGAGGGCATCATTCATCATTCGCTCAAGAACTGGCGATAAGCTAACTAACGGAAGCACTCCATCTGGGGTAACAAACTTTGAGGTTATAGAACGGGCAAACTTACGTCGCACAAACTCGGCAAGGCGTTCGGGGCTCTTGACACTCGGAGCCCAGTCAGCGAGAACTTCCAGAATTGAGCGCAAGTCACGAATACTCACCTGCTCTCTTAACAGATGCGCTAGGACCTGTTGCACAGAACCGATGGTCATCACACTCGGGATCAACTCTTCAACTACCTTCGGAGCTATCTTACTAAGATTGTCAACTAGGTGCTGCACTTCCTGCCGCCCTAGAAGCTCGTGCATATGACCACGAACTAGCTCCGTAATGTGCGTGGTAATTACCGTGGATAGGTCTACAACTGTATACCCGGCTAACTGCGCTCTCTCCTTATCAGACTCCGCTATCCAGAGAGCATCTAGGCCAAAGGCTGGCTCCTTAGTCGGCTGTCCATTCACAGGGGCTGCTACGTTACCCGGATCCATGGCTAGTAGGTGATGTGGCTTCAATGTCCCAGAGCCAATTACACTTCCCCGAAGCATAAAGCGGTATTCAGTAGACTTAATTCGCACATTGTCGCGAATATGAATCGGTGGGACTATGAATCCAAAATCAATCGCAAACTGTCTACGGATCGAGCGAATTCGCTCAACTAAGTCGCCACCCTCAACGATCTGGACAAGCTCAAAGCCGACTTCAAGTTCTAGGGTATCTATCGCCAGTAGACCCGTAACCTCCTCGGTACTTCCAGGCTTAGGCCCCTGCGCTTCCTGCTGCTTTTGGGCCTCGTCACCAGCTGACTTCCGCTTCATTTCAGCCGCTGTACGCTGTTTCATAATTCCAAGGATACCGGTTGCGCTACCGAGCAGCATGAATGGAACAAACGGCAATCCAGGCAGAAAGGCAAGCCCGGTTGAAACCGCTGCTGTAAGAAGCAGTGGTCGAGCGCTTTGGCCAAGTTGACCGAGCACTTCACTACCTAGATCGTTACCAGATGCAGCTCTCGCGACTATCAAACCGGATGCAGCAGATATGATAATTGAGGGTAGTTGCGCTACCAGACCTTCTCCAATGGTGAGAATCGTGTAGGTTTGAGCCGCATCTTTCCACTCCATCCCGTGCTGCACTATACCTATTAGCAGCCCCCCGACGACGTTTATCCCCACCAGAAAAAGGGCCGCCACAGCGTCTCCGGCAACAAATTTTGCAGCTCCGTCCATCGCTCCGTAGAATTCAGCCTCTTGAGTAAGCTCTTTGCGCCTCTGACGCGCCTCTTTATCGGTGATCAAACCAATATTGAGGTCGGAGTCGATCGCCATCTGCTTACCTGGCATCGCATCAAGGGTGAATCGAGCAGCCACCTCGGCGATACGTGAAGAACCTTTGGTAAGAACCTTGAGATTGACCAGGTTAATACAGATAAACATGACAACTCCAATGATGTAGTTGCCGCCCACGACGAATTGCCCAAAGGCCTGAATTACATGCCCCGCTGCATCCATTCCTGAATTACCATTTAGCAGAATCAAGCGCGTTGAAGCGACGTTCATGGAGAGTCGAAAGAGCGTAGTAACCAGAAGAATCGCCGGAAACGACGAGAACATGAGTGGTCGATCGATGTAGAGCGATGTGAATAAGATCACCAAAGATACGATAATGTTGAGAGCTATACATACGTCAAGAATCGCCGTAGGCAGGGGGAAGATCAAAATAGCCAAAATCCCAACCAAAGCGATCGGAATAAGCAATCCGTGCACTGAACCATTTCGCAATCGTAGAGCCCCTGTAACCGCTGCCATTTTCCGTTATCCTCCCCTACTACCTTTGCACTCGTGCTGTAGTCATGCCGCGCTTTAAGCGATATACATAGGCCAACACCTCGGCGACTGCTCTGAACAACTCTCTAGGTATCTCGCTTCCCACTTCTGTAGAGGCATAGAGGGCCCGCGCCAAAGCCTTACGCTCAACGATCGGTATCCCATGCTCCTTGGCTATTTCACGAATCCTCTGGGCCATAAAATCCGTTCCTTTGGCCAAAACGATAGGCGCAGCAAAACGATTTCGATCGTATTTTAATGCGATCGCATAATGGGTCGGGTTGGTTATGATTACGTCAGCTTTGGGAACGCTACTCTTGAGCTTGTTCATAAGCCGCTGCTGACCTTTGGCGATCATCTTTCGCCGCATCGACTCATCCCCTTCTACCGATTTACGTTCGTCCTTGACCTCATCTTTTGTCATCTTATTCTTACGAAGCCACTGGTATCGGCCCCAGGCAATATCAAGTAGCGCAATCGCAAAGAGGACATATATTATCTTCCAAAAAACACTCTTCATTGCAGCTCCGGCGGTACCAAGTACATCATGGAGCGACATATGAACCAGTCGTGTTAGCTCAGGTGCAAAGCCCTTTAGCGCCCAATACCCGATAGGAAGCACCAACGCCATTTTCACAATGGCCTTGAGTAGATTAACGAATCCATAGATCGAAATAATACGTTGCAGCCCTTTAATTGGATTAACAAAGTCCCAACGAAATTTGATCCACTTCTCGCGGCGATTCCATTTAGTCTGCAACAGCACACTCAGGCTTGCTATAATTGCGACACATCCGGTGACAATCAGCACATCTGGCATAACCAGCAGCACAATGCGCATAAAGCCCTCGACAAGGTCGTTGGCAGCTAGCTGCCGCCGGTCAGCGATCATTCCGAATGACCTGACCATCATGTGCTTCATGTCCCGATACAACCAGTTCCAGGCGTAGCTAACCGCAAGAAATCCAGTGACAAGAACAAAGACGTGTTCGAGGTCCGATGAATGGAAGACTGCTCCCTCTTTGCGAATGTCCTGTAGCCGACGCTCAGTCGGCATCTCAGTACGTTGTTCGGGAAGAGAGTCTTTGGCCATATTTGGATTATCCGGGCGTTGAACCCCTGATCTGTTGAGCAGGTAGGGTTAGCCCCTTGTTTACACTCCGAGCGCTAGTGCGACTTATGCAAGCTGTATGCCTTTAGTTTAGGCAGTATCATCAATAAGATAGCTTCTTGGAGTGTGTCAGAAACCTGTGCTCTGGAGAGAAGATTGACGCATAACTAGTGAACGCTAACTTCTGCACCCGGTGTACCTAGCCCGGATAAACCCAGCCTCATTCATTTTTTTCAAAAATGAATGAGGCTGGGTTTATCCGGGCTAGAGCAAACGAGCCAGTATTCGGGGAATCTCGGATATCTCTCTTTGAAGTAGAACCCCAACTTCGGGGAGGGCTAAGATCGAGATAGCGAAACCGACGGCGATTGTAAGGGGAAAACTGACGACAAAGATATTGAGGGTGGGTATCGCTTTCGAGATGATACCCATCACAAAGTTTGTCAACAGTAGCGCCACAATCACTGGCGCGGCTATGAGGCAACCAACCTGAAAAATACGTGCGCTGTGATCGATAAGGGCCCCTATACCGGTGTCAGAGAGAATAAATGTACCTGGCTTAATCGTTGAGGATATTCCTGACAATTCTGAAATAGCTACGTAATGTCCTCCTATCAGCAGAAACACAAGAACGGCGATATCACTGTAAATGCGCGAGAGATCAGCAAGTGGACCCTGGCTGGTGGGATCAAAGAGCTGGGCTCCATTGAGTCCCATCGTGCCGCTTGCCACGTGGCCTGCCACCTGAGCCCCTGAGATCACCATCAATGGCACCATGGCCACCGCTGCCCCCAAGCACACCTCGCACACCATCTGAGCCATCATAACTACCATATCCTGCGGAACCGCTGCCAATGTAGTTGGGCTGAATGATACAAGTGCTAGAACAAGAGTCGCTGGGTACCTGATAGCCATCCCCATCATTCCTCCACCGATACCGGGGACAAGCATAAAAAAGACCATGTAGCGCATCGAGAGCAATAGGAACGTCCACGCATAGTCGAGCCTCCCTGCCATCTGCTCAACCAGTTGTTGTACTTGCGCGAGATCCACTGCTATACCCTCTAGTAACGAGCTCTACATCTGGCGCGGACAACCACCTAAGTGGAACTAGCCGCAGACAGAAAAGCTTTGGCAAATGTGCCAATCAAATTTAGTCCACTCCAATCGTGCCGATCTGACTGATAACAAAGATTGTAAACGAAGCTAGTCTATTGATCATAAAGTGTCCAAACACCAACATACCTACCACCGCTGCTCCTATCTTTGGGATAAAGGCGAGCGCGGGATCGCTGATTTGAGTCGCTGCTTGGAATATGCTCACGAGTAGTCCTGCTATTAGACCGAATACAAGAATCGGTGCGCACGTATACAGCGCTGTCTCGATACTTAATTGACCCAATCGCAGAAAATCATCGATAACCATGAAACTACCTAAACGCTAAACCTTATAAGTTTTAACTAGCGAACTGATGATCAGATGCCACCCATCTACTATTACAAAAAGCATCAGCTTTAGAGGCAAAGAGATAACCACCGGTGGAAGGGTGATCATACTCATCGAGGTAAGCACCGATGACACAACCATATCAAGAACCAGAAAAGGCAGCGCAATCAAAAACCCTATCTGAAACGCGGTATTAAGCTCGCTGAGAATAAAGCCGGGCACTGCCACAAAAAACGGCACATCTGCTGGATCCTTGGGGAACTCCGATTTAGTAATCTGAAGGAACAGAGCAAGGTCTTTTTCACGGGCATGTTTTACGAGAAACTCTTTTAAGGGAGCCGTAGCTCTTTTCAGGGCCTCTGTCTGGTCCATCTGCCCCTCCATAAAGGGCTTCACGCCTTGGTCGTAGCATTTCTGAAATACCGGATTCATGATCGAGATCGTGAGGAAAAGCGCGAGGCCAGTTATCACCGTGTTCGGAGGTAGCGATGCTGTGCCGAGCGCAGTGCGCGTCATTCCCAGAACGACAGCTATGCGGGTGAAACACGTCATGCACAGCACCATTGCTGGCGCAAACGTCAGGGCAGTCAGTAGCATTAGAATCTTGAGACTGCTCGCCACACCGCCGCCCGAAGCAAGCTCACTACCACCAACAGAGATCGAAAGATCAGGTAACACTGCTTGCTGGGCACTGGCTGTATCAATACCGATAAATGCCCCTAAGACAAGAAAGAGCGCCGCTGCTCGGCAAATATATCGGTAGTGTTGCTGTTGCATCTGTAAATTATGCATGAAGCTCACCTGGCTCCTCGTATATCTCATCGAGGGACTCAGCAAAGAGGGGTGTCGTAATACTGTGCGTAGCTGTGACACTTACTGAGTCTGAGCCACTGGCGACCAGGTACTCTCGATTGTCGATGGCAACGAGAAAAAGTGCCGCCTTCGGGGATAGCGCTAATTTTTCGCGCACTTCAATGCGACGAGGACGTCCAGACTTAGGCACGCCCATGAATCGAGGCATGTACCGAACCCCTATAGCAAAGACGCCTAGGCAAAAGCACAAAGCACATATCATAGTTAAAGTTGAGTTGAGCATCGTAGGAGCACCTACTGTTGGGCTTGGTAGCGTGGCCACATTGGGAGCAGCTATCTCGGCTCCGAATGCTGGAGAAGCGATCGCTACACTCGCTAAGACAAGCGCCCGCATAACTATGAGAGTGGCACCTGATGAGTAATCTAGCTCTCGCTTTCGCATACTACTATCCCTCTAGACCCTCGATACGATCCTCAGGGGAGACGATGTCGGTCAATCTAACACCGAATTTATCGTTCACAATCACCGCCTCTCCACGCGCCACTTGCTTGCCATTGATGTAGATATCGAGAGGCTCACCAGCTAACTTCTCCAGCTCGACTACCGAACCCTGACCCAAGCGTAGTAGGTCCTGTATCGTCATGCGAGTTCGCCCTACCTCCACCGTGACTTGCAGCGCTACGTCGAGAATAAACTCAAGATTCCTTCCAAGCTGCTTTTTTTGCCCGGGACCCGACTCCATGCCACCTGTTGATTCGGTTGAGGCATCCGCTGCAGCTGCCTGAGCAGCTGCGGCCACGTCAGTAGCGGCCTGCGCTACACTTTCCAATCCTTGTTCGATATCACTATCTGCCATGGTAGGTATACTCCTCTCTATTTCTCATATTAATCAGGTCATTTTTGGGAATATCACGAGATATTTTCACTGCCCTATTACCTCGCAAGCTACCCACAGAGCCATAAAACTTGGGTATACCCTCGATTAGCACACGCGCATCTTCGGCCGGGTTGGTATCGAGAGTTATAATGTCGCCCTTCTTTAAAGAGAGAAAATCGCGTGTCTTTATCTCTCCACGAGCTAGCTGCACACTCAGAGAGCAAGGCGTCTGCATCACGTTGCCCTGCATTCGCTTGAGCAACATATTGTCTACTTCCAGGCGTGTGCTCTGAATACTCGTTGATAGCTTCGATCTAAGCGGCTCAAGTGTTGAATATGGCATACATATCGTTAGAGTCGTGCACTCCTGCTCCAACTCGATCTCTATATTAACAACAATTACCACATCGGATGGTGGAGCAATGGTAATGGCGAAAGGGTTAACCTCTGCTCGCAGATACTCGAAATGAATAGGATACACAGGTGCCCAGGCTTCCCTAAGCACATCAAGGGCGATCATCACCATCTTGCCTATCAGACGGCTCTCGATTGGAGTGTACTCACGCCCCTCAACCTTAACTCTCCCCTGTCCGCGCCCCCCGAAAAGGCCATCAATAACACCAAAGACCAACGGTGCAGATACCACCACTAGGGATTGCCCACTCAAAGGGGTCATTTTTACAATATGTAGAGATGATGGCAGCGGCAGCTTCTTCATAAAGGAGCCGAACTTCACCATTTCGAACCCACCAACATTTGTAAAGCACGTACGACCGAGGAACCGCGAGAGACCAGTACGAAACTGTCGTGCGAAACGCTCGTGTATCAGCTCAAGGGTCGGCATTCGCCCGCGGATTATGCGCTCTTGGCTGGCAAGGTCAAAACGCTTCACATTCTGCGCGGCCAAAGCCTCTACAGATCCCTCCTCAATCTCTCCTTCAGAGAGTCCGCGGAGTAGCGTATTAATCTCCTCTTGGCTCAGGACTTGGTTCATGGTGGTCCTACTGAATCACAAATTGAGTAAAATAAATCCGCCGTACATCTTGGCGTCGCAGCTGTTCATTCATCAAATCCTTGATCCCTTTTTTTAAGGCTTCCTTACCCTGTGGATCCTCAAGCTCGGTTGATGTCTTCTGGGTCAACATCATAATTATTCCGTCACGGATCGGGACGATTCTTCCATACAAACGGCGCGGAATATCTGGCGTCTCCATCTCTGCCTGAAGCTGGAGCCTAAGGTACTTGCCGCCGGACAGGTTTACCAAGAATGTTTCAAATGGCACTATGGCCCCGAGCGCTTCTTCCCCATCTAGGAGAGCTAGGGTCTCATCTTCAGCTGGCTCTGCTTCTGGCTTGGCATCTGCCTCTAAATCAACAACACTCGGAACATCCTGAATCTCTTCCTTGGGTGCTTCCGCTGGAGTGAGAATAAAATATCCAACCGGAGCACCGATCCCGAGCACTGATAGCACTACCCCAGCCACTACTAGCATCTTCTTGCGACCAGGTCCTTTAGCAGTGGCCGCATGCTCGATCTCTTTTGGCTTTTCTGAATCGCTTGCCATACCGTTTTTTCAATCCCGAGAATACTGCACTACTGCTACTAATCTCTCAGAGGGCTGTGATCGTTCTCTCCACTCACTACAATCACCGCCTACCTTGAACCTTACCCTGCTTGCTCTCTCTCCAAGTCGATTTAGCAAAGTTACCGATTGGGACAGTACCCCTCTGAGCAATCCGGCATCGCACACCTTCACCTGGGCTACTGCTCCTGCTTCAACTTGACGAAAGAGTTCGTATAAACGCTGCTCCCCCGTTGCACCCAGCTGCGTGGAACCTAAGGGATAGTGCCAGAGCTGCACCTCAGCTGTGCTATTACCCTTTTGGTCGAAAGAGCTAGAAGCAAGGTCGGTGCCAAGGGACATTTGTGTTGCCCCTAGGTCTTTAACGTGTTGGTTCCCTTGACTTAGTGGGGCATGAGAACTGGCGTGAGGCGTCAAAAGTAGGAAGAAGCAGACTAAGAGTGTCAAAAGATC
>JBKCMS010000111.1:0-5095 GCA_046300175.1 Pseudomonadota bacterium | reverse complement strand
CTAGATAGTCTCTTTCTACAGCTAGAGTTTTTTTGTCTTCTACGGCGCAACTTGGCTGTTCCCTTGATCTTCATGGGCCAAGATTGCGCTCGCCCTGCTATTGCGAGTGATTTTTTTCAAAAATCACTCGCGCAGGGTTTACGCAGATGAAAGACACGGGGGTTGGCCTCGTGTCTGTTCGTCTGTGGGGGCGCATTCTGCCGCTAGTCCGACTGGCGGCAGAAATAAAGTGTGTCTCTGCGGCACTCGTCGGTGTGCAGGGGGATCGCTGGCTCATGCGGCCTAATTGTCTTACCGATTCGCGGTCAGCTACCAGTCTCGCTGAAACTTTACATGACCTGGGCCTTCGGTGATAGCCAAGCTTAACATCATGCGTCCAGCTCTATTTTCGATTGGTATGGCGATCGTGGCCATCGCTCTCATGCTTGAGGGATGCGATGACCGCTGGTTGTGCTAAAACCTTACCCTCACTCCCGCCATGGCGGATGCTCCTGGTAGCGGCGCAACGTCTTTTATAAACGAGACGTGATTGCGGGCTTTCTCTGAGAGCAGGTTTGTACCTCTCACAAATAGTTCGACATTTTCCCCTAATTCCTTACTCAAATACAAATTGAGCATCGTGTAGCCATCAGTTGCCGTTTCGTATTCAGCCGTGCGGTTTTGCGCAAAAACCTGCTGCACCTCAAGACGGGCGCGCAGGAGGTCTTTTCTCTCGTAGGTAGCACCTAGCTTTAACCGAAAAGGGGTAATCCGGGGGAGACTCTCATCATTATCACGATCCTGAGCCCACACATAATCCGGCTGAATATCGAACGAAAACTCCTCTCCTGGTCGATCAACAAGGAATAACGCAACCTGCGATTCAAAACCGAAAAAATCAGCATCTACCGCCTGAAATGCATAAACAGGCAGGTCATCCTCTTCCTCTCCAGTTGGATTGAGGCTGATATAATCCCAGAAACGATTGTAAAAAGCGCCTAGCGAACCGCGAACTAGCCCCTCCTTCTTGCGTAGCGTCAGGTCAGTTCCCAAAGAACGCTCGATACCCAGATCTTGATCTCCGATCTCGAATGCACCCGTTGCTACGTGCGGTCCGTTTGCAAACAACTCCTGCCCTGTCGGAGCCCTCTCAGTATGAGCTACAGAGAGCGCAAGCGCGTAATCAGGGATGAAATCCCACACTGCCCCTGCAGACTGGCTAAAGGTATTCAGATCTACATCGAAATTGTCCTCATCAGCGCTATCAAATCCATCTGTTGACGCCCGATTCCAATCGTACCGACCTCCAAGTTGAAACGTTAGATTATCTGTAACTAAAAGCTCCTCTAATCCAAATACAGAGTAGGTTCGGGTGTCAGTGGGTGGTTGAAATGCCTCTTCTCCGATTGCTTCGAAGCTACTGTCCTGCAACTGCAGGCCCCATGCGCCACGAACTGAAGCCACTTCTCTGTGAGTAAGGTCTATACGGCCATCGAGTCCGTTCTGACGAAATTGAGTACCGGCCTCTGCTCCCTCAAATTCAGTATGATCGTAGTCGACGATTCCCAACCGCGTCGTAGCTGACTCAACGAAAGCCCCTGTATCACGAACACCTCCTCGAACGTCAATGCGCTGTCTTTTGGCGTCTACTCTAATATCCGGCTCTCCATTCGGCACACCGTAATTAGTGTTGAATTCACTAACAGCGGCACCAATAAAACCCTTATCGAAAATATAAGATGTACCTAGAGTGACGTTATCACTATCGGTAGCGCTAAACGGAACTTCACCACGCGGCTCCTCGTACTCTATCTCTCTTGAGTTACGCTGCTCGGCTGTACGAGCAAACCCTGGAATATCGTAGTCATCCGAGCGACGCTTAAAAGCATCGAAGTGAAATACAAACGGACCAGCTGGAGCATCAAGACTGAGCACACCAGCTCTTGTTCGGTCAACTGATTCGCCACGGATCTCTGCGGTACCCTGAATCGGCTTATCAATCATCTTTTCGGCAATTCGATTATCGAAAACGTTGACTACTCCACCCACCGCACTCGTTCCATACAGCAACGATGCAGGCCCTCGAACAACCTCTATTCGATCTACTAGGGTAGATTCTACAGTTACGGCATGATCAGGGCTCACACTTGATATATCAAGTGTCCCAACCCCGTTTTCAAGAATCCTAATGCGATCCCCGCCAATACCTCGAATTACCGGCCGTCCTGCACCTGGACCGAAACTTGATGATGTAATACCGGGCTCCTCAGCTAACGTATCACCGAGGTTATTACGGGCTTTTTCGTCTAAATCTATTCCCGTCATCACGGACACAGATTGAGCGCTGTTAAAAAGCGTATCACGCAATGCTGAGGATTCAACGATCACCTTATCGAGGTGATATTCCTTATCCGAGTGCTCCGATATATCAGTCTCATCTGCCTTGGCCTTGTGCTGGGTTACTCCCACTGCAATCGCCACACAGGCAGACACAACCACTATTTTTACTCTGCATTGCATCTGAATCATCTTATGCATCTCTCCCCATAACTCCCATCATTAAAATCGACATTCACTGCAGTGTCCGTAAAGAACTACTTCGTGCCTATTGATTGAAAAGCCGTCTGGCACGTGTGCGTTAACCCGCAAACCACAACCTGGAACATCAAATACACGTCCGCAGTCGTCGCAGTGAAAATGGTGATGATGGTGGTCTGCACGCAACTTAGTTTCATAACGATCGGGGGCGCCTGGCAAGGCTACCGCCACTACCTGTTGCTCCTCCTGTAGTCCCTTGAGTATGCGATAGATCGTGGCGATACTGACTCGCGGGATCACCTTAAGCGCCTCTAAGTGCACCTCTCCTGGACTTAATGGTCTGCCAGCGCGTTCAACTATCGACCAGACTAGTCTCTTCTGCTTGGTGTTGCGGGTTTTGTTTTCCATCTGAAATTGAGCTTAAACGCCACTTCTTTCGCGTTGCTGCGGGAACACGCTTCGACTCAGCACTTTTACGAAATAGGAGCCTCAATGTAGTTTTAAAATAGCCTTCGCCAAATTTTGCTATTGATAATGCATTAGCGATAAAGAGTCAATCGGTAGCTGCAAGAGCCGAGAATCAGCCTATTCTCCCACTAACTGACGGCGGATTTAGGGTGTTGCCAAGAACTACCGCAGATGAACCTACCTATAGTAGTTCCCCAAGGTATTTCCGTTAAAGTGGTAGTGCCGCTGCGTTTCTGGGGGGTTGCCTTGATAACCCTCGTTCTTGACATCATCACGGAGCGCGTCTATCTCACGCTGTCGTGCAAATATCTCTTCCTGGTTTCGTCGGATGATCTCCCCCTTGCGCTCAGCAACCTTTACATCACTGTTGTAGTGGTAGAGCGCGCCAAGTGCCAAACCAACTGGCAGACCGATCGCTCCTCCCATCAGCGCACTAGCTGCAACATCCCCATTCGCTATTACCGCCCCGACGATAGCGCCCGTGCCAGCTCCTGCAGCAGCTCCACTGACACCGCCCACTGCGACTGGAGCAGTGTAGGAGCTACTACATCCAGAGATGCCAGCTACCATCAGGCCACTCAATGTGAGCGATAAAAGAGAATGTGTCAGTTTCATACTAAAACTCGCTTTTGGCTTCTAAGACAATCTAATCAGAGTTATGACAGCCCCTCCATACTACGTAGCATAACAAAATATATTAATATATTCAGATATTTAAGCTTGGTTAAATACCTCCTTTACGAGCCCTATCGAGCAACCTACAGTAAGCGCTCCCGCTATTCCGAAATAGCATCTAACATACCGCCATGATTAAAAAGATTCAGGATGCCGAGAAGCGGCGCTTAAAAGAAGACACTCATCGCGCCAAAAACTGGAAACGCTGGGGTCCTTACCTCTCAGAGCGACAATGGGGCACCGTTCGTGAGGATTATTCTGCCGATGGCTCTGTCTGGGGATACTTCACCCATGACCAGGCACGTAGCCGCACATACCGTTGGGGCGAGGATGGGCTGCTCGGGATTACCGATAGGCAGTGCCGTCTTTGCTTTGCTTTCGCTTTTTGGAACGGGGCTGACCCGATCCTCAAAGAGCGCCTCTTTGGTCTTGCGGGGACAGAGGGCAATCACGGTGAAGATGTTAAAGAGTGCTACTACTACCTGGACTCTACTCCGACTCACTCATACATGCGGGCTCTCTATAAATATCCGCAGCGCGCATTTCCTTATGACCAGCTGGTACAGGAAAATCGCTCTCGAAGTAGGCTAGTTCCGGAATTTGAGTTAACTGACACAGGTATCTTTAACAACAATGAATACTTTGATATCGAAGTTGAGTACGCTAAGGTTCGTCCTGATGACATAGTAATACAGCTCACGATTCATAATCGTAGCGCTGCGGCTGCGCCACTTCACGTATTACCTACAGTTTGGTTCAGAAATACATGGAGCTGGGGACGAACTGGAGAAGGCTACACGACCAAGCCATCGGTCTCGGCAGTTTCACCGGAATATTTTGCATTACTTCATCCACAACTTGAACCGTTTGTCTTCATCGCTGATCCGCACAACCCAGGGACCAAGCCAGTGCCCCTGTTCACAGAAAATGAATCAAATCGTTGGCGTCTCTTCGGCGGCGAGAATGAAACTCCCTACGTCAAAGATGCCTTTCACAACTACCTAATTCACGACCAAACCGATGCAGTAAATCCCAAACTGGTAGGAACTAAGGCGGCTCTCCTTTACTCTCTGCAAATTCCGGCTCAACAAGCTGTGCAATTACGGTTTTGTTTAAAAAACTCCAGCGATCCACTCAAAGATACATTCACTCCTGAATTCAACGATGTCCTTCAGACTCGTAAGGAGGAGTGCTTAGAGTTTTATGACTCGGTTATCCCAACAAATGCCCCTTCAGAGCAGCGCAGCATACTTACCCAGTCATACGCTGGACTCTTATGGACCAAACAATTCTATTACTACTCCGTGCGTGAATGGCTCGAAGGTGACCCGACCCAGCCCACCCCATCTGCTTCACGCAAAAAGCTAAAGAATCACGAGTGGGAGCACCTTTATAATCGCGATATAATCTCGATGCCCGATAAATGGGAGTATCC